>NZ_AP026708.1:1993214-2325000 GCF_026000375.1 Pseudodesulfovibrio portus
AAGAGAGCCTGTCCCTGTACCGGCCCGGTCGCCCGTCCAGGAGGTGGTTTTCGTGCAGCAGGGTGTCCGGGTGGTAGGCGATGCTTTCGCTGACCCGGACCATCGTATCGGATTGGGCCGCCTGCCTGATGCGCTCCGCCTGTCTGGCCGGAGCCAGGTCGGCGGCCAAGCGGGCCGCGAAAGGGGCGTCCACGGCTGCGCCGAGGTAACGGGCCAGGCTGTTGATCTCCGTTGCCATGTCGTTGATCACGTCCTCGTAGCGGGCCACGTGGGTGTCGGGTATTGACGTCCATGCCGCGTGGGCGGCCATGAGGGAGCGGGCGGTGGTCGCGGCCTGTTCCGGCGTGAACCGGCAGCCGAATTTGTCCATCATGGAACTGATCACGTCCCGCAGATCCCGGTAGATGTAGAGGCATCGCCCGCGTCCCGCGTCCACGGCCCTGCGGATGGCAGGGGTCAGCTCGTGGCTCTTGAAGACCAGGAGCTCGTCGCCGCCGTCGTCCGCCAGAACACGCTCGTGGTCTCCGGGGTCATGCCAGGTGACGCGGCGGCCCAAACCGCAGTGTTCAACGATACCGCCGGCCATCTGATATTGCAGCGTCGAACCTGCCCGCTGCATGCCGCCTGCAAACACCCACATGCCGTTCTCCGTCGGCGTCCCTGAAAAGGGAGCCCCTTTATCGTCCGGGCCGGTCGGATGATCCGGCTGTACGTGAGGTAGTACAAATCCCGGCACGGAGCAATCCGCGCGGGAATACGTGAAAAGTTAAAAACATTGATCAGAGGCGGTGTCTCATCTATTGTCGGCCAATCCTGCCCGGTGCCGAGCCTGGCGGCGAGGGGGCGGTCCCGGTGAAACGAGCTGGGGGCCGCGAAGGAACCATCATTCCCGATTCAAGGACCAGCGGACGAACTGTATGCTCACTTATTCCCAGAACTACGAAGACATCATCCTGGACCGGTTTTTCAGGCACAAGGAGACCGGGTTCTATATCGACGTCGGCGCTCATGATCCCTATGACATCTCGGTGACGCGGAAGTTTTATGAGCGGGGATGGCGGGGCGTCAACATCGAGCCCCTGCCCGCCTGCATCAAGAAGTTTGAGCAGGCTCGGCCCGGTGACGTCAACCTGCAGATGGCGGTTGCCGAGGGGAAGGGCGAGCGGATTTTCCATCAGCTTGAAGGTGCCCTGCCCACGGGTTACGATGCTTCGGCTCTGTCCACATTTGATGAGGCACTGGCCCGACGGCTGTGTGTCGAATACGGCCTCGTCACGAATAAGATCATGGTTCAAGTCGATTCCCTGAAGAATATCTGTAAGAGTCATGTACCCGAAGGGCAGGGCATCGACTTCCTGAAGGTGGATACCGAAGGTCACGAAGAAATCGTCCTCAAGAGCGCTGATTTCAATCGGTACCGCCCGGTTGTTCTGGTTGTTGAGGCGACCAAACCCAATGCGAACCCCCTGGCCACGGCTTCACCGGAAGACCAGGCCGCCTGGCACGGGTTCGAGGGATACCTCGCCTCGGTGGGATACGATTTCACCTATTTCGACGGGCTGAACCGGTTTTATCTGGCGCGGGAGCACGCGGAGAGGAAGGGCCTTTTTTCGATCCCGGTAGGGATTTTTGATGGCGTGGATTACGGCAGGCTGGAGCGGGCGCAGCAAGAGAGTGAAGCCGTGATCCGTGCCCTGGAAGCGGAGCTGGCCGCGCAGGAGGAACGGAACAAGTCCCTTTCAAGCCGGTTTGAAAAGGAAACCGCAGAGTTGAACCGGCGGCTCGCGGCCCAGCTGGGACTGAACAGGTCTCTTTCGTCCAAGGTGGAAAAGTACGCCACCGCGCTCGATGCCGAATTCGTCGAACGCCGGAACCTGGCCATAGCCCTGCACGCCCGGGACGCTGCAGCGAGGAGCGGGCTCCTTGGCCGACTCCTTTCTCCCCGGGTGTCCTTGCCGGAAATCCCCGAGTCGCTCCGGTTGGAGAAAGAGCCTTCCGGGAGGGCCGTGCACAGCGATCTGAAGATCAGCGTGATCACCCCGTCCTTCAACAGCGGCGACACCCTCAAGCGGGCCGTGGAGTCCGTCCTGGCCCAGGATTATCCCAACGTCGAGCATATCGTGGTTGACGGCGGCTCCACTGACGGGACTCTGGATATCCTGAATGAATACGAACACCTGTGTTGGGTTTCCGAACCTGACAACGGCCAGGTCCACGCCATGAACAAGGGGTTTGAAATGGCCTCGGGCGACGTGATCGCCTACCTCAACGCCGACGACTACTACGAGCCGGGAGCGTTTTCCGCGGTCATGGCCGAATTCACCGATGAGACCATGATGGTCTACGGCAACATCGAGGTCTACGACGAGGCTCGCGGCCAGTGGTGGACCAACGAGCCGCGTACGGATTTCAAGTCGATCCTGCACCACTGGGAGATGAACGCCTTCTGCGTCAATCCGGTGGGGTACTTCTATCGGCGGGAGGTGCAGGAGCGGATTCCCTACAGGGAGGAGAACGGGGCCAAGATGGACCTCGCCTTTCTGATGGAAGCCGCCCAGCACTTTGAATTGCAGACCAGGAAGATCGACCGGGTGCTGGGGGTGTTCATGAACACCAGGGACACCCGGACCGTGAAGGAGCAGTCCCGGCCAGGGTATTGGACGCCCGGGAATTTCGCCTTCATAGACGAGTTGCTGCAGACGCAGCCCGAAGAGTTCCGGCAGGAGTACCGGCGCAGGCAACTGGAAGGCTACGACCGGAGGGAGCGGGAGGCAGCCCACGGAGAAGGCGGCGGGATATTCCTTCCATCGACGGAGTACGACCTCATCGCGGACGGGGGGTCCGAGGTCGACCCCGGGAAGTACCGGCTGGTCAAGGGCGACCCGGTCGTGGTTTTCCTGAGCCACGGGAAGGTGGGCAGCTCGGCGGTCTGCCACACCCTGGAGGCGTTGTCCAAGAAAGGCGGCTGGAACATGCCGGTCTACCACCTGCACAACTTCAAGCAGAAACTTGCCGTCCCGCAGGAGGAGGCCGCGTACCATCTCCTCTCGGGGCAGGCCCTCCGCCGGGTGTTCGACGACCACCGGGAGGACCTGGACTGGAAGTTCATCTGCGGCGTCCGGGAGCCGATCTCCTTCCTCCTTTCGTCCTACTACGAGCTATATTTCAAGGAGAGGGGGGAGCCGTCCATGGACGACGTCAGGGAGGCGCTCCCCGTGCTGCTGCGCTGGCGCAACAACCACATGACAAACGAACTCGGAGAGATCGGCCTGGCCCCCTATCGGACCCCCTTCGACCGGGAAGCCGGATACACGATCATGCGGCAGGGGAACCTGTCCCTGCTGGTTTTTCGTCAGGACATGCTCCCGTCCCTGTTCACCGTGGCCGTGGACGAGTTTCTCGGGATCAAGGGTGCAGGGCTCATCAACGCCAACGTCGGAACGGAGAAGGATATCGTCGTGAACGGCGTGTCCTATGCCGAGAGCTACCGCAGGATGCGGGAGACGTTCACCCTGCCGACGGAGGAGCTTGAGGAGATATTCTCGCACCGCAGCGTAACCCATTTCTTCAGCCCCGAGGAGATCGGCGGTTTCGTGGACTACTGGTCAAGGCCGGGCGAGAACAGGAAGGCGGGCAGCGTCAAGACCGAGAAACCCGACCTGCTCGTGTACGACATCGGACTGCACGACGGGCAGGACACGGAGTTTTATTTGAAGAAAGGCTTCAACGTGGTCGCCGTGGACGCCAATCCGGAATGCGTGGGGGCGGCGGCAAAGCGGTTCGAGCGATTCGTCGCCTCGGGCAGGCTGACCCTCCTCAATGTGGGCATAGCCCGGGAAGACGGTGCCGGTCCGCTGGACTTCTACGTCAACGAGGTCAACTCGGAGTGGTCGTCCTTCGTGAAGGAGATAGCCCTGCGGGACGGCCACCCTCACCATGTCGAGAAGGTGGCCTGCCGCTCGTTGGCGGGCATCATCCGGGAGCATGGGGCACCCCATTACGTGAAGATCGACATCGAGGGGCACGACGCCATGGCCCTGCGGTCCATGATCGAGGCGGGCATACGGCCCCTGCACGTCTCCGTGGAAAACGGCAATGAGGGTATGTTGGGGCTGCTTGCGAAGGCCGGGTATTCGCAGTTTAAATACGTGCAGCAGCGTGACGTGCCGGGTTCGCGGGCCATTGTCCCCGCCAAGGAAGGGGTGAGCGTCGACCATGAGTTTCCGATAGGGGCGAGCGGCCCCTTCGGCGAGGAGGCCCCCGGGCCGTGGCTGGGCTATGAGGCCGCGCGGCAGGCCATCTCCCGCGTGTGGGACCCCGAGGGGTCGGCCAAGAACCCTGATCACGACGATGCCCGGGACGGCTGGTTCGACCTGCACGCCCGGTTGGGCGCGGACGCCGGAAACGGAGGTGCGCGATGAGCCGGTCTTTCTCGGAGGCAGAGGCGAAACTGACGGTCGCGGTCTGCACCTATCGACGTTTCGACGTCCTTTCCCGCTGCCTGGACCACCTGTGCGGCCTGCGGGACGCTGCGTCGTTCAAGGTGCTGGTGGTCGACAATTCCCTTCAGCCGGAGCAATCCGAGCGGGCGCGGCAGGAGCTGACGGGACGCCACGACGGCCTGCGCTATGTCGTCACGGAGCGGGCCGGGCTGTCCTATGCGCGCAACGTGGCCCTGGAATTGTGCGAAACCCCCTACCTAGCCTATCTGGACGACGACGCCTTTGTCGAGGCGGGATGGGCCGACGGGTTGCTCCGGGTCTTTGCGGACAGGGGTAGGGACGCCGGGGTGGTCGGCGGCAGGGTCGTGCCCGCCTGGGAGGGCGGCAAGCCCGAGTGGCTGGAAGGTCTGCTCTTGGCCCCTTACGAGCTGGACCTGGGCGAGGAAGTCCGACGGCTCGGGGAGGACCGGTGGCTCATGGGAGCCAGCATCGCCTACGACGTCGAACTGCTTCGGGCCGTGGGCGGATTCAACGAAAATCTGGGCAGGAAGGGCGACCTGCTCCTCTGCCATGAGGAGCTGGACGCGAACACCCGGATAAGGGAACTCGGCAGGTCCGTTTACTACACGGGACGAGCCCGTGTCCTGCATGTGGTGCAGCGCGAGCGCATATCCCGGGAGTGGATATGCAGGAATGCCTTCTGGGAAGGGGTATCAGAGTGCGTATACGAGGCAGGCCTGGATGCGAGGTCCTTTACCGGTTCGCAGGTGGAAACACTGGCCAGACGATGTGCCGAACTGCTTGCCGGTCAGCGGGAGCTGACATCCACCGCCCGCCTTCTTGAGGCTCGTCACCGTTTTGCCCGCGAGGGGCGGAATGCATATGGTTCTCTGGGGTTGAAGTCGCCGGATAAACCCGTGGCCGAGGTGTATATCGTCACCCCTACATTCAATTCGGCGGAGTATCTTGACGGGTGCATCTCCAGCGTTTTGTCTCAGAAGGGCGACTTCCGTCTCCATTATCATATTCAGGACGGCGGGTCGTCTGATCAGACCATGGCCAAGGTGCGGAAATGGCAGACAGACGTCGAGTCTGGGGCGGTCTCCTTCGGTGCCCTTGACTGCACGTTCACCTGTGCATCGGAGCCCGACAATGGGATTTACGATGCCATTTTGAGCGGCTTCGACTCTTTTGACATGGAGGACGACGCGGTCATGGCCTGGATCAATTCCGACGATGCCCTCATGCCGGACGCCGTGGCAAAGGCTGTGGAAGCGCTTTCCCTGACCGGGGTGGATTGGGTCTGCGGGCAACAGAATATTCGCAATGAACAGGGCGAGCACGTCTGGGATTCACGGCTTTCGTTTCCCACGGCTTTGGTCCGCGCCGGAGCGTGCGACGGCAAGAATTGGGCACACATCCAGCAGGAAGGGGTATTTTGGAACCGTCGCCTTTGGAACAAGGCGGGAGGTCTGAATCTTTCCTTCAGGTATGCCGGGGATTGGGAATTGTGGCGTCGATTCGCCCGTTACGCCAACCTGGTTCAACTACCTTGTGCGCTGGGCGTTTTCACGATGCGGGGGGGGCAGGTCTCTACGACCCATCTGGATGATTACGAAGCGGAAAAGGAGCGCATCCTGCCCCGGACCGAGCGGAACAGGCGTTGCGCGGAGCTGACGGCGGCACCGGAATATCTTTACACGCACAAGGTCGTCGGGGAGCGTGGGCGGATGAAGCTGGCCGTCGCCCCCATTGATCCGTATGAAATCCCGGGCTATGAGGGCGGCGGATCGGACTCGCGCCCGAAGCGTACAAAGGCGGCGGCCACGGATGATGCGGCCGGGAACGGGGTCCGGCCTCGGCTCTCCCTCTGGAATATCTGCGTGGATGCCCCGGCCCTGCACCGGCTCTACCTGAAGTCGCCGCGCACGGTTCAGCGGCTGCTGACGGCCGTCAAGCACCGGGCGCTCGTTCCCCTGAGGAATGCCTGGAGAAGGCTCCGGGTTTACGGGGCGCTGCAGCGAACCGGGCTGTTCTTCCCCGAGTACTACCTGCAGCACAATCCGGACGTGCGCGAATCGGGCATGCCGCCGCTCATGCACTACATCCTTCACGGCAGCCTGGAGGGGCGGATGCCCAATCCGCTCTTCGACGACCGTTGGTACAGGCTGCGCTACCCCGACGTTTCCATGACGGGCGTCAACCCGCTCCATCATTTCTGCCGTCACGGCTGGCGGGAAGGGCGCGACCCCTGCGCCGGGTTCAGCGTTTCGCGGTACCTTGCGCTCAACCCGGACGTCCGGGAGGACGGGGGCTGCCCCCTTCGGCATTATCTGGTACACGGGATAGCGGAAGGCCGCAGCATCGAATAGGAACAGGACAGGCGGATGCGCAACAGCACGTTTTTCGAACTTCTCTGCTACAAGACCGGGGCGAACCTGCGCACCGAGATAGCCCGATATCACCTGAACTACCTGTGGTGGGTGCTGGAGCCGGTGCTGACCATGGGCGTGTTCTACGTGATCTTCGACATCATGCTGAACAGGGGGACCGAGCACTTCGTCGCCTTTCTGCTGACCGGCCTGATATGGTGGAACTGGTTCGCCCGCAGCGTCCAGAACGCGGCGTCCAGCATCCTGAACGCACGCACTCTCATGCTCCAGGTGGACATCCGCAAGGCCTTCTTTCCCCTGGAGGTCTGCCTTCAGGACGGTTTCAAGCAGCTGTTCGTCACCGCGTTGCTGCTGGTCTTTCTTCTCATTTATCCCACGCCCGTGACCGTCACCTGGCTGGCCCTGCCCGCGCTCATGGCCGTGCAGTTCCTGCTCGTCCTCGGCGTGGCCACCCTGGGCGCGGCCCTGGTCCCCTTCCTGCCGGACCTCAAGTTCGTCATCGTCACCGGGGTGCAGCTCCTGTTCTTCGGGTCGGGCATCTTCTTCCGCATCGAGGACGTGGTCCTGCCCGAGCACCGGTTCATCATGTACCTCAACCCGGTGGCCGGGCTGATCAGGAACTACCGGGAAATCCTCATCAACGGGGCCTGGCCGGACTGGTTCTACCTGGCCAAGGTGGCGCTGTTCAGCCTGGCCCTCTGCCTGTTCGCCTTCTGGCTGGTGAGAAAACTGGACCGCACGTACCCGTGGGTGTGCAACCAATGAGCGCGGCCATCCTGACATTCGAGAACGTGGCCTTCCGCTACCGCTACCGGGCGGGGCTGATGCGGTTCAAATACCACGACGCCCTGACCGACATCTCCTTTTCCCTCGGGCGGGGGGAGACCGTGGGCGTTGTCGGCCGCAACGGGGCGGGCAAGTCCACGCTGCTCCGGCTGATGGCGGGCATCCTGGCCCCCAGCTCCGGGCGCATCCGAATGGCGGAACCGCTGAACATCTCCCTCCTGACCCTGCATCCCGGATTTTCCCCGGAGCTGTCCGGGCGCGAGAACGCGGTGTTGGGAGCCCTGATGAGCGGACGTTCCCGCCGGACCGCCCTGGAGCGGATGGAGGACATAAAGCGGTTCTCCGAGTTGGGCGACTGGTTCGAAAAGCCCATCAAGTCCTATTCCACGGGCATGCTGGCCAGGCTCGGCTTTGCCGTGGCCCTGGAGATGTCCCCGGACGTGCTCCTGGTGGACGAGGTCCTGGGTGTGGGCGACGAGGCCTTCCGGGCCAAGTCCACCGCCGCCATGAAGCAAAAGATGCTGTCCGGCCAGACCGTGGTCTTCGTGTCTCATCAGGCGCCGATCCTGCGGGAGCTGTGCTCCTCGCTGGTCTGGGTGGAAGAGGGCGTGACCCGGATGGTCGGCCCCACGGACGAGGTCCTGCCCCGGTATCAGGAGGCGCTCACCCAACCCGGCGCGAGGTGATCTGCATGGCCGACGCCTCTGTCCACGCCATCGTGCTCAACTACAACGGGCAGCGGCACAATTCCCGGTGCCTGCGCTCCCTCCTTGACCAGGATTATCCGAACCTGCGCGTCCTGTTCGTGGACAACGGGTCGGACGACGGGTCCGTGGAGGCCGTGCGCCAAGAGTTCGGCGACCGGGTGGACTATCTGCTCAACCATCAGAATCTCTTTTACGCAGCCGGGAACAACCGGGGCCTGGCGCGCGCCCTCGACCAGGAGGCCGAGTTCCTGTTCATCGTCAACAACGACACCGTGCTGGAACAGGGCTGCGTCGCCCGGCTGGCCCGTTTCATGGCCGACCGGCCCGAGGCCGGAGGGTGCCAGCCCCTGCTCCGTGCCATGGATGAAGGAGAAACCGTGTACTCGGCGGGCGTCCTGGTCTCCCTGAGCGGCCGTTGCTGGGACGCGGGCCGGGGCGGGCTGGTCGACGCTTTCGGGCAGGAGCCCTCGGAGGTGGCGGGCATAACCGGCGCGGCCATGTTTCTCAGGGCGTCCGCCGTGCGCGAGGTGGGGACGTTCGACGAGCGGTACGTCATGTATTTCGAGGACGTGGACTACTCGTTTCGATTGCGCCGGGCCGGGTATCCGCTCTATCTCGTGCCCGGGGCCCGGGTGGCCCACGAGGGAGGCGCCACCGCGTCGGCAACCATGCCGCTGGGGCGGATACGGCTGTGCGAGACCAACAGCTACCGGCTCGTGCTCGACCATTTCCCCGACGGGTTGCGCGGGCGCGGCCTGCTCGCCTCGACAGCCTTCACCCTGGGGTCCTGCCTGCGCAACCTGGCACGCGGCAACCCGTCCGCAGCCGGGGCAGTGCTGGCCGGGGGGCGGCGCGGGCTCAGGCTCGTCATTGAAGGGACGGCGGACACCGGCGATGAAAGCCGGGAAACGCTGCGCAGCCACATCCGGGTCCGGACCTGGTTTCCGCCGGGGGCATGACATGCACGTCTATTTCATCAACTACCACCCCTTCCGGGAATCCAGCGGCATCCACATTCATTTCCTGGCCAACGCCCTGGAGGCCATGGGCATCCCCTGCACGGCCTGCGTGCCCCGGTCGCCAAAGAGCGTGCACGACTTCGGGGCGACCGCCTACCGGAGCATGGGGTTCGCCCGGCTCAACCGGCGGCTGCTCCTCAGCCCCGGTTCCTTCAGGCGGGAAGGGGCCGTGTTCCACGCCTGGACCCCGCGCGAGGTCGTGCGCAAGGCGACCGCCGGGGCGGCCCGCCGGACCGGGTGTCCCTATTTCGTCCACCTGGAGGACAACGAGGAGCACGTCTTCGAGACGCACACCGGCCTGACCTGCGAGCAGGCCTCCCGGCTGCCGTGGTTCCGCAAGGCGTTGCTGCCCCGGGGGTTCATCCGCCCGGACCGATACCGCGAGTTCATGGCCCGCAGCGCCGGGGTGACCTGCATCTCCGAGAGTTTGTGCGAGACCGTGTCCGGGACCCCGGCCATGACCTTCTGGCCCGCCTGCGAAGCGGAGTTCTTCGACCTGCCCGCCGAGCCGGATCGCGAGTTCCGCCGGGCGGCGTCCATCCCGGAGGAGGCCGTGGTCCTGACCTACACAGGCAATCTGCACAGGGCCAACCGGGACGAGCTGTCCACCCTGTACCGGGCCGTGGTCGAACTGAACCGGGGGGGCAGATGCGTCAGGCTGGTGCGCACCGGCTCCGACCATGCCGACCTGCCCGCCGACGTGGCCGAGGCAGCCAAGCCCTACGTCATCGCTTTCGGAAGCCGTCCGCCCGCCGAGCTGATCCGGTTCGTGGCGGCGGCGGACATTCTGGTCCAGCCGGGCCGCCCCGGCCCGTTCAACGACTACCGTTTCCCCAGCAAGCTCCCCATGTACCTGGCCAGCGGGCGTCCGGTGGTCCTGCCCGCCGCCAACATCGGCAACCATCTGGCCGACGGGGCCGAGTGCCGCCTGCTTCGCCACGGGACGGCGGAGGAACTGGTCGGGGTCCTTGAACCGCTGGTGGACGAGGCCGGGCCACGGCGCAGGATCGGGGTCGCAGGCAGGGCGTTCGCTGCCGACCGGTTCAGCTGGGAGAAGAGCGCGGCCTCGGTGCTGGATTTTTACAGGCGCAACAGGGGAGGCGGCCATGTCGGCTGAAACGGTCGTCGTGGTGGTCCACTACGGCGAGGTGGAGACAACCGCCCGCTGTCTGGAGGGGCTGACCGGGCAGGGAGCGGATCTTTCCGTCATCCTGTCCAGCAACGGCAGCCCCGAGGAGGCGCGGGCCCTGTCCGACCGCGCCGCCGCCCTGTGGTCGCCGGATGCGGTCCGGCTGGTCGCAGGCGGGGATGACCCGGCGCAGGACATGGGCTCTTTTTCGGTCACGGTGGTGGACAACGGCGGAAACCCCGGATTTGCGGCGGGCTGCAACGTGGGTATCCGCGAGGCGTTGAAGCGGCCCGCGACCCGGTACGTGTGGCTGCTCAACAATGACGCCCGGCCCGCTCCGGGCGCCCTTCAGGCCCTGGTCCGCGAGGCGGGCGGCCATCCGCGCGCCCTGCTCGGGGCAACGGTGCTCGACGCCGAGTCGGGCGACCGGCTGCAACTGGCGGGCGGGGCCGAATACCACCCCGCGACCACCCGCATCCGTCCGCAGCACGCCGGGGCCGCGCTCCAGGATGTGCCGGACCTTTCCCAACCCCGGCTGGACTATGTCTACGGGGCAAGCCTGTTCGCTCCGGCCACGCTCTACCGGGAGGTCGGCCTGCTGGACGAAGCCTTTTTCCTTTTTTACGAGGAGCTGGACCTGTGCCGCCGGGCGCGGGCTGCAGGATACGGCCTGCGCTGGTGCCGGGAGTGCGTGGTCGTCCACGAGGTCAGCGCAACGGTGGGCAGGAAGGGGCGCGGCACGGCTCGTCAGGCGCGGCTGGCGGCCTTCCACGAGGCCCGGTCCACCATCCTGTTCACGCGAAAGCACCACCCGCTGCTGCTGCCCATGGCCCTGGCCGCCCGGACCGCAGGCAAGCCGGCCGCGCTCCTGGCGCGGGGAGAGTGGGGGCTGGTCGGGCCATCCCTGGCCGGTCTGGTGGAAGGGCTGTGGGCGAAAAGGTAGGCGGGGCCGTTCTCAGCCCTTTGTGATTTCCCTGTATATCCCGTCCAGGGTCCGCGCCGTACGGTCGATGGTGAATGCGTCCTCAAGCCGTTTTCGCGCGCCCTCGCCGTATCGCCCGGCCGTGTCCGGGTCCGCGAGGACGTCGCGTATCGCCCGGGCCAGCGATTCCGCGTCCGCCGGGTTCGCCACCCGCCCGGTCTCACGGTCCCGGTTCACCCAGCCCGTGCCGGACCCCGGGATGGCGGTGGAGACCAGGGGCAGCCCGTAGCGCATGGCCTCCAGCAGGGTCACGCCGAAGGCCTCGCCCCGGTCGATGGACGGCAGGCAGAACAGGGAGGCCGCCTGGAGCAGTCGGCGCAACTCGGCGTCGGCTATTTCGCCGGGCAGGGATACCCGGCCCTCAAGGTCCAGGCGGCGGATTTCGGTCTCAAGAGCGCGTTGTTCGGGGCCGTGCCCGGCGATGACGAAGTCCGCCTCCGGCACCAGGGCCGCTGCGCGCACCAGGAACTCGAACCCCTTGTAAAAAGTCAGCCTGCCCACGCCGAGGACCAGCGGTCGGGGCGGCCGGTCCGTGTCCTCTTCGGGATAGCGGCCCGTGTCCAGGCCGAGCGGGACCACCGCGCACCTGGAGCGCCAGGGGGCCAGCGTCGGGCTCGACTCCAGGTAGGGGGGCGAGGTGGCCACGATCCGGTCCGCCCTGGCCAGACACCGTTGCTCGAAGAGCCGGTAGGCCGGGTACAGGGCGCGGACCGTGGGGCTGGACGACCCCTGGACGTCGGCGTGCCAGTGCGCCACCAGCGGGATGTCGCGCGGTATGAGCCCGAGGAACATGACCGCCGGGTTGGGCAGGTGGATGTGGATGATGTCGGGACGCTGTCGGCGGATGACGCTTCGCAGCCGCAGCCCGAAGGCGGGCGAGAGCGGGGCGAATGCGGCGGCGCAGAGGGTGGCGCAGCGGATGATCTCGACCCCGTCGAGCCGCTCGGCAGCGGACGGGCGCAGGGGGCGCGACTGGTGGCAGAGCACGGTCACAACCTGCCCCTGGCGGGCCTGTTCCACGGTCAGGTCGCGGACGAAGGTCTCCATGCCGCCCCGTTCGGGGGGCGCGTATTTGGCAAGGTGGAGCAGGCGCATTGCACTGGAGATGGTTACCCGACACCGGGGGCGGGAGCAAGGGCATAAAGGGTTTGCCATCCTCAGCCGGATGGTGGATGAAGGAAATTCCATGATAAAGGTTCTGATCAACGCACAACCCATGACCGTGGTCGGCACCGGCATCGGGCGCTACCTGCGCGGCCTGTCCGCCGCGTGCGAGGCGCGGTGCCGGGACACTGTCCGCCTCTCCTATTTCACGGGCGGCGGGGTGGTGGACGATGCCCCGTCCGTCCGGGGCGCGGGCTGGCGGGAGCGCCTGGGGCAGTTGCTCTGGCGGATGCCGCATCCGGTGGCCTACGGAGCCCGCCTGCTGCGCCATGGTCTCACCGAACGGAATTTCGGCACTGCCTGCCGGGGCTTTGACGTCTACCACGAGGCCGGGTATTTCCCGCTGAAATCCCGTGTTCCGGTGCGGACCGTCATGACCGTGCACGACCTGTCCCTGCTGCGCTTTCCCCACTGGCATCCCGCAGAGAGGGTGCGCTATTTCCGCAGGTATTTCATGGACCGCCTGCCCCGGGTGGACGGATTCTGTGCCGTGTCCGAATTCACGCGCCGCGAGATGATCGAGCTTTTGCCCGTGGACCCGGAAATGATAACGGTCACGCCCCTGGGTTACGACCCGCAGCTCTTCAACGTCGCCGACGACCCGGAGGCGCAGGCCATGCTCGGCGAGGCGGGGGTGCCCCGGGAATTCGTCCTGTTCGTGGGCAGCGGCGACCCGCGCAAGAACCTGGATGCCCTCCGGGCCGCGCTCAAGGCGGCGGCGGTGGAGACCCCCCTGGTCACGGTGGGGTGGAGCGGCTGGCACCAAACCGAAAAGGGAGACGCGATCAACCTGGGGTATGTGTCCGACCGGCTCCTGGCGCAACTCTATCGAACTGCACAATTGTTCGTCATGCCGAGTGTATACGAGGGCTTCGGCCTGCCCGTTCTGGAGGCCATGGCCTGCGGCTGCCCGGTTGTCGCGTCTCGGGCCGGAGCGTTGCCGGAGGTGGGCGGAGACAGTATCGTTACCGTGCCGGACGTGGCCGACGCGCGGGCGTTCGGCGGCGTGATTCATGGCGTTCTCGGTTCCTCAGGGGAGCGTGACAGACTGCGCCGCGACGGACTGAAACGGGCGGCCTCCTTTTCCTGGTCGCGGACGGTCGGGGAGACGCTTTCCCGGTGGGGCAGTGAGGGGTAGAAACAATGGCATTAAATGTGTTGACATTTTAGGATGTTCATTGATAATTGGACTTGATTCTAGACTATATGGTGCATTTGAGCTTTACATATGGGGGATTTGTTGTGAAACGTATTTTGGTTTTTGTCTTGGTCGCAGCCAGCCTGGCTTTTGCTTCTCTTGCCTTTGCCGAAACCAATGGCCAGGAGCAGGCGACAAGCGATGTGGTCAGCACCAGCAGCCAGACCCTGTCGACCATGGTGGTTGGTCGGATTTCCTCCATTGTCGCGCCGACGCCCAACGGCGACGTCGCCTTCAACAAGCAGATCGACCAGAACGGCAACTTTGCTTTTTCCATGGATTCCGAAGAGTTGGGCCTCGCCTCCGGTGATGGCGGCAACAGCTTCGGTATCTGGGGCATGGGTGCCTATTCCAATTTCAAGTCCAGCGCTTCGGGCGGCAAGTATGATGCCGACGCCTACAACCTGATGCTCGGTTTCGACTGGCGCGCCACCGACGATCTCCTGGTGGGCGTGGCTGCGGGCTACGGCGTTCTGGACCTGGACAAGGACAACTGGACAGGCGGCGACACCGGCTATCTCCGGACGGACTACGAATGGACCATCATGCCGTACGCCGCGTACAACATCACCGACACGACCATCGCCGATTTCGCCTTTGCCTACACCGACTCCCGGTACAAGGACAACGACGGCACCAATACCGGCTACTACGACTCCGACCGCTACATGACCAGCCTGGGCCTCTCGCAGTACTTCCTGTATGACAGGTGGACGTTCAGCGGCCGCGCCGGATACATGTACGTGCACGGCGACCTGTCCTCCTACGCACGCGGGGCAACCGCCGTGGGCAACCCGGACAGCTTCCTCGGCCAGCTCAACCTGGAAGGCAAGATCTCCTATTATTTCGATGGCGGCATCCAGCCTTACGCGGCCCTGCGCTACTACTACGACACCACCACTTCGTCCCGTCCGGTGGAATCCGACTATGACGAATTCGGCGGCGTGCTCGGCGCAAACTGGTTCGCAACGGACCAGTGGACCGTCAACGTGGAAGCGGGCAACACCATGGGTAGGCAGCAGTTCGAGGCCTACCGCGGACAGCTCAACGTTCGGTACGAATTTTAGTTGAGCGACAACGAATCCCGGAAAGGGGTGGCGTTAAGCCACCCCTTTTTTTATCTCATCGGTTTGCGGACCGGGTTGTCGCCGACCCGGTTTCAGGGTAGTTGCATACCATGCCTGACATGAGGAAGACCGCCGTCATCATCCCTGCCGTGGACGAGGCCCTGACCATTGAAAGCGTGGTCGGGGGTGCCCGGGAACTGGGCTGTGACGTCTTCGTGGTCGATGACCACAGCCGGGACGGGACCCGTGAGCGGGCGCGCCGCGCCGGGGCGGAAGTCCTGGCCCTGCCGTTTCGCGCGGGAGCTTGGTGCGCGGTTCAGGCAGGGCTCCTGCACGCCATGAAAAAAGGGGCGTACAACGCCTTCGTGACCATGGACGGGGACGGCCAGCACGACCCGGCGTCAATCCCGATCCTGGCTGAAGCCCTGGAGGGGTCCGGGGCCAACGTGGTCGTGGGCAGCTTTCCGCAACGGGGCAGCCTGGCCCGGCGCATTGTCTGGCGTTTCTTTCGTTTCATGACCCGCCTCAAGGTTCGGGACATCACCTCCGGCCTGAGAATCTACGACCGGGCCGCCGTGGCCGCCGTCCTGTCCCGCCAATGTGCCGTGTTCGACTACCAGGACGTGGGCGTGCTGCTCCTGCTCCGCCGGAAGCAGATGACATTCAAGGAGGTGCCCGTGACCATGCGTCCCCGTCCCAGCGGCTGTTCCCATATCTTTCACAGTTGGGCGGCGGTTGCCGTCTACATGGCCAGGTCCTGCGTACTGATCCTTGCGGATCGGGTGGTCCGTTCCGACGCTCCGGTCGGCGACTGGAGGGACTATGACGCCGTCTAACCTGCCTGCCGCCGTCCTGGCCCTGCTCTTTACGGGCGGAATCCTGCTGCTGGTGCGACGGGAGCGGCTCGGTGCCCTGCAGACCCTCTGGTGGCTGGTTTCGGCGGCGCTCATGCTGGTCCTCGGGTTCGTGCCGTGGACTGCGGCCGCCCTGGGGCGGGCTTTCGGCCTTGGGAGCCCGGCCGCAGCCGTACTGGGCGCAGGGCTCTGCCTCGTGTTCGCCAAGCTTCTGTTCATGGACGCCGAGCGAGTCAGGCAGGAAGCGAAGATTCGGATACTGGCCCAGAAAATGGCCGCCTACGAGACGGAAATCCGGGAATTGAAGGAACGGGAGTCCGGCGAATCCGGGGGGAAGGAGGCGTGATGACCGCCTTGGCCCGTGCCGCCCGGCGGGGGCTGGGCGTCGCCCTGCTGCTGGCTGCAGGCCTGTTTCTGTCCGGGTGCCGTGGGACGTTTCCCGCCGACGGGTTCGCCGGTCGCCAGGGATTTGTCCCGCGCGTCAGCCATGGCGCTACCTTTGATCTGAAGTGGTATTTGCGCGGCACGGGCCCGGTCCTCCGCGCCTACATAGAAGGAGACGGCAAGGCGTGGCTCAACCGGCGCAGGCCGTCCACGGACCCCACCCCTGCGGAGGCGACGGCCTTTGCCCTGGCCGCCCGGGACACCGGTCCTGCCGTGGCCTACCTGGCCCGCCCCTGCCAGTTCACCAACAGCGATGAGCGGCGCAACTGTTCTCCGGTCTTCTGGACTTCGGCCCGGTTTTCCGAACCGGTGGTCAGCGACCTTTCGCTGGTCCTGGACCAGGCCATGCACGCGGCGGGCGCGCGCCGTCTCCAACTGGTCGGCTTTTCCGGCGGCGGGGCGATCGCCCTGTTGGAAGCGGCCAGGCGGGACGACGTCGAGCTGGTGGTGACCGTTGCCGGGAACCTGGATCACGCCTTCTGGACCGGCCTCCACCGTGTTTCGCCCTTGCGGGATTCCCTGAACCCGGCTGATTTTGCCCGCCGACTGCAGTCCGTGGACCAGATCCACATCGTCGGCGCAGACGATGCGGTCATGCCCCCGGCAGTGGTTGAAAGCTATATCGGCCGCATGGACGACCCGTCCCGCGTGCGCGTCGTGACCGTGCGCGGCGTGGCCCACACCGACGATTGGGGGCCCGCCCTTTCCGCCGTGCTGGAGGGATTGGAATGACCCGCTCCCCGGCCCTGACCGTCGCCTTTGTGATCCTGTGCGGGCTGGCCGTCACGGGGGCGCTGGCCGTCCATCACACGGACATGCTCGTGGACCGGGGGCTGCACAGCCACGGCGTGCCCCACGTGGGCAACAACGACGGATATTTCCATCTGGACCAGGCCCGGACTCTGGCGAGTTCCGGCAGGCCCGTCAGCGGGGTGTTCACGGATTCCCGCCAATCCATGCTCCTGCCGTACCTGCTGTCCTCGGTGGCCGGTGATCCGGACACCCTGCAACTGGCGGCCGCCTACCTGGGTCCGCTGCTGGGATTGTCCATGCTCCTTGCCGTGCTGCCGTGGGCCATGGACGCAGGGTCCCGGTTCTCGGCCTTTGGCGCTTCCATGCTGGCGCTCCTGTCACCCTACTGGATCACGCGCACGCACGTCGGCTTCCTGGACACCGACAGCCTGGTGCCGGGGGTGTGCCTGTTCGCCCTGTTCTGCCTCTACCGCTTCACCGTGGGGGAGAAGCTCCGTCTGCTCTGGGGTGCGGGGTACGCGCTGGCTGCGGCTTTTTGCTGGTTCTGGTGGCGTCCGGGGGCCTTCCTGTGCGCGGGGTTTGCACTCTGCTATCTCATCCACCCGGCAAGGACCAGGGCGGACCGCGTCCTCAAGACCGCCCTGACGGCAACCCTCCTGATCGGGGCAGGCCTGGCCGTGGCCGGGGTCCGGCCCCTGGCCGGGGTGGTGGCCTACGTCTCTTCACACCTTGAGTTGGCCTTTGGCGCGACAGAAGGCTCACTGCTGAGCAGCGCCATCATGGAGCTGAAAGGGGTGGGCGTCGCCGGACTCGGGGAAAAGGGACTGGGAACGGTTTGGCTGTTGCCGTCGGCGGTGGTGGGCACCGTCGCCTACGGGGTCCGTCTTCGCTGGAGAGCGGTTTTCCTGATTTCGGGCTGGGCTCTGGGAATCGCCGGGCTGCTCTCCCAGCGGTTCATTCCCCTGTTCGTGCCGGTGGGCGCGTTCTTTGCCGCCTACGGCCTGGCCGCCTGCTGTACCTGGACGGCCTCGTTTGCCGGGCGTATCGGGAAGCCGGAGACGGTGCGCGCCGGGCTCCTGGCAGTGTGCCTGCCGCTGCTGCTATTGGGCGCGGCCTCCAAGGCCGTGAACGCGGAACCGAAGTCCTATTTCACCCGCAGCGACTTCGAACTGGCCGAGACCGTGCGCGACTCCTTTCCGCCGGAAACCGTCATCTGGACATGGTGGGATTTCGGCTATTTCTTCCGCTACCTGACGGGCATGGAGACCTACTTCGACGGCGGGTCCCAGACCGAGCGCACCTGTTTCGTGGCCGCCTACCCTCTCATGCAGGGGGACGAGGGGGTGGCCGCAGCCTGGATGCGCCACTTCGCCGGGCCAGGGCCCAAACAGTTCACGGTGGCCGAACAGGGGGAGAGATGGCCCGGGTATCTGGCTGGTTTCACGCAAAAGATCGTGAACAGTGAGGGCGGTCACGGTCCCGTGGCCCTGGTGCTCCCGGCCCGCGTCTACGCCACCACCACCGGGTTTCTGTATGCCTTTGCCCACGTGTTCGACGAGACCGTCCCCGCAGTCTCCAACCATCTGGACCTGTTCCCGAAAGAGGGCTTCGAATATACGCCGGGCGGCCAGTCCGTGCTGGTGCCCCAGGCCATGCTGGACAAGGGATACGATTCCTTCGGCGGCGTGATCGAGGCCACGGGCGTCAACCCGGAAACCGTGGATTTTTCCTCCGTCCCGGACCCCTACCTCGTCTTTTCCGACACCGCCGACTTCCTGGCGGTCACGGACCGGCCCATGATCACGTCTGTGCTCTTCAGGCTGCTCGGCCTGTTCCCCTACGACACGCGCCACTTCGAACCGGTGGCTTTCGGCTACCGGTCCGGGGGCGTGTGGCGCGTCCGCTGAGTTCTGTTGTCAGGGATACGTCCTGACGGGCGTCCTGGTGGGCGTTTTGGTGGGCGTGGTCGGCAACGGCGTCAGCAGGGGGGTCTTGATCGGCGTGGTGTTCAACGTCGGCGAAGGGGTTCTTGACGGCGTCTTGAGCGTGGGCACCTTTTGCGTCGGGGTTCGCTTGGTGGGCGTCGTGGGAACTTCGCCAGTGGTCCCGGAGCGCGTTTTCGCGGGAGCGCTTTTTGTGCCCGGCGTTGCCGCCTCGCCCCCGGAAGGAGCCGCAGGGGTCGCTGATCCGATGTTCAGCATGGTATTGAATATGCTCGGCGGAATGCGCGTGGGGGCGAAAATGAGGCCTGTGGGGGCGATTCTCACGCGCAAGCCGCTTTCGGTGATGCGCACGGTCTGGAGGGGGGTCGAGACTTCCAGGGCATGGCTTTCGCCCAGATGCAGGGCTCCTGCCTCCTCGCCTTCGGGTTGGACGATGGCGTAGACGTCGGAGCCCCGGATGCCGATGGTGGCCAGCGGCGTCTGCATGTTGAACCCTTCGGGGTTCTGCTTGACGATGGTGCCGGTGATGGTCCGGAAGGTGCCCTTGGTGAACTTGAAGAGCAGGTTCGAGGCGTCGTCGCTGTAGACATAGTTGTCGATGGCGGCGTGGCTGGATTCGGCCAGGGTGAGCACCGTCTCGTCCAGGAAGACGATGCTCAGCTGGGCGTTTTCCCCGGTGGAGACCTCGTCGTTGAGCATGACGGGCTGTTCGACCTCGGCGGTCAGGGTGTCGCCGTCACGGAGAATGCTGCATTCGCCGGTTGCCGACCGGATGGCGCCGATGGAGTCGGCGGCCATGGCCGGACCGCAGAGCAACAGCCCCGCCGACAGCAGGAATGCGAAGAGGGCGTGAATATAGATCGTTGTGGGGCGGGGGGCCATTGTAAAGGACGTATCAAGAAACATAAGCATAGGTTTATACTGTCCACAGGGCCCTGGTTCGTCAAGGATTATTGCAGTCGGACAGCGACATCGTCACAATGCCCGGCGCTCGGGATTACGCTCCGGGTTTCGGTTTGCTGACGATGGTGTGCACCCAGCGGGTCTCGGAAACCCGTTCCGAAACCACGTGGCCGCATTCGCGCAGGTAGCGCATCTTGGAGCCGCCGTCACCTTGGGAAAATATGCGCTGCCCCACGTCGTGCTGGTGGAGGAATCGCATGGCGGCTTTCTTGTAATTGCCTGCGAACAGTCCAAACATCGGTTCTCCTTATCGTGAAAGAAGGGACCCAATTAGCACCAACCGACCGGGCGGTCCAGCCCGGAATGGGGAGTGTGAAATGTTGGAAATGAAGCGGTTTTTATGTATAGAGTATGGTCAATCGGCATTGGGTCGAGCGGGAGCGTGTAAACGAGGGGTCTTTGCGAGGAGGAATCCCATGCGTCGAGTGTTGCTGTACATATGTCTGGTTCTGCTTTTGCCTGGAAACGTCCTGGCCGCGTCCGATATCGTTGCCACCTACAAATATTCCGACGGCACCATGGTCACCCTGGTCACGCGGGACAAGGACCACGTGCGCATGGACACGTCCGCCACCAGCTACATGCTGCTTTCAAAGGGCAAGGTCTATTCGGTCAACTGCGAGGACGGCCAGTGCCAGGTCATGGACATGGGCGCCATGATGAACAGCGGCCTGGGGTCCATGTTCGGCGGGGGCGGCGACACCGATTACGAGGTCCGGTATGAAAAGACCGGGCGCACCGAGACCGTGGCCGGGTACAAGGGCGTGGTGTACGAGGCCGTGACCTTCGAGAACGGCAAGGTCGTCAGCCGCGACGAGATGGTGCTTTCCAACCATTCCAACATCAAGAAGCTCACCGAAGGGTGGATCGCCATGGCCGAGGTCATGACCCAGTCCATGGGCGACTCCTTTGACGACTCCCTGGACGAGGCCCGGAAGATGGGGTACGGCGGCATGTTGCGCATGGGCGACGACATGCGGCTGCACAAGCTCGCCGTCAGGAATCTCGATTCCGCCTACTACAGGCTCCCGGCGAATTCGCAGCAGGTGCAGACCGGGACGCCCCCGCAACAGTCCGGCAGCGACATGGGGATCGAGGACGACGCCAAGGACATCGGCTATGACGCCAAGGAAGCCACCAAGGACGAGATCAAGGGCGGCATCCGGGACGCCATTTCCGATCTGTTCCAATAGCCTCCTCCCCCGCCATGGGGGGTGTTCGTCGCCCTTTGACGCAGCCCGGCCCGACACGTAGATTGTGTCGGCAAGATCTGTATCGAGGTACGACGCATGGCTGACATTCAGGAACTCATCAGGCTGGCTGCGGAGGCCAGGGACAGGGCGTATGCCCCGTACTCGGGCCACCCCGTGGGCGCGGCCCTGGTCACGGACGACGGCCGGGCGTTCTCCGGCTGCAACGTGGAGAACGCGGCCTTCCCGCTGGGCAGCTGCGCCGAGCAGTCCGCCATCGCCGCCATGGTGCGCGGCAACGGACGGGTCATCGCCGAACTGGTGGTGGTCGGCCCTTCGGACGCGCCGTGCCCGCCGTGCGGCGGCTGCCGCCAGCGCATCCGTGAATTCGCCGCGCCGGACACCGTCATCCATTTCTGCAACGAGCGCGACGTGCTCATGACCATGACCATGGACGAACTGCTGCCCGAAGCCTTTGGGCCCGATCAACACGACAATCCGAACAGATGAACACAGCATTGAAGAATTTGATAGCCGGGGCCGGACACGTCCCGGCGGACAGGGACTATGCCCGGCGCACCCTCGCGTCCATGGACCTGACCTCCCTGGGAGAGAACGATACCGACGAAATGATCATCGACCTGTGCCGCCGGGCAATCACCCCGGTCGGGCGCGTCGCTGCTGTCTGCCTATACGGCCGGTTCGTGCCCCTGGCCCGCCGCAGGCTGGCCGGGACCGGCGTCAAGGTGGCCACGGTCTGCAACTTTCCTCACGGGGGCGGGGACGCCCGCAAGGCCGTGTCCGAGGCCAAGGCGCAGGTGGCCGGGGGCGCGGAGGAGGTGGACGTGGTCCTGCCCTACAAGCGGTACATGGCCGGGGACACCGACCGGGCGGTCTCGCTCATCGAGCAGGTCCGCTCCGTGTGCGGGGAAACGGCCCGGCTCAAGGTCATTCTGGAGACCAGCCAGATCAGGTCCCTGCGCATGATCGAGGCGGCCAGCCGGGACGTGATCCTGGCCGGTGCGGATTTCATCAAGACCTCCACCGGCAAGGTGCCGGGAGGCGCACAGCTCGACGTGGCTGCGGTCATGCTTTCGGTCATCGCGGAGATGCAGCCGAAAATGAACCGCCCCCTGGGCTTCAAGCCGTCCGGCGGCCTCAAGACCGTGGCCGACGCAGCGGGTTACCTCTACCTGGCCGATCAGATAATGGGCCGGGGCTGGGCCACCCCCGAGACCTTCCGTTTCGGAGCCAGCTCCCTGCTCGACGACGTCTTGAGGGAATTGGGCGAAGCCGAAACCGATACGGAACTAGGCGACTATTAGCCCGAGCAGCAAAACAGAACAGCTCCTCCCAACCCAACCCGCGCGAATGCGCTTACAAAAAGTTTGGGAAAAGGAGGGGATGGAGGTCTGGGGGAAGGGGAGGAACGAACCCTTTTCAAAGGGTTTTTCCTCCCCTTCCCCCAGCCGCCGGAGGCCCCAGCATGACCTTCATTCCACAGGAAGTGATCCGCAAGAAACGGGACGGTGGAGTCCTGGACAGGGACGAGATCGAACTGTTCGTTCGCGGCATCACCGACGAATCCATTTCCGAGGGGCAGGTGGCGGCCTTTGCCATGGCCGTGCTGCTCAAGGGAATGACCATGGACGAACGCATCCACCTGACCACGGCCATGATGCGCTCGGGAGAGGTCCTGGACTGGCGGTCCAGGGGCATGCCGTGCGTGGTGGACAAGCACTCGACCGGCGGGGTGGGCGACAAGGTGAGCCTCATCCTCGGCCCGCTGGCGGCGGCCTGCGGCGTGAAGAATCCCATGATTTCCGGGCGCGGCCTGGGCCACACCGGCGGCACCCTGGACAAGCTCGACTCCATCCCCGGCTACGACAGCGCGCCCGACCTCGACACCTTTGCCCGGGTGGTGCGCGAAGTGGGTTGCGCCATCATCGGGCAGACCCGGGACCTCGCCCCGGCGGACCGGCGGCTGTACGCGGTCCGGGACGTCACGGCCACGGTGGAATCCATTGATCTGATCACCGCCTCGATCCTGTCCAAGAAGCTGGCCTCCGGGCTGAACGGCCTGGTCATGGACGTCAAGTTCGGCTCGGGCGCGTTCATGGCCGACATAAACTCCGCACGCGAGCTGGCCCGGTCCATCGTGTCGGTGGCCGGGGGCGCGGGCGTGCCGACCACGGCCCTGCTCACGGACATGAACGAGGTCCTGGGCCACAGCGTGGGCAACGGGCTGGAGGTGCTGGAGGCGGTTGATTTCCTGACCGGCCGGAAGCGCGAGCCGCGCCTTGCCCAGGTGACCATGGCCCTTGGCTGCGAGATGCTCATGCTGGTCGGTGCGGCCAGGGGCACGGGCGAAGCGGTCATGAAGCTGAACGCGGCCCTGGAGTCGGGCGGCGCTGCCGATTGTTTCGGGCGCATGGTCGCGGCCCTCGGGGGCCCGGCGGATTTCATGGACAAGGCTGCGGACCGTGTTGAGACCGCCCCGGTGGAAGTGGCTGTTCACCCCGCAACCGAGGGATATGTGGTCTCCATGGACGCCCGCGAGATAGGTCTGGCCCTGGTGGCCATGAAGGGGGGCCGCACCCGCGCGGACCAGGCGGTCGACCATGGCGTGGGCATGACGGATTTCGCCCATGTCGGCGACGGGGTCGGCCCGGACAGGGCCTTGTGCCGTATTTTTGCCCGTGATCGGGACCAGGCGGCCATGGCCGCCGAACGCATCCGCAAGGCGGTTCAGGTCGGCCCGGACAGGCCCGCGCCCACGCCCGTGGTGGCCGAGCGCATTGCCGGGGAGGAGGCAGGATGAGCCGCGCCTTCCTTTTGGTGCTGGATTCCCTGGGCATCGGCTGGGCACCGGACGCCGACCGGTTCGGCGATGCCGGGGCCGACACCCTGGGGCATATCGCCGAGGCCTGCGCGCGGGGCGAGGCGGACCGACAGGGTGTGCGTTCGGGCCCGCTCAACCTGCCGTGCATGGCCTCCCTGGGGCTGGGGCTGGCAGCCCAGCTCGTCACCGGGGTGGTGCCGCCGAACCTCAATTCCCCGGTCCTGCGCGGGCGGTTCGCGGCAGCCCGCGAGGTCAGCCTGGGCAAGGACACCCCCAGCGGCCATTGGGAACTGGCGGGCGTGCCCGTGCGTTTCCAGTGGGACCTGTTCCCGCCCGATTTTCCGAGTTTCCCGGCCGGGCTGACCGACGCCCTCATCAAGCGGTGCGGGCTTCCCGGCATCCTGGGCAATTGCGCGGCTTCGGGCACGGATATCCTGAATCGACTCGGCGGGGAACACGTCCGAACCGGCAAGCCCATCTGCTACACCTCGGCGGACTCGGTCTTCCAGATCGCGGCCCATGAGGAACATTTCGGCCTGGACCGGCTCCTTGCGCTGTGCGAGGAGGCCCGCCGACTGCTGGACGAACAGGGGTACGCCGTCGGCCGCGTCATCGCCCGCCCGTTCGTCGGCCGGCCGGGCGGGTTCACGCGCACGCCCAACCGGCGCGACTATTCCCTGCCGCCGCCGGCCCCGACGTTGCTGGACCGGCTCGAGGAGGCGGGGCACGAGGTCGTGTCCGTGGGCAAGATCGCCGACATCTTCGCCCATCGGGGAGTGACGCGGTCGGTCAAGGCCCCGGATTCGGACGGGCTGTTCGATCTGGTGGAAAAGGAAGTGGAGTGCGCCCCGGAAGGCGCGCTGGTCTTCGCCAATTTCGTGGAGTTCGATTCACTGTGGGGCCATCGGAGGGACGTGGCCGGGTACGCGGCGGCCCTGGAGGGCATGGACAGGCGCATGTCCGGCCTGACCTCCATCCTCCGTCCTGGCGACCTGGCCGTCATCACCGCCGATCACGGCTGCGATCCCACATGGCAGGGCACGGACCACACCCGCGAGTGCGTGCCCGTGCTCCTGTTCGGGCCCGGCGTGCTGCCGGGCGCGGCGGGCGTGCGCGACACCTTTGCCGACGTGGGCCAGACCGTGGCCGCTCATCTCGGCATCGCCCCCCTTGACGAGGGCGATGCCGTCCCGCTCGAGTAGTTCGCAGGTTTATTCGACGGCGAACCCGCCCACCGATTGGGGCTGTTCCGGGTTCCCGGACCCGTCCTGCCTGTGGGAACCCTTGCCCTGCCCGCATCCGGGGCCTCCGGACGTACCCTTGATGATCTCGGTGGCGGTGGCGACCATGGCCCCCATGTCGGCGAAATTGGCCGGGATGATCATGGTGTTGTTCTTCTTTGCCAGCTTGCCGAACTCGTCGATGTACTGTTCCGCGACCTTGAGGTTCATGGCCTCGGAGCCGCCGGGCAGGTTGATGACCTCGGCCACCTTGGACAGGCCTTTGGCCGTGGCCTCGGCCACGAGCAGGATTTCCTGGGCGCGGCCCTGGGCCTCGTTGATCCGTTTCTGCTTCTCGCCCTCGGAAATCTGCACGGCCTCCTGCTTGAGGCCTTCCGCGCGGTTGATGCGGGACTGGCGGTCGCCCTCGGAGATGGCGATCTCGGCCCGCTTCTCGCGCTCGGCCTTCATTTGCTGCTCCATGGCGTTCATGACCGTGCTGGGCGGGGTGATGTCCTTGATCTCGTAGCGCATGACCTTGATGCCCCACTCCTGGGCGGCCTCGTCCACGGCCTGGACGACCTGGGCGTTGATGGTCTCGCGTTCCTCGAAGGTCTTGTCCAGGTCGATCTTGCCGATGGCGGAGCGAAGGGAGGTCTGGGCGAGCTGGGAGGAGGCGATGTAATAATTTTCGATGCCGTATGACGACATCATGGCGTCGATGACCCGGATGTAGATCACCCCGTCGATGGTCACGGACACGTTGTCCCGGGTGATGCAGGACTGCGCGGGTATGTCCATGACCTCTTCCTTCAGGGACCGCTTGTAGGCGATGCGGTCTATGAACGGGATGAGGATGTGCAGCCCGGCGGAAAGGGTGTTGGAGTACTTGCCGAGCCGTTCCACCACGTACTGGCTTTTTTGCGGCACCACCACGGCGGTCTTGACGATGACCAGGACCATTATGATGACGAATACAAGGGCCGTGATCAGGGATGTCATGGTTGCGGGATCCATGGATCAATTCTCCTTTTCCACCAGAAAGGCGGTCTTGTCGGCGTTGTCGCGTTTGATGATGCGGACCATGGAGCCGACCGGGACGGACTCATGGCTGCGGGCGGTCCAGAACGAGCCCTGGAACTTGATTCGACCGGGTTGGGGCGGTCCGATGGCTTCAACCACCTCGGCGACCTGGCCGATGGCGTGGTCCGCTTCCTCTTCGTCCTTGGCCGCGTCCCCGGTAAAGACCCGGGCCATGGTGCGCCGGAGGAGCAGGATCAAGGCCAGGGACGACACCCCGAAGACCACCAACTGCACCTGGAGCGACGACCCGAAAAAGGCGGTGGCCCCGGCGATGAGCGCGCCCACCCCGAAGAAGATGACGATGAAGGCGGGCACCATCAGCTCGGCGATGATGAAGGCCACGCCCACGCCGAGCCAGATGAGCCAAAGGATGTTTTCCATTGAATTGAAGTATTCCATGCGTCCTCCCGGTTGCTTCCCACAGATACCTGTACGTGGGCTTTTTGTCGACAGCAAAGGGGTGGAAGGGTGCTTGTGAAAGATTATTGCACCAGCTTGCAAACATGGGTTGGCTGGTATAACGTGCCTCACCACTTGGCTGAAAATCTACCCACTACGCACTGAAATATATGAAACTTCGCATACTCGTCGCCAGCCTGTTCCTCATACTGACCGCGTGGCCCTCCATGGCGGGCGATCCGGACTACCTGGCCAGAATGGCCGAGGAGTCTGAGATTCAGGCCATTGCCGTCGTCACCAAGGTGCAGAATATGGGCAGCTACTCGGACGGGACCCTCAAGCGCGCCACCTTCAAGCGCGTGTACGCGGTCACTCCCGACACCCCCAAGACCTTTGTCGGGGGGTGCAAGACCCTGGAGAGCCGCTGGCAGAAGCGGGCCGAGGGCACCGTCTACTTCAAGCTCAAGCCGGGCCAGCGCGTGTTCGTCACCGTGTCCACCGACGGCGGGGCCATCACCAGCCTGACGCCCCTCAGCGCCGACCTCGACTATGTCATCCGCGAGGAGCCCAACAGGCTGATCTACAGCCGGGGCCGGGCGGCCATTCTCCCCAAAAGTTGACCGGATCTCCGTTTTTTTTGCCCATTCGCTTGACATCAGGGAACGCTTGGCTATATTGCCAAATGAAGAACGCGGAGGAACCGGCATCATGCAGACCGACATCGTCACCAGAAATCAGTTCGAGGAGCGCGCCAAGGTGGTAAAGGCCCTGGCTCATCCCTCGCGGCTGCTCATGATCGACGAGCTCTCCCGGGGCGAGCGGTGCGTGTGCGAGCTGCGCGACCTGGTGGGCCACGACATGTCCACGGTCTCCAAGCACCTGGCCGTGCTTCGCAAGGCGGGCATCGTCATCGACGACAAGCGGGGAAAGCAGACATACTACCGGCTCAAGGTCCCGTGCGTGCTCAATTTTTTCCAGTGCATCGAGTCCGTTCTCGAAGCGGACAGAACGTAACACCTCTTTTTTTTGCGAGACGTTTGGCTAAATCGCCAAGCGATAGGAGAAATTCTCATGGATGAACTCAACATGGCGCCATGCAAATGTCAGGCGGGAAAGCCCGACGCCGAGCCCGCTAAGCCTGGAAAGGGCGTGCTGCGGCACCTGCTCGCGGGCGCTGCGGCCCTGTTGGTCTGGTTCGCGGTCTACGGGCAGCTCGAACCCTTTTCCAACTGGTTCACCTATTCCCTGCTCGGGCTCGATTCGGGCGGCCACCTGGGTTCGGCCATCCAGTTCTTCGTCTACGACACGCCCAAGGTGGTCATGCTGCTCGTGCTGGTGGTCTATGCGGTGGGCATCCTGCGCTCGTTCGTGACCGTCAACTGGACGCGATCCGTTCTGGCGGGCCGCCGTGAATCCGCGGGCAACGTGCTGGCCGCGCTGCTCGGCGTGGTCACCCCGTTCTGTTCCTGCTCGGCCGTGCCCCTGTTCATCGGTTTCATGACCGCGGGCATCCCGCTGGGCGTGACCTTCTCCTTTCTCATCGCCGCGCCCATGGTCAACGAGATCGCCCTGGTGCTGCTCTACGGCCTTCTCGGCTGGAAGGTGGCGGCCCTGTATTTCGCCACCGGCATCTCCATCGCCGTTGTCGCGGGCTGGGTCCTCGGCCGCATGAAGCTCGACAACCACGTCGAGGACTGGGTGCGCGAGATACGCGCGGGCGAGGCGGCCGGGGACGCGGCCATGACCTGGCCCGAGCGGTTCGACTATGCGCTCGATTCGGTCAAGGACATCGTGGGCCGGGTCTGGAAGTTCGTTGTCCTGGGCATCGCCGCGGGCGCGGCCATCCACGGCTACGTGCCCGAGGGTCAGCTCGCCTCCATCATGGGCGGCGAGGCCTGGTGGTCCGTGCCCCTGTCCGTGCTGCTCGGCATCCCCATGTACACCAACGCGGCGGGCGTCATCCCCGTGGTCGAGGCCCTGCTCGGCAAGGGCGCGGCCCTGGGCACGGTGCTGGCCTTCATGATGTCCGTCATCGCCCTGTCCTTCCCGGAAATGGTCATCCTGCGCAAGGTGCTCAAGCCCCGCCTCATCGCCATCTTCATCGCGGTGGTCGGCACGGGCATCCTGGCGGTGGGCTACCTCTTCAACGCCGTCATCTAATCAATACCCAAGGAGTCAGACATGCAGATTCTCGTCATGGGCCCCGGCTGCCCCAAGTGTGAACAGGCCGAAAAAACAGTCCGCGAGGCCGTGGCCGAAGCGGGCGTCCAGGCCGATATCGAAAAGGTCAAGGATTTCCAGGAAATCGCCAAGTACGGCATCTTCTCCACTCCTGCCGTGGTCATAGACGGCGAGGTCAAGGTGGTGGGCAAGGCCCCGAGTAAAAAGGAAGTCCTGAGCTGGTTGTAGAACCGAATAAACATAGTGAGGTGTGGTATGTCCAAGTGTGATTGCGGCTGCGGAGCGGCTCCGAAATTCGTGTTTTCCTGTTCCGGGGCCGCCGACGTCGGCGAAGTGGCCGACCAGGCCGCCCGGGCGCTGTCCCGCGAGGGAGCGATCAAGATGTTCTGCCTGGCGGGCATCGGGGGCAAGGTCTCCGGCATCGTCAAATCAACGGAGGCCGCCGACCGGGTCGTGGCTCTCGACGGCTGCCCGCTCAACTGTGCGCGCAAGACGCTGGAAGAGGCCGGATTTTCGGACTTCGATCACGTCCAACTCTCTGATCTCGGCATGAAGAAAGGCGAGTCTCCGGCTTCCCGGGAAAACATCGCTGCCGTCGTCGAAGAAGTCTCGAACCGTCTGCAAGGATAGATGCGTGCTCAAAAAAATACTCGTTCTGACCTGCTGTCTGATCCTTGCGGGAGCGACTCTTGCCGCATGCTCCGATGAAGCGACTGCGCCGACCGCGGCGGTCCCGGCGTCGGAATTGATTTCCGGCGAGCCGCAACTGCTGCCCATAGAGGGGATGGTCACCATGGTGGACGTCGGTGCGCACGCCTGTGTTCCCTGCAAGATGATGACGCCGATAATCGAGGAGTTGTCGAAGGAATACGAGGGAAAAGCCGCGATCGCATTCATTGACGTGTGGAGGCACAGGGAGGAAATCGCCAAATACGGCATCAGCTCGATCCCCACGCAGATATTCTATGATGCCCACGGGAACGAGCAATACCGTCACGTAGGCTTTCTGGACAAGGAAAGCATCGTCGCGAAGCTGACCGAACTCGGAGTCAGGTAAGTTCGCGATGGACCAGATATTCATCCTCATCAATCAATGGATGACGGGCGGGGTGCTGTTCGGAGCGTTGGGGTGCTTCCTTTGGGGCATGGTCAGCGTTTTGTTCAGCCCCTGCCATCTGGCCTCCATCCCGCTCATCGTCGGGTATGTGGCCGGACAGGACAGGGTCATCCAAGGGCGTCAGGCCACGGCGTACGCGATCCTTTTCACCACAGGCCTGTTCATCACCATCGCAGCCATCGGCGTCATCTGTTCCCTGCTTGGCCGGATGCTGGGCGACGTGGGCTCCTATTGGACCGTCGTCGTTGGGCTGGTCCTTCTCTGGGTGGCCCTGGACATGCTCGGCGTGGCCGGGTGCTCCCTGTCCGGCGGGATGATGGCCCGGCTGAAGGTGAGGGGAATGCTCGGAGCGTTCGTCATCGGCCTCGCCTACGGAGTCCTCTCGGGTTCCTGCACCTTCGGCTTCATCGCGCCCATCCTCGCCATCATCACGGTTCAGGAAAGGGTGCTCACGGGCGTCGTCTTCATCGTGCTTTTCGGCATCGGGCACTGCATCCCCATCGCCGTGGCCGGGAGCTCCACCGCCATGGTCAGGAAACTTGTCGCCAATTCGGCATGGCAACGCGGAGGGACGCTGTTTCGCCGGTTCGCAGGCGTGGTGATCGGACTACTGGGGATCTACTTCATCGTTCAGCCCTTCATGGCGACGGCGTAGGCCCGTCTTCGCCGAAAAGGCGCGGACGCCCACCCCGGTCCCCTACTTGCTGATCCACAGGGCCGTATCCTCCATCTGCCTGAGCAGGTTCACGCAGGTGGAATCGGGGAACAGGTGCTGTTTCTGGCTCCGTTCGTATTCCCCGTGCCGCCCGACGCCCACGGCCAGGTAGTTGCCTTCGGCGGCCTCCTTGAGGATGGCCTTGACCTGGTTGCTCTCCTTGACGATCTTCATCTCGATGCGTTCTTCGGCGATGCCGTTTTCGGCCAGGGCGGCCAGGCCCTCGTCGAAGATGCGGGTGGATTCGGCCGTGTCGAAGCGTGCGCCGGTTACATGGAACAGGGTGAAGGTGTGCGAGGTCTCCTTGGCCAGCATGTACCCCGCATGGTCGACCATGCGCAGACCGGCGGACGAGCCGTCCATGCACAGCAGCACATGCCGGCGCGGGTGCTTGGGCGGACGGCGGCAGATCCAGATGGGGAAGTCGATGTCCTGCCAGAGCAGCTCGTGGCTCACGGAGTTGGCGAACATCTCCTCGAACCAGGAGAACCCCCGGCGGCCCAGCAGCAGGGCGTCGTATTTGCCTGCCCGGGCCTCGTCGATCAGCTCGTTGGCCGTGCCCTTGCGGGAATGGACGATCTTGGTCCGGACGTTGTCTCCCTGGCAACCGGCGATGTCCTTGAGCCACTTGAGGCCGTCCTCGATGGCCTTGCCGCCCTTGGACCGCTTGGCCGCGTCGAGCTTGTGCAGCCCCTTGTCGCTGGGGGTCAGGCCGTCGTCGCACATCTCCCGCGACGGCGGGCGGGGGGCCGCATAAAAGAGCGTCAGGCGGAGATCGCAGAAATCGGAATAGACTTCCTTGAGATAGCGCAGGGTGTAGGAGGCGGCGCGTTCGTCGCCCACGGCGAGCAGGAGTTCCTTTTGCATGGCGTGTCCTCACGTGTGGAAAAGGGGGTGTCGGGAGTTCCATTGTACGGCAAGGGGCGTGAATATGACAAGGCCGGTTCACTTGTTCTTTGCATTGGGTGCTGATACATCTTCGGGACGATGAAAACCAAGCAACGCAACCATATGGGAGGATGCGCCCTCGCCCTCCTGGCGGTGCTCGCCCTCGCCTCGACGGCCCTGGCCCAGGGGTTGAGCCTGAAGCCGCCCTCCCTGGCCAATGTAAACGGTCGGCTCACGGCCCGGTTCGGCGTTGCCGTGGAGGAACTGCCCATCCTCAAGGGCGAGCTGGACGACGGCCTCGAACTGGTGCTCTCCTGCGACGTCGGCCTGTACCGGATCAACGACTACTGGATGGACGACGAGGTCGCGTCCGGGACCTTTGTCAGCTCGCTCGGTTTTGATCCCCTGACGCGGGAATACGTCATGACCCTGTCCCGGGGCGAACCGCCGATCAGGGACAGGAACATCAAAAAGCTTTTGGACAAAGGGTGGGGAGCCGTCGAGGTGGGACTCGGTTCCTGGGCGCTCCTGGACCGGGGCGTGAAGTACAGCCTCAGGCTGACGACCTCCATGAACGAAAAGGGTGCGCCGGACGGCTTCATGAGCTATTTCTATTTCTGGTCCTGGAGTCCCGGCGCGGAAAATTCCTTTCAGCTGGATTTCACCTACTAGGGGGAGGACGTGACACCCGATCCCATACGCATCAGTTCCTCCACCCAGCGGGAGAGGAAGCGGCGCAAGCGCGAGTACGTGTTCGCCCTGTTCTTCCTGGTGCTCATCATCGGCCTGACCTGGGCCGAGTTGAAATACCTGAGCGGCGACTACTACCTCATCCTGAACCTGCTCATCCTGAACGTGGTCCTGCTGCTCGGCATGCTCTTCTACGTGGCCCGCAACGCGGTCCGCCTGATGCTGGAGCGCCGCCGCCGCGTGCTCGGCTCCAAGCTGCGCACCCGGCTGGTCCTGGCCTTCATCTCCCTGTCGCTCATCCCCACCGCGCTCATCTACCTGGTGTCCGTGAAGTTCGTGCAGACCTCGGTGGACTACTGGTTCAAGGGCCAGGTCGAGGAATCAATGGAGCAGGCCCTGGAGCTGGGCCGCGCCTTTTACGGATCGGCGCAGGACCGGCTGGAGCGGCGCGGCTCGGTCATGATCAACGAGATCATCAAGAACGAGTACGCCTGGGGCGGCAAGGGCATGGACAGCTATCTGAACAAGAAGTTCACGGAGTACGACCTTTCCCTGGTGGGCGTCATCAACTCCGAGGGCAACGAGCAGAACACCCACGCCAGGGGCCAGTGGGCGTCGGCCTGGCCCGAGATCAAGGAGAAGATCGACTGGCAGTCGCTCAGGGCGGACCCGCGCTCCTGGACGACCATCATCCCCAAGCCGGGCTCGGACATGGTGCTCGGCGTGACCCCGGTCGACGACGGCAAGACCGGTTACCTGATCATCGGCGAGACCGTGGGCCAGGGGCTCCTGCACCGGCTCGACCAGATCGTGCGCGGCCTGGACGAATACAAGAAGCTCAAGACGCGCAAGTACCCGTGGAAGATGAATCTCTACCTGACGCTCGGCGTCATGGCGCTGCTGATCATCCTGGGGGCCATCTGGTTCGGCTTCCGGCTGGCCAAGGAGCTGTCGGCCCCGATCCAGGCCCTGGCCGCAGGTACCGAGCGCATCGGGCGGGGCGACCTGTCCGTGCGGCTGGAAGACCGGTCGGACGACGAGCTGGGCTTTCTGGTCCAATCCTTCAACCGCATGGCCGAGGACCTGGAGTCGTCACAGAATTCCGTCCAGCAGGCCAACGAGCGGCTGGCCCAGCAGAATCAGGAGCTTGAACGGCGCGGCCAGTACATCGAGGCCGTGCTCAACAACATCACTTCGGGCGTCATCTCCATGGACGCCGAGGGCCGCATCGGCACGGTCAACACCGCCGCCGAGAACATCCTCGGCATCCCCGGCGCCCTGCTCATGGGCAAGGTGCCGCAGGACCTCCTGTCCGGGGATTTCGCCGGAATGATACGGGAGGCTTTGTCCCAGCTCACGGCCAAGTCGGCCGGGGTGTGGCAGCGCCAGATCGACCTGCCCGTGCGCGGCAAGATGGTCAAGGTCCTGGTCAGCGTGGTCGCCCTCAAGGACGCCTCGGGCCGCCAGTCCGGCCACGTGGCCGTGTTCGAGGACATCACCGAGCTGGAAAAGATCCAGCGGCTGGCCGCCTGGCGCGAGGTGGCCCGGCGCATCGCCCACGAGATCAAGAACCCGCTGACCCCGATCAAGCTGTCCGCCCAGCGCCTCCAGCGCAAGTATGCGCGGTCCGTGGACGAGCCGATCTTCGACGAGTGCACCGAGCTGATCGTCAAGCAGGTGGAGCGGATGCAGAACATGGTCACCGAATTCTCGGCCTATGCCAAACTCCCCGAAGTGCAGCCCCGGCCCGACTTCCTGGCCCCGCTTCTGGAAGAGGTCCTGGCCATGTTCGAAAACACCCACCGCGAGATTCACTGGAACCTGCTCTTCGGCAACCCGATCCACGAGTTCCCCTTTGACCGCGAAGGGTTGCGCAAGGTGCTCATCAACCTGTTCACCAATGCGGCCGAGGCGCTCAGGGAATCCTATGACGGCGAGGTGGACGTGACCGCCTATCACGATCCGGACAAGGGCGTGGTCGTCATCGAGGTGGCGGACAACGGTCCCGGCCTGCCCAAGGATTCCTCCCGGTTGTTCGAGCCGTATTACACCGATAAGAAGGGCGGCACCGGCCTGGGGTTGACCATTGTCCGCTCCATCGTCTCCGACCACGGCGGCAGCGTGAAGGCGCGGGCCAAGGAGCCGCGCGGCACGGCCTTCGTGGTGGAACTGCCGGACGCCTGAGCCAGCCGAGACCGCCGGGCAGCCCGGTCCGCCGACGAAAAAGGCCCGCCTCCGAAGAGACGGGCCGTGAAATCGTTTCGGGCCGAGGGCCTGGGAGGCTATTTCTTGCCGCCGCCGTTTCCACCGCCCTTGCCGCCGCCGTTTCCACCGCCGTTTCCACCGCTGTTACCGTCGCTGTTACCGCCGCTGTTGCTCTTGCCGCCACTTTTGCCTTTGCTTGAGCTCTTGGACTTGTTTGCGCTCTTGGACTTGTTTGCGGCTGCATTGCGGTTCCGGTTCTTTTCGCGGCTCTGCTTTTCGAATCCGGCCTGTTGGGAGCGCACGGCTGAACCGGCCTGGACCTGTTCCCTCTGGCCTTCGTTGTCCGTACATTCGACCACGCCTTCGGTCACGCTCAGGTCGGTCCCGTTGACGTCGACGTCGGCGGTAAAGGCGGTGCCCCGGACCGAGGCCACCATGTGCGGCGTCTTGACGTCGAGCTTGTTGCCGGGAACGACCTTGAAGTTCACAACACCCTTGGGCACGTCGATGTTCAGCTTGCCCGTCGCGTCGCGGCCGTCGTTCCGGACCAGGGATTTCTCGTCGGCAGTGATCGAGATGATGCCGTCAGAAGTGGCCAGGGTGACCGTCCCCTTGCCCGCAACCATGACCGTGTCCCCGGGGGCGATGGTGTTGTGCTTATTCAGGGAGACCATTTTGTTGTCGGCGGTGATGACCATCCCGGAGCCGGAATTGTCCACGACGGTCAGGTCCTGGGCGAGGGCTGCTGTGGTCAGACAAAAAATAGCTAGTATGGCAATCAGTAGACGCTTCATAAAAACCTCTGCTTAGTTAGGAGTAGTTCCTGTATTACCACTATCTATCAAGATTTACCAGTTTGATTTTTCAGGTCGATAAATGCGTCCACGACATCGGGGTCGAATTGAACTCCCCGCATGCCGAGAATGTAGTCGCAGGCCCTTTTTTCAGGCCATCCGACCCGGTACGGTCGGTCGTTGGTCAGGGCGTCGAACACGTCGGCCACGGCGGTGATGCGTCCGCCCAGGCTGATCTCCTTGCCTGAGAGCCGGGCCGGGTAACCCGAGCCGTCGAATCGTTCGTGGTGTTCGGCCATGGTGCGCAGGGTCTCCTCGGGCAGGCCGACCGACTGCATGATCTCCATGCCGATTTCCGGGTGGGTCTTGATGAAGCGGAACTCCTCTGCGGTCAGCTTGCCTTCCTTTTGCAGCATCGAGTCGGGGATGCCGATCTTGCCCACGTCGTGGACGAGCGCGCCGAGGTAGATGTCCTCCACCTGCTTGACGTCCTTGAGTTTCATGTGGGCCATGATTTCCAGGGCCAGGGACGAGACCCGGTTGGAGTGCCCGCCGGTGATGGGGTCCCTGAAATCGAGCGCCCGGAACACGGAGCGGATGGTGCGAAAGAGCATGGCCTTGCTGTCCGCCGCCTCTTTCATGTGGGAGAAGTACCAGGCGGTGGACAGGATGACCGCAGCCAGGGGCTGGAGGGTTTCCATTCCCACCGGGCGGTCCCATCCGAGCAGCACGTATCGGGTGCCCCTGTCGCCATGGGGAACGGGCAGGGCCAGCCCTTCCTTGAAGCCCTGGGGGCCCGGGCGGGCCACGGCCAGTTGCTCGTCGGTTTTACCGAGAAAGTGTTCGTCCAGTTCGTCCGCCGTGGCCGAAGCGTTGACCAGGTGCACGCCCGAGTTGTCGGCGATGTCGGGCCAGGCGGAGTTCAGGAGTTCGTCGAATTCCTTGAACTGGCCGACGGTCTGGGGATTCATGTTGACGATCTTGTTCAAGGAGAATGTCTGCAGCTCCCAGTCCTGGTGCAGGAAGAAGTAGCGCAGCCCCTGGACCACCAGGAACGTTCCGGCCATGGCCATGAGCGGCCAGGCGGAGTCGGCCCAGCGGGCCTGCGCCACGAAGAGCGCGTGCACGGCCAGGAAAAAGACGGTTCCCGCGACCACGACGCCGGGGTAGGCCAGGGCCGGTCGCCGGGTGCCGAGCAGGCCGCCCGCCAGGGCCAGGGTCACGGCCAGCAGGGCCGAGACCAGGGGAGACAAACGGGCCGGGGGATTGCCGAAGAGCATGGAGGACAGGGCCTTGGCGTTGAATTCCGCGCCGGGCATCTCTTCCGCGCTGAACCTGTCGGCCACCAGATGGAAGTCCGAGGCTCCGGAGGCGGCAACGCCCACCACCACGATCTTGTCCCGGAAGGTCTCCGGGGGAACAACCCCGTTCAGGACGTCCCTGTATTCATAGCGCTTGACGGCGTCGGTGCCGGTCTGGACCCACAGGTTGCCGAAATCGTCCAGCGGCAGTTGTCGGCCATCCACGTGCAGGGCGTATCCGTGGTCGGCCGGATGCAGTGACGGCGGGGTGTCCGCCAGCAGGGACAGGGCGGCCATGGGAAAGGAGGCCAGGGCCTGGCCTTCGATTTCCCAGATGGGTCTGATGGATCGCATGTAGCCGTCAACGTCCGGGTTGACGTTGGTGATGCCCACTTTTGCCGCCGCATCGAGCAGGGCCGGGTAAGGGTAGATGAGGTGCTCCCCGCCGGAAGGGTCGTTGGCCAGGTGGCAGGCCGCGACCACGTTGCCCATGGCCTTGACCACGGCGGCCAGCAGTGCGTCGGCGTCCGGGGTGCTCGCCTCGGGCATGACGATGTCCAGAAGGACGGCCCTGGCCAGCCCCAGTTTGCCGAGCAGCTGCGCATGGTGTTTTCTGGACCAGGGCCAGCGTCCCAGTTCGTGGAATGTCGGCTCTTCGGCCAGGACCAGCACGATCTGTTCTTGTTCACCGGGGGTGGGGAGGGTGGCGTTGTGAAGGCTCAGGGCAATCCGCTCCACCCGTTCGACCGCCACGGGGCGCAACAGGCCGATGCTGCCGCCGGCTACGGCCAGGCAAAGTGTCACCAGCAACAGATAGAAAAACTTCCTGTGTCCCATTTTGTGTATTGAGCGGCCCTGATTAAGCTTTTTCAGTCAACCACTCGTTACGCTGAAGGACAAAGGCCTGTCAATTATAAGCGGGAGACGGTCCGGCCGCCTCAAGGCGTTTCAACCTTTGAAATGCTTTCCTGTCTGGAAATAGCCTCCGACACGTGCTAGCATGAGGCCATGCGCGGACAATCGCGCAAACCGAATGAAACGAGGAATGTCGAGTGCGTGCCATAATAACAGGTGGAACCGGGTTTATCGGCCGGGCTCTGGTTGCCGAACTCAGGGAACATGATTGGGAAATCGTGATCCTGTCGCGCAACCCGGGCAGGGTGGCCGAAACCTTTGGCCAGGGCGTCATCGGCATGCCCTGGGAAAACGGCTGGGTCGACATGCTCGGCCCGGATACCGTGGTGGTCAATCTGGCGGGCGAGAATATCGCCGGTCGCTGGACCGGCGGCAGGAAGAAACGCATCCTGGCCAGCCGCGTGGAGGCGGGCAAGACGCTTGTCCGCGCGGTGAAGAGCACCGGGAAGCCGCCCCGCGCCCTGATCCAGGCCTCGGCAGTGGGCTATTACGGCCCGTGCGGCAATACCCCTGTGGACGAGTACGCGCCCGGCGGGACCGGGTTTCTGGCCGAGGTCTGTCGCCAATGGGAGGCCTCCACCGGCGTCCTTGAATCCATGGGCGTGCGGCGGTGTACGGTCCGAACCGGCATGGTCCTGGGCCAGGGCGGCGCGTTCAAGCGCATGCTGCCGCCCTTCCGCTGTTTTCTCGGAGGGTATCCCGGCTCCGGCTTTCAGGGCGTGTCCTGGATTCACCTGGCCGACGAGGTCGGGGCCATCCGCTTTCTCATGGACAACGAGTCCGCGTCCGGCCCGTACAACCTGACCGCGCCCGAACCGGTCAACTTCCGCAAGTTCGCCCATATGCTGGGCATGGTGCTGAATCGCCCGTACAAGACCCCCGTGCCGGAGTTCGCCCTGCGTCTGCTCTACGGCGAGATGGCCCGGGAAGTCCTGCTGTCCGGGCAGATCGCCCTGCCCAAGCGTCTGACCAAGGCCGGATACCGGTTCAAGTTTCCCGGCCTGGAAGACGCCCTCCGCGACCTCCTTTAGCCCCTTCGCCCGGAAGCCGTCCGGTCCGCCCGGCCCCGCTTTCGGAGCAGAGGGGCGCCCTTTGCGTTCCGTCCCGCCAAGTGCTAGGAGGACACACGCCTGGCGGGTTATTCCGCCATCCGAAAACAAAGAGGGGCCTGCTTCGCCCCAAGGACGATATCATGCACAACGACGAAACCAAGGAATTCCTCGACTCCCTGCCGGAGCTGGAGGAAGGCAAGACCTACTGCTTCCAATGCTACCCCGGCATTGAATGTTTCAACGCCTGCTGCTCGGATCTGGACATGATCCTGACGCCCTACGACATGCTGCGCATGCGCCAGGCGCTGGACATGAACTCCATCGACTTTCTGCGCGTCTACACCACGGGCCACCGCGCGCCGGACACGAATTTCCCGGTCTTCAAGTTCAAGATGACCGACAACGCGGCCCGTACCTGCGCCTTCGTCACCGAGGAGGGATGCCGCATCTACGCCGACCGCCCCGGGGCGTGCCGCATGTACCCCCTCGGTCGGGCCACCCGGCCCGACGGCAAGGGCGGCGTGCAGGAGCAGTTCTTCATCGTCAAGGAAGACCACTGCAAGGGGTTCCTCGAGAAAAAGGAATGGACCGGCGAGTCCTGGAAGGAAGACCAGGGATTCAAGGAATACACGGCCTTCAATGACCGCTACATGACCATCCTGTCGCGCACCCGGCAACTGGGCCATCCCGTTTCCGACAAGCTCAGCCATATGGCAACCCTTGCCCTCTACAAGATCGACGAGTTCCAGGGGTTCATCGAGAAGATGCACCTCTTCGACCGCGTTGAAGTGGACGAGAAACGGCAGAAAGCCATCCTCGAAAACGAGGCAGTGGCCCTGTCCTTTGCCATGGACTGGTTCGAGTTGGTGCTCTTCCAGGATACCACCAGGCTCAAGCCCAAGAACGTGCCCCTGCGCCGCAAGGGCACCCGACCCGGAGAGGAATAACCATGGCCCTGCCCGACAATCCCAAGCTCATGTCCATCCGCACCTTCCTGAAACGGAAGGCGGAATTCGAGCCCGGCCACCGGCTGGTCTTCACCAACGGCTGCTTCGACGTGCTTCACCCCGGGCACGTGGACCTGCTCATTCGCGCCCGCGCCCTCGGCGACGCCCTCATCCTCGGCCTCAACTCCGACGAGTCCGTCAAGATGCTCGGCAAGGGCGAAGACCGCCCCCTCAATCCCCAGGAAGACCGTGCCTTCGTGCTCGCGGGTCTCGCCTGCGTGGACTACATCGTGGTCTTCCACGAATCCACCCCGCTGGAACTGATCAAGGCCTGCCGCCCGCAGGTTCTCGTCAAGGGCGGCGACTGGCCCGTTGACCAGATCGTGGGCGCGGACGTGGTCGAAAAGGCGGGCGGCCAGGTGCACAGCCTGCCGCTGCTGGAAGGCTATTCCACGACCGCCTTTCTGGAGAAGGTGCGGGGCTAGGGAAACTTCGGACAAAGCCCGCCGTGCCCATTGGCGATCCGGGCCAAAAGACAGAGTTCAAGACGCACCATGCATGGGCATGGTGCGTCTTTTTTTATGTACTGAATCGCGGGGTATTTTTTGGGTATGGGCCAACCTGGGAGACCGTGCGCCTCTCGCCGGAGGCGCTATTTGATAAAGGTCCCTTCGCGGAATTCCCGGAAGGCGAGGTCGAGTTCTTCCTGGGTGTTCATGACGATGGGGCCGCGCCAGGCAATGGGTTCGTTGAGGGGCGCGCCGGACAGGAACAGGAACCGGGCCCCGCTGTCCATGGCGGTGAGGCCGAGTTCGTCGCCGTCCTGGAAGAGGACGAGGTCGCGGTTGAACACGGGCTTCCCGCCCACCTTGGCCGCGCCGCTGATGAGATAGATGAATGCCGTGTGTCCGGGCCTGGTGGGGTGCACGAACTCGGTGTCGGGGGGCACGGTGCAGTCCAGGTATTCGGGTTCGATGACGATTTCCTCCATGGGGCCGGCTGTCCCGTCAACGGTTCCGGCGATGACCTTGATGGCGGTGCCGTCGGGGCGGGTGACGGTGGGAATGTCGGCGGCGGAGATGTCCCGGTACCGGGGCGGCATCATCTTGTCCGAGGCCGGAAGGTTGGCCCAGAGCTGGAAGCCGTGCATGCGGCCCAGGCTGTCGCCCTTGGGCATTTCCTGGTGGATGATGCCGCTGCCCGCAGTCATCCACTGCACGTCGCCGGACGTGATGTCGCCCTTGTTCCCCATGCTGTCGCCGTGCTCCACGTCGCCGGTGAGCACATAGGTGATGGTCTCGATGCCCCGGTGCGGGTGCCATGGGAACCCCTTGAGGAAATCCTCGGGGGTGTCGGACCGGAAATCGTCAAGCATCAGAAAGGGGTCGAACAGTTCGGCTTCGAAGCTGCTGAACAGCCGCCGCAGTTTGACCCCCGCACCTTCGGTCACGGGTGCGCCCGTAAATATTTGTTGTATGGCTCTTCTCATGGGATTCTCCCTCTGTGTTTCCATTCCCCATAGCACGAAAAATGGATCAAGCCATTATAAAGCCCCAAAAAAAAGACATGCTCGCCCCGCGAAGCGGCACAAAAAAGCTTTGGAAAAGGATGGGGATGGGGGTCCGGGGGAAGGAGAAGGAAAGAACCTTTCTCGAAAGGTTTTTTCTTCCCCTTCCCCCTTCCCCCGGTCGCCGGAGGCGCTTAATTCAGTCCCATGCCGTTGTGGTGGATGGGGTCTTCCATGGTTTCGCCGTGGCAGACGGCGCAGTTGCCGTTCGCGCCCATGGTCTGGGCCTCGTCCATGTACTGGAGCGGCAGCACGTTGTCGCGCTCCGTCGCCGGGTACACGGCATGGGGCGAGCCGTGGCAACCGCCGCAGCCCATGGCCTCCATGTCGTCGTGACGGGAGGCGTAGCGGGCCGCCGGGTTGCTGGTCCACTTGTTGAAGGCCTTGTCGGTCTCGGGAGGCTCGAAACCCACGTGACAGGTAAGGCAGTCCGGTTCGTTGACCCAGGGCCGGCGCGGGTTGATCGCGTCCTGGTTGGGCACGGTCACGGGCGTTATGAGCGCCAGCAGCCGGTCGGCGGCGGCGACGCCCGCCTCCTTTTCTCCCTTGAGCAGGGACAGGGCGTGGTCTTCCATGGAGCCGTGGCAGTCGGTGCAGACGAATCCCAGCAGTTCGTGCTGGCCGCGCAGGGTGGTGGCGGGATGGCACTTCATGCAGGAGGTTTCCGCCTCGCGCCCGGTCAGGTGGATGGCGTGCACGCCGTGGATGGCGGCGGACAGGTTGAGCCGTTCGTTGTTGCCCTCGGACCCCTGGATGGGATCGTCGTGGCAGTCGGCGCACTCGACCTTGTCGGCGGCGGACAGGGAGGTCCGGTTCATCCGGTCGTGGGTGGCCAGGATGTTTCGGATCGTTTCCGACCCCACGGCGGCCCGGTCGCCTGAATGGCAGTTGGCGCAGCCCATTTTGTCGGTGGCGGGGACCACCACCTTGGCCGTGGCCAGCAGGTCGCCGTCGGCGTTGCGCCCTTCCAGGGTGGCGACGGGCAGCGGGTTGCCCGGTGCCGTGGCCGCGATGGGGGCCTCGAACCGGGGGGCTTCCGCATAGGCGAGCAGTTCACCGGCCGGGCCGTCTTCCATGGCGTAGGTGATCTTCACGTCCTCGGTGACCAGGGCCGGGCCGGGACCGCGCATGACCAGCTGGGCGCGCAGGATATTGGCGGGCGGGAGCAGCGTCCAGTTGTCGCCCCGGGCGTAGAAGCCCGCGCCGCGCGCGCACCAGGCGGTGAGTACGTATTCAGCGGTCTCCGGATCGAAGGGTGCGGGGTCAGCCGGTTCGAATTCGGGCGTTTCCGCCGCTGCAAAGGGCTCGATGCCGTTCAGGTCTTCGGCGATGTACCGGGCCAGGACGGCCCGCTCTTCCGCCGTGCCCGCAAAGGGGGGCATGTATTTGTTGAGCTTGCCCAGGCCGGTCAGGAGGGCGTCGAGGCCGTCGGCGTCGTAGTGGGCGGTGCGCTTGCGGATGTCGTTCATGGGGCCGCCGATGGAGTGGCAGGCGGAACATTCGAGCTGGAACAGGAACTCGCCTGCCAGCGACCGGTTGTCCTCGGTGAGGCCGTCCTTGAGCTCGGGCGGGGCCCATTTTGCCCTGACCAGGGCACCCTGCTGGTTGATGACGGGCACGTGCGCCTTGAGGATCTGGCTGGAGTAGACCGTGTCCCAGATGAGGTACGGCTTGCGGCCCGCCTCGCGTATGAATTCGAAGGCGCCGAACAGCCCCTGGCCCGCCAGGAGCACGACCAGGGCCATGGTGAAGGAGATGCGCATGGGGGCCCTGATGGCCAGCAGCAGGCCGCCGATCAGGGTGGCCGTGCCGAATATCCAGAAGTACTGCATGAACCCGGCCACGCGGTGCGACTTGAAGGCGATCATTTCGAACTGGCCCGGGGGCAGCGCGGTCACGTACCACCAGCCCGTGGCGAACACGGCCAGCACGCCGAGGATGGTCCAGGCCGAGCAGGTGCGCACGGCCAGCATGCGGGCGTGGGCGTCCGGGATGCGGGTGGCCGTGACGAATCCGAACAGCCCGGCGCAGGCGGCCGAGAAGAAGGTGCGGAAGAACAGGGACGGCCAGAAGGACGGATTGAAGAAGCCGTCCCAGAAGTCCTTGGTTGCAAGCCATTCGCCGGGGGTGAGCATGAACCCGACGATGCCGTTGATCAGGAACAGGGAGAACCAGCCGAACACGAAATAGAGACAGCCCACGATGATGTGGTCGCGCCGGTTCATGGTGTCCCAGTTGTAGTAGTAGATGATCAGGGCCACGATCTCGCCCAGGAAGCAGACCCACTCGGCCGACCAGCCGAACACGAACTGGTGGATGAGCGTGATGGTCGCCTCCGGCGCGATGAGGGCCACGGTGATCCAGATGCCCACGCCGGTCACGCCGCCGAAGGCCATGGTCAGGAGCAGGAAGAAGCGGGAGTGTTTCTTGACCCAGTTGAGCAGGTGGATGTTGTTGGTGCGGTAGGCCATCTGTTCGGCGAGCACCAGGAATATCCCGCCGCCCACGGCGAAGTGGGCCACGTACACGTGCACGGTGGCGATGAAGGCGATCCAGAAGCCGCCGGCCAGGGTTGTCAGTTGCCAGATTGGATATTCCATGAGTTACACCCCCCGCCCGCGTGCCGTGAAATAGAGTTTGAGCATGTAGCCGATGGCGGCGAGTCCGACCACCAGGAAGCCGAGGAAGAGGAAGAAGGAGCCGTACTGGTTGGTGACGGGCGTGGTGGAGATGTCGAACCACGGCTCAAGGGACAGGGTCCGCAGCCAGTGGCGGTTGCAGACCATGAGGAACATGGTGATGGTCCCCCAGACTGCGGCCTGCTTGGGTTGTTTCTTGAATCCGGCCAGGAGCATGACGGCCATGGCTGCCAGGGAGGCGACCAGGGTGGCCGTGGCCGGGACGTTGCCGCCCATGAAGGCCTTGAGGATGGCCGAAGGCTGGGCGAACAGGAACCAGATGCCCACGGCCAGATTGGCCAGGGTGGCCCGGGTGAACCAGGTCATGCCGAGATCAACGAACTCCCGGTTGTCGCGCGCCTGGCCGAGCAGGGCGATGAACAGCCCGCCCAGGGCCAGCGCCCCGACCATGGCGTGCAGGTAGCGGGAAACCAGGGTGGCGTCGGCGAAGTTGAGGAACCCGCCCTTTGCCGTGAAGTATTCGGGCCAGTATTCGGGGTGGAGCATGAGGGTCATGTTGTTGGTGAACATGAAGCCCACGTAGAGGCAGCCTGCCAGCGAGGCGGCGAAGAGCAGCGTGCGCAGGCCCGGGGCCGTGCTGTCGTACTGGAACTTGCAGTAGTAGAAACCGTAGTAGGAGGCCAGGAGCACGGCCACTATGGCGAACCACCAGCCGCCCATGAGCACGGAGCTGACGTAGTCGAAGTTGCCGTAGTTGACCTGGAGGAAGAGGAGCGGGGCCACGCCCATGTTGATGGTCAGGGCGAGCAGCGGGGGCAGCTTCATGCCGACCTGCCTGAGGACGTCCCGTTTGCCGCGCACGGACTGGATCAGCCCGATGGCGGCCGAACCGACCAGCGCGTTCATGAACAACAGGTGGGCGGTCAGCGTTACGATGAGCAGGATGTCGAACCAGACCCAATGGATGGGCAACGGTTCGGCAACCGGTATCAATGCTGCGGGATTCATGGACTCCTCCTTCTCCTTCATCTTTCACGGTTTCTTCTGTGCCCTTATAGGTAAATTGGGCAGACTGTACAACACTACGTTCATTGCCCAAAACAGGCACTGCATGGTTGACGGAATATAATGGCGTGAAAGTGGGCGTCCCGGTTACTCTTTTGATCCGGTCATTCTGGTCCGGGGATATTCCAATAGCCTTATCGCGAGGTGACGCTGATGAAGATAGGAGCCAAATTAACGATTCTCGGTGTGCTGTTGATTGGGTTGACCACGCTCTGTGTGCTTGGAATAATGTTGTGGCAAAGCTCCAACCTGGCTTTGATGCTGGAGAAAAATTTCGACAAGCAGGCCCGGCACGAGGTCGAGCTGGCCGTTGAGGACGCCAAGAACCTGCTGGCGACCCAGCACGCCACCCTGACCAAGCAGTTGGAAAACGACATGCAGGTGGCGCTCGATATCGTGGAGCGCGGCGGCGGGTTCCGCCTGATGGACGAGACGGTGGATTGGTCGGCGGTCAATCAGATCACCAAGGAGCAGTCCACCGTGGCCCTGTCGAAGATGGCTCTCGGCGACACCTGGTTCGGCCAGAACGCCGATCCGGGCACGCCCACGCCCATGGTGGACGCACTCATGAAACTGACCGGCACCACCTGTACCGTGTTCCAGACCATGAACGCGCAGGGCGACCTGTTGCGCGTGGCCACCAACATCCTCAAGACGGACGGGCAGCGCGCCGTGGGCACGTTCATCCCCAACTCTTCCGTCGTGGCCAGGACCGTCAAATCCGGTGAGACCTTCCGGGGCACGGCCTACGTGGTCAACGCCTGGTACCTGACCCAGTACCGCCCCATCAAGGACGCGAGCGGCGCGGTCATCGGCTGTCTGTACGTGGGCATCCTCCAGGAGGGCGTGCAGCAGTTGCGCGAGGGCTTCAAGTCGGTGGTGCTCGGTGAAACGGGGTATCTGTCCGTGTTGGGCGGTTCCGGCGCAAACGAAGGCGTGATCAAGATTCACAAGGACGCCGCAAAGGAAGGGACCAGCGTCCTTGATGAAAAAGACGTTGGAGGCAAGCCCGTGTACCGGGACGTCATCGAGCAGGCCAAGGGTGCGGGCGGCAGGCCCGTCACCGTCGAGGCCCTGCTGGGCGGGGCGTCGGGAAGCGGGAAGACCATCCTGAGCGGTGTCTATTTCAAGCCCTGGGACTGGGTGATCCTCGGCCGGGGCAATCTCGAGGAGTTCATGGCGGGCCAGCGGGCCGCCGACAGCGCCCTGCAATCCATCCAGTGGTGGACCATGGCCATCGGCGCGATCATGCTCGTGCTCAGCGTCCTGGTCTTCTTCTGGTTCGCCAGGAGGTTGAGCGGAGCCATCGGCAAGGCCGTGAGCGTTCTGTCCGAAATCAACGACGGCAACCTGGACGTGCCGCAGTTGCCTGTGGTCAGGAATCGTTTCCGCGACGAGATGGACGATCTCGGCGAGTCGGTCAACTCCATGGGAGAACGGCTGCGCCACGTCGTTGCGGGCGTCCAGGCCGCGGCCATGAGCGTGACCAACGGCAGCGCCGAGTTGGCCAACACCTCCCAATCCCTGGCGGACGGCGCGGCCAATCAGGCCAGCGCGGTGGAAGAGGTCTCTTCCTCCATGGAGGAGATGACCGCCAACATCGAACAGAACACGGACAACGCCCAGCAGACCGAGAAGATCGCCCGGCAGGCCGCCGGCGATGCCGAGAAGGGCGGGGATTCCGTGGTCAGGACCGTGGCGGCCATGCGCCAGATCGCGGACAAGATCGCCATCGTCGAGGAGATCGCCCGGCAGACCAACCTGCTGGCCCTGAACGCGGCCATCGAAGCGGCCCGTGCGGGCGAGCACGGCAAGGGTTTCGCCGTCGTGGCCTCCGAAGTGCGCAAGCTGGCCGAGCGCAGCGGGGTGGCCGCCGCCGAGATCAGCGGGCTGTCCGGCCAATCCGTGGATATCGCCGAGGAGGCGGGCAAGATGCTCGACAAGATGGTCCCCGACATCACCAGGACGGCGGAGCTGGTCCAGGAGATTTCCGTCGCCAGCGACGAGCAGGCCTCCGGCTCCGGCCAGATCAAGAGCGCCATCCTCGAACTGGACCGGGTCGTCCAGCAGAACGCCGCCGAATCCGAGGAGGTGGCCGCTTCTTCGGAGACCCTGGCCAGCCACGCCGCGCAACTGCAGGAGACCATCGGCTACTTCAGGCTCGGCGGAGCGGGCAGGCATGTCGCCACCGTGAAAAGGAGCGCCCCCAAGCCGTTGCCCGAGGCCGGACCCGAGGGGCCGGAAGGCGGGATGGACCTGGACATGGGCGGTCCCGACGAGGACTTCGAGCGGTTCTAGGCGCGATCAATCATGAATCACAGGCCCGCATCGTCACGGTGCGGGCCTTGTCTTTTGTTTGAAAAAAGGGGAAAAACGCCGGGTAAGGAGATCACGATGTCCACGATTCTGCTTTTTGATGCGGGCAACACCAACACCAAGCTCTGCCTGGCCGACGACCAGGGGTTGGGAGAGGCCTATACCCTGCCCACCCGCCCGGCCAACACCGCAGACGACTGGGGGCTCAAGATCGCGTCCATCCTCCGCCGCGAGGAGGTAGACCCGCAGGAGGTCGAGGCGTGCGTCATCTCTTCGGTGGTGCCGCCCCTGGACCCGCTCATCAAAGGCATGGCCGACCGCTTCCTGGGCTGCGAGGCGGTCTTTGTCCCCCGCGACCTGCCCCTGGACCTGGAAAACGAGTACGCCCGGCCCGAGCAGGTGGGCGCGGACATCCTGGCCGGCTGCTTTTCCGCCCGCATGACCTACGACGAGGAGAACCTCATAGTCATCGATTTCGGCACGGCCACCACCCTGGCCTGCGTCCAGGGCACGGCCTTCAAGGGCGGCCTCATCTGCCCCGGCGTCCTGTCCTCGGCAAGCGCACTGGCCGGGGGCACGGCAAAGCTCCCCAAAGTGGACCTCACGGTCAAGTCCGACGCCCTCGTATGGGGAACTTCCACTGATGAGTGCCTCAATCAAGGCTTTGTATTCGGCTTTGCATCAATGGTCGACGGCCTGGTCGAAAAATTGTCCCGGCACCTCGACAACCCCTTTGTGGTGGCCACCGGCGGCCTTGCCCGGACCATCGCCCAGGTGTCCGAGACCATCGACGAACTCCGCCCCGACCTGGTCATGGAAGGGCTGTGGATGGCGTATTTCAATCGCTAGGAAGCAAATGAAACAACTTCTCTTTGCGGTTATTCTTGTCTTTGCCCTGTCCTTTCAGCAGGCGCTGGCCTCGTCACAGTATAAGGCTGATGAATTTTCCCTTATCCTGCCAGACGGTTGGTCTGAAATGACCCCGGACGCGCTTAATGAGATGACGCAAAATGTTTCCGGTGAAGGCATCCCATGGCAGATGGGGTTCAGCACCACCCCTGACCAGCCTTACGAATTACCTCTAGTCGTCATCCAGAGAATAGTGACAAAAGACATAGACAAGGGTGGTTTGGCTGGGATGGCGGCAGAGAGTGTCCGGGCTATGGCGGGGCAATATGGTGAATTCAGCCATGTGTTCGATGAGGCCTCCGGCACTTTGCGTTTCGAGCTCCCCATTAGCGACGGATTTACCCTTTTCGGCTATACTGCGTACTATGTGCGAAACGGTTTTATCCAGGTCCTTGGGTACAACAAGGCCGGCTGCGAGAGTTCTCACGAACAAGTCAGGGCTATTGCCGATTCCCTGGTGATCAATCCCGAACTCGCTGTTCCGGAGTCGCTTTCGGCAGTGAGTGGGGTTTTGAATTCGTTCACAGGCGTTGGGCCGATCGTATTTTTTTCTTTTGTCATCGCCTCGCTTATGGGTTCTCTTGCCGTCTTTATCGTGAAGAAACGGACCGGAACCAAATAATAACTGCGCTTCCCGCGCCACCTAGTTTATAGAATTGAGCATCGCGGGGAATTCGTTTACACTTCCCGCGTTCAAACCGTCATTTTTTACCTGATTATAAAGGAGATGCGATCATGAGTATCATCACCGGCGTATGGGCGCGCGAAATTCTCGATTCCCGCGGCAACCCCACCGTTGAATGCGAAGTCCTGCTGGAGTCCGGCGACATCGGCCGCGCCGCCGTGCCGTCCGGCGCGTCCACCGGGTCCCGCGAGGCCCTGGAACTGCGCGACAAGGAAGACCGCTACATGGGCAAAGGCGTGCTCCAGGCCGTGGAGAACGTGCGCGGCGAGATCGCCGGGGCAGTCATCGGCATGGACGCCCTGCGCCAGGTCTCCGTGGACAACGCCCTCATCGACCTCGACGGCACCGACAACAAGGACCGGCTGGGCGCCAACGCCCTGCTCGGCGTGTCCATGGCCACGGCCCGCGCCGCCGCCAGCTTCCTGGGCCTGCCGCTCTACCAGTACCTCGGCGGCACCAACGCCAAGGTGCTGCCCGTGCCGCTCATGAACATCATCAACGGCGGCGAGCACGCGCCCAACAACCTGGACATCCAGGAATTCATGATCATGCCCGTGGGCGCGGACACTTTTGCCGAGGCCCTGCGCATGGGTGCCGAGATCTTCCACAACCTGAAGAAGATCCTGCACAAGGACGGCCACGTCACGAGCGTGGGCGACGAAGGCGGGTTCGCCCCGAACCTCAAGTCCCATGCCGAGGCCTTCCAGTACATCACCCGCGCCTGCGAGGCCGCCGGCTACGAGCCGGGCAAGGACATCGGTTTCGCCATCGACGCCGCGGCGAGCGAGTTCTACAAGGACGGCAAGTACGTGCTGGCAGGCGAGGGCAAGACCCTGTCCGCCGCCGAGCTGATCGACTTCTACGACGACCTCTGCTCCAGGTTCCCCCTCATCTCCATCGAGGACGGGCTGGCCGAGGCCGACTGGGACGGCTGGGCCCTCCAGACCGACAAGATGGGCGAGCGCATCCAACTGGTGGGCGACGACCTGTTCGTCACCAACCCGGACATCCTGGCCGAAGGCATCGACCGGGGCATCTGCAACTCCATCCTGATCAAGCTCAACCAGATCGGCACCGTGTCCGAGACCCTGGACACCATCGAACTGGCCAAGTGCGCCAGCTACACCAACGTGGTCTCCCACCGGTCCGGCGAGACCGGCGACAACTTCATCGCCGACCTGGCAGTGGCGGTCAACGCGGGCCAGATCAAGACCGGCTCCCTGTGCCGGTCCGACCGGCTGGAAAAGTACAACCAGCTGCTGCGCATTGAAGAGGAACTCGACGAGGACGGCATCTACTACGGTCCGGTCCTGGGCGAATCCTTCTTCGGCGAATAGAGAGTGCCTCCGGCGGCCAGGGGGGAACCCTTTGAAAAGGGTTCCCCCCTGGACCCCCTTCCCAAACTTTTTGCATGCGCATTCGCGCGGGTGCACGACAGTTGGGGGGGCGGGGCCGCTTTTCGGGGGAATGAGTCAACATTGTCGGGCCGGTATATGCGGGTTGCATATATCGGCCTTTTTCTTTAGGTAGCGGGCAACGCGACAGGCAATGGCGAGGGTGTTCTTGCGGGCATGAAAGGGATTTTATGCGTTTCACCCCAAAACGGTGTGTCACTTTTTTTGAGGGCGGAGGGCCCGTCACCGTTTTATACAAAACGTTTTGGAAGGTGAGTCCGGGGCGGGGTCCGTTATTTGCGAACCTCTTCCCGGAAGCCGGAGGCAACAAAGATGATTCTTCTCGACGGCAAGGAAACGGCGGCGACCATTCGCGCCGAGATCAAGGAAGAGGTGGTCGGCCTTGAGGCCAAGTACGGGCGCACGCCCGGCCTGGCCGTGGTGCTGGTGGGCGAGGACCCGGCCAGCCAGGTCTACGTGCGCAACAAGGAACGGGCCTGCGAGGACTGCGGCATCCGGTCCATCCCGCACCGGCTGGAGACGGCCAGCCAGCTGGAACTGGAAGGGCTGATCCAGGAACTGAACCGCGACGTGAGCGTGGACGGCATCCTGGTCCAGCTTCCCCTGCCCAAGGGGCTCGACTCCCAGAAGATCCTCGATCTCATCGACCCCGACAAGGACGTGGACGGCTTCCACCCGGTCAACGTGGGCAAGATGTCCCTCGGCCTGCCCGGCTTCAAGCCGTGCACCCCGGCGGGCGTCATCAACCTGCTCAAGCGCTACGGCCTGGACCCGGCCTGCAAGAAGGCAGTGGTCATCGGCCGGTCCAACATCGTGGGCAAGCCCCTGGCCATGATGCTCTCCCAAAGCGGCCCCTGCGCCAACGCCACGGTCACCCTGTGCCACTCCCGCACTGCGGACCTCAAGGCCGAGTGCCTGGAAGCGGACTACATCTTCGCCGCCATCGGCCAGCCCAACTTCGTGACCGCCGACATGGTCAAGGAGGGCGCCGTTGTCGTGGACGTGGGCATCAACCGCACGGACGAGGGTCTGGCGGGCGACTGCGATTTCGATGCGCTCAAGGACAAGGTTCACGCCATCACCCCGGTCCCGGGCGGCGTCGGCCCCATGACCATCGCCCAGTTGATGGTCAATACCCTCGAGGCGTTCAAGATGCACGTCGGCGCGTAGCGACGGCTTGTGATGGCGGGCCATCTGCACATTTTTCGGCCACCGTCCGATCCTCACCGTAGCGCTGCTACGCCTCCGGTCGGTCGGCACCCGAAAAATGCACAGCTGCCCCACTCTCCCAAGCCTTCAGGTGTGACTGAAGGCAAATGACATTTGAGCGGGCCGGTTTTCCGGCCCGCTTTTTTCGTGCGCTGCCGCATGGCTATATTGAGATGGCCTTTGCCTGCGCGTATGGATTCTGATAGTGGGAAAGGCCGAGGAGAAGACATGAAAGAGTACAAGCTCGCGCAGATGGTCAAAGCCGCCGGTTGAGCGGCCAAGATCGCTCCAGGGGACCTGGAGAGCGCACTTTCGGGGCTGAAGACCCAGCTTGACGACCGCGTGCTGGCCGGGGGGCCCGGCGACAACGAGGACGCTGCGATCGTGTCTTTTCCCGCGGGCAAGGCCCTGGTGCAGACCGTGGATTTCTTCACCCCGATGGTCAATGATCCCTACCGGTTCGGGCGCATTGCGGCGGCCAACGCCCTGTCCGACGTCTATGCCATGGGCGGGGAGCCGTGGGCGGCCATGAACATCGTCTGCTTTCCGGCCAAGAAGCTGCCCATGGAGGTCCTGACCGAGATCCTGCGCGGCGGCGCGGATGCCGTGGCCGAGGCCGGGGCCATCCCCAGCGGCGGGCACAGCGTGGAGGACGACGAGATCAAGTACGGGCTGTCCGTGTCCGGCCTGGTCGATCCGGGCAGGTTCGCCTCCAACCGGGGCGTTGAACCCGGCGACGAGCTCATCCTGACCAAACCCATCGGCACGGGCGTGCTGGCAACGGCGGTCAAGGGCGAGATGCCGGGCTTTGAAGAGATCGAGGAGCTGATTTTCAGGACCTGCGGACGGTTGAACAAGGCGGGCGGAGCGGTCATTCGCGAACTCGGGGTGACCGGGGCCACGGATATCACGGGGTTCGGCCTGGGCGGGCATCTGCTCGAACTGGCCGGAGCGAGCGGGGTGCGCATCGAATTGCGCATGCACGACGTGCCGCTGCTGCCGGGAGCCCTGGACATGGCGTCCATGGGCATGCTTCCCGCAGGGTCCATCTGCAACCGCAACCACTACCTGCCCCACGCCGAGGCGGCCGACGGCCTCGATCCCATCCGGCTGGACCTGATGTTCGACGCCCAGACCTCGGGCGGGCTGCTCCTGGCGGTCAAGCCGGGCCAGCTCGACCAGGCCATGAGCATGCTCGAGGACGCGGGCGACCAGCCCGCGCACGTGGGCACGGCCCATGCCCGCGAACAAGGGCGTCCCGCCCTGTTCATAGTTTAGGAAATATCTTTTTCGGACGCCTGGACCATGACCCTGTCGATCTCGGCCTGCAGTTCATTGAGCTCGAAGGGCTTGGCGATGTATCCGTCCATGCCCGATTTGAGGAACCGGTCCCTGTCGTTCTTCATGGCGTGGGCGGTCAGGGCGATGATCGGCGTGTCGATGTCGAGCTGATTCCGGATGGCGAGGGCGGTGTCCACGCCGTCCAACCCCGGCATCTGGATGTCGGTCATGATCAGGTCGAAGGAGTGTCCCTTGAGGATGTCCAGGGCCTCCTCGCCGCTTGCCACGCAGGTGGTCTCGTGTCCCAGCTTGGTCAGGATGCGGTCGATGACGACGCGGTTGACCCGCTCGTCCTCGGCCACGAGGATGCGCAGGCTCGTTCCCCCCGCCTTGTAGAGCGGAGTGGTCTCTCCGGGCTTTTTTCCCCGTAAGGGTTTCGCCCGTATGGTGAAGGCGATGGTGGTCCCCGCTCCTTCCTTGGAGGAAATGGTGATGGTGCCGTTCATGAGCTGGACCAGCCGGTGCACGATGCCCAGGCCCAGGCCCGTGCCCTGGTATTTGCGGGTCAGGGAGCCGTCCACCTGGGTGAAGGGGTCGAACACGGAATCGATCTTGTCGTGCGGGATGCCGATGCCGGTGTCCTGGACCACGAAGAGGATGAGTTCGGAGTCCGGCCTGCGTCCCGATTCAAGGGGGTAGGCCTCCACCGCGATGGACCCGGACTGGGTGAACTTGGCGGCGTTGCCCACCAGGTTGAAGAGAATCTGCCGGAGCCGCCCCTTGTCCGCCACGAAATACCGTTGCAGGGATTCGTCGATGGTCCACGACATGGAGATGCCGCGCATTTTTGCCTGGTGGCGGAAGACGGACAGGACCGAGTCGAGCAGCTGTCCCAGTTCGAAGTCGGATTCCTCCAGCTCCAGCTTGCCGGACTCCACCTTGGACAGGTCCAGGATGTCGTTGAGGATCTTGAGCAGATTGCGCCCCGACTCGTGGGCCGTGGTCAGATACTCCCGCTGCAACGGCTCCAGGCTGGTCAGCTCCATGAGCTGCAGCATGCCGAGAAGCCCGTTGAGAGGGGTGCGGATTTCGTGGCTCATGTTGGCCAGGAACTCGTTCTTGGACAGGTTGGCGGCCTCGGCCTCGATGATGGCCTGTTTCAGCTCGTCTTCCATGTTCTTGAGTTCGGTGATGTCCGCCGCCAGGTACATGTGCACGATCTTGCCTTCCAGCCACTCGATGGCCCGGTCATGGGTCAGGTGCCAGCGCTTGACGCCCTCGTGATAGCGTTCGTCCATCACGGTGCCCACAGGGCGTCCATGCTCGTCCAGGAGTTCGGGCTTCCGGCAGAACGGGCACGGCTCGTCAAGTTTTCGGAGATGCTTGTGGCATTTGGCGCCGGGTTCGAAAGATCCGTATTTGTCCCGCATGTGGTCGTTCATGAACAGGATGTCGTGGGTGTCCAGGTCCGAGACGTAGATGTCGGCGTCCATGCCGTTGAGGATCGTCAGCATCCGTTCATGGGCCTGTTTGACCTCGGTGATGTCGGCGATCATGGCGAAGACGCCCAGGAAGCTGCCGTCGTCGCCGATCAGCGGAGAGGCCGACACCAGTCCCCAGACATGGGAGCCGTCCTTGCGCACGAACTGCCGTTCGTACCGGTCTTTGTCCCCCTGTTTGCGCTGGGCCAGGCGTTTGTTGTTCTCTTCGAGTTCGCTCGGCTCGATGAAATCGGTGATGGGTCGGCCGATGATTTCGCTGACGTCGTAGCCGAAGAGGTCGGCGATGATGTCGTTGGCGTAGGTGATGCGCTGGTTGGCGTCCAGGCCGAGGATGCCCTCGTTGGCCGTTTCCACGATGAGCCGGTATTGTTCCTGGGTTTTTCTTCGCTCCCTTTCGGCCATGCGCACGTCCGTGACGTCCCGCATGTAGGAGGCCAGGGCGGAAACCGAGCCGCCCTCGCCCACGATGGGATAGATGTTCGCCTCCATGAGACGGCCCGCCCAGACCACTTCCCTGTTCACGGGTTTCTTCGTGGACACGGCTTCGGCGAACAGGTCGCGGGCCTGGGCCTCGTATTCGCCGGGCACGAAATCGAACACGGACTGGCCGGCCACCTCTTCGGGGTCCGAATCCAGGGTCTTGGCCAGCCTGGCGTTGACGGTCAGGATGGTGCCCTCCGGCGTGTAGAGCCCGACCGAGTCGTTGGTGGCGCTGACCAGCGCGTTGAGGTATTCCTCGTTGGTCTTGAGCTTTTCCTCGACCTTCTTGCGTGCGGTGATGTCGCGGGTGGAGCCGACCACGCCCAACCAGTTTCCCTCTTTGTCCCGCATACCCTTGGCCATGACTTCGGCCCAGAAGGAGCTGCCGTCCTTGTGCTTGAACTGCAGGACCAACTGGTCGGCAAGGATATCGCGGTCAGTGGAAGATCGGTTTTGAGTGTTCCCTATGGCCTTTTGGACGGCACTGAAGGATTCCGGCGTCATGGATTCGGCGATGCTGGCGCCAAGGAGTTCTTCCGGGACATAACCCCTGAGCCGTTCCACGGAAGGGCTGACGTAGATGTATTCCAACCGGCCGTTCAGGGCCCAGATCACGTCTTCGGAGTTGTCGGCCAGGAACCGGTATTGTTCCATGGTCATGGAGACCTGCTTCTCGAACTCGCGCTGTCCCGACAGGTCGTAGACCAGCCCCCACATCCCGAGCGGCTCCCCTGAATCGTTGCGGTTGAGCCAGAAGTTCACCCGCACGGGAACGGTGTGTCCGTCGTGATGTATGAACTCTTTTTCCAGTTCTCCCGAGGTGGCGCCTCCGTTGATGAATGCGAGTATGGTTTTCGCTTCTTCCTCGCGCTCACCTTCGGGAGTGATGCTCAACATGGTCCTGCCGACCAGTTCCTTTTCGGTGTACCCGAGCAGGTCGCAAAAGGCGGGGTTGGCGCGGACGATGGTGCCCACGGGGTCCGTGTAGGCCATGCCTTCCTTGATGGAAGTGTACATGCCCGTGAAGCACTCGCGGCTCATGGCGAAATCGGCATCGCGGCCCGACCGGAAATCTTCGGTGGGAGCGGGTGTGTTTTTTCGCGAGCCGTGGTTGGTCATGAGTCTGTTCCGGGATGTTTGGTTTTTGTCACAATAGGTGAGAGCAGTTTTTTTTTCCACAAATAAAGGGCTATTTTCCCAAGTCGAACCTTGAGGAATCCCATTCCGACAGGTACATTCGGAAGTACACATCACCGACTCGCCGTCGGCCAACTCAAACCTTGCCGGGGAAATCATGAAATCGGATCAATTCATCCTGCTGGAAGACGAGTACGGAGCACATAACTACAAGCCGCTGGACGTGGTCATCGAGCGCGGCGAGGGCGTATGGGTCTGGGACGTGGACGGCAGGAAATACATGGACTGCCTGTCCGCCTATTCCGCCGTGAACCAGGGCCACTGCAACCCGAAGATCATGGCCGCCATGTTCGAGCAGGCCAGGCGGCTCACCCTGACCTCCCGCGCCTTTCGCAACGACCAGCTCGGGCCGCTGTACAAGGAGTTGTGCGAGCTGACCAACTCCCACAAGGTCCTGCCCATGAACTCCGGGGCCGAGGCCGTGGAGACCGCCATCAAGGCCGTGCGCAAGTGGGGGTACCAGGTCAAGGGGGTGCCCGAGGACAAGGCCGAGATCATCGTCTGCCGCAACAACTTCCACGGCAGGACCATCACCATCGTCTCCTTTTCCACCGACCCCACCTCCACCGCCGGGTTCGGCCCGTTCACCCCCGGCTTCAAGGTCATCGACTTCGGCGACGCCGCAGCCCTGGAGGCGGCCATCACGAAAAATACCGTGGCCTTCCTGGTGGAGCCCATCCAGGGCGAGGCCGGGGTCGTCATCCCGCCCAAGGGCTACCTCAAGGACGTCCGCCGCATCTGCGACGAGCACAACGTGGTCCTTATCCTGGACGAGATCCAGACCGGCCTGGGCCGCACGGGCAAGCTGCTGGCCGAGGAACACGAAGGCATCGAGGCCGACCTGACCCTCATAGGCAAGGCCCTGTCCGGCGGCTTCTACCCGGTCTCCGCAGTGCTCTCCAACACCGAGGTCCTGGGCGTGCTCAAGCCCGGCGAGCACGGCTCCACCTTCGGCGGCAACCCGCTGGCCTGCGCCGTGGCCCGCGCCGCCCTCAAGGTGCTCAAGGAGGACGGGCTCATCGAGAACGCCGCCACCCTGGGCGAGTACTTCAAGGAAGGGCTCAAGAAGATAGACAACCCCAAGATCAAAGAGGTGCGCGGACGCGGCCTGCTCCTGGCCGTGGAATTCTCCGACGACGCGGGCGGCGCCCGTCAGTACTGCGAGAGGCTCAAGGACGCCGGGCTGCTGTGCAAGGAGACGCACGAGACCATCATCCGCTTCGCCCCGCCGCTGGTGATCACAAAGGACAACATCGATTGGGCGCTGGAGCGGATCATCCCCATTCTCAGCGAGTAGAGGGGGACCCGGCTTCCGATAGCGGGCCGCCTGCACATTTTTCCGGTGAAAACCATCCTCACCGTAGACGGCTACGCCTGCGGTGATTTTCGCCGGAGAAAATGCACATTCGACCCACTCTCGAAAGCCTCGCGGTGTTGCGAGTAAGGCTGCTTTCCGCTTCGCTTAAGCAGCGAGGAAGAGCCTGCGTTCTCGAAGGAACAAAGAATCGGAGCAGTCCTCGTCTAATAGCCGGGCTAATCCGCTATTCCCCCTCGGAGGAAGGCTACGCAGCCACGTGGCTCCCGAAGATTTCCCACGTTTTCAAAAAGGTGGAATCGAAGGTGCGCGTCTCCACATGCGCCCTGGCCTTGAGGCGCATGTATTGGATGCGCTCGGGGGTGTCGACCATGTGGATGATGGCCCGGAGCAGGGAGTCGGGGTTGTTTGCCGGGACGATCAGGCCGGTCTCGTTGGGCAGGACGTTTTCCGCCGGGCCGCCCTTGTCGGTGACAATGACCGGGAGGCCCGAGGCCTGGGCTTCCAGGACCACGTTGCCGAAGGTGTCCGTGGCCGACGGGAACACGAAGAGGTCGGCAGAGGCGTATGCCTGGGCCAGGTCGTCGCCCTTGAGCACGCCGGTGAAGGTGACCGGCGCGTTGCGCAACCTGCGTTTCATCTCCGCGAGATAGGGGCCGTCGCCGACCACGATGAGCTGGAGGGAGTCGCGCATCTTCGCGGCCTGGCGAAAGGCCTCGGTGAGCACGTCCAGCCCCTTTTCCTGCGACACCCGGCCCACGTACAGGAGCTTGGTGCGCGAGCCCACGTCGAATCTGGAGTAGAAGCCGTTGCGCTTGTCCGGGTGGAACCGGTCCGTGTCCACGCCGCGCGGGTAGGTGACGATCTTGCCGGGGTCGATGCCCCGCTCGGCCAGTTCGAACCGGGTGGCCTCTGACGGGGCGTAGATGACCTGCATCTGGTTGTAGAACCAGCTCATGTACCGCCAGCATCCCTCTTCCAGGGCCGCGTCCTCGGTGAAGGCACCCACGTATTCCGGGAAGGCCGTGTGGTAGGTGCCGTGGAAGGGCAGCTTCAGTATCCTGGAGATGGCCAGGGCGGCCAGTCCCACCGGCCCGGGCGTGGCCGCGAGGATGCAGTCGTATTCCTGCTCGAAGCAGTGGGTCAGCATATCCAGGAACGGCGGGTAGGCCAGGGTTATCTCCGGGTACTCCGGGATGGCGAACCGGCCCACCGGCTCGAACGAGACCGCGCCGGGCACGTCGGCCGAGGCCCCGCAGGTGATGACCGTCATGTCCTTGCCGTGCCGGGCGACCATTTCGAGCTGCTGGCGGATGGTGCGGGCCACGCCGTTGATCTCGTCGAAGGTGTCGGTGAAGTGGGCGATTTTGAGGTCGCCGCCGGATTTCCCCTTTTGCCTGTGCCGGAACCGGGCCAGGCAGTCGCGGGAGAACCTGCGCTCCGTGGAGAAGAGGTCGTAGCCCACGAAGTAGGGCGCGAGCAGGGCGTACAGCGAGCCCGCCGAGCCGATGGAGTGGAACACGTCGAAGAGATTTGCGCCGAGCACGGAGTTGAGGGTCCGGTCCGCGAACTGGGACAGCACGCGGTTGGCGGCCAGGGACACGAAGCGCGCCCATTCCTTTTCCAGGGTCGTGACGTCGTCCACCTGTCCTCGCGCGATCTTCATCAGCGTGGGGTCGTGGGCGATGATGTCGGACGCCTCCTTGAGCAGCATGTCCTGGACCGAGTCGTCGGGGCCGTATTCCCGGTGCAGGGTGGCCTTGCCCCGGCCGATGAGCCGCTGGAAGAAGTTGGCGACCGTGGGCTTCTCCTCCCTGCCGGGCGCGAGCGCGGACTTGAGGAAGCGGAAGCAGAGGTGTTCGGACACCTCGGGGGACATGGACCCCGTTCGCGAGCGGTAGAACTGGTAGGCGATGCCGTACAGGTTGTGGGCCATGGTCCGGGGCGTGGCCGGGGAGCCTGCGGGCCTGGTGGTGTGCCCGTGGATGCCCGTGAGCACGTTGGCCACGCAGGCGCGGCCCCTGAACCGGGTGTGCATGCGCGCGATGTTCAGGGAGCTGTGGTCGTCGGACCCGCCGGTCATGCCCTTTTCCCACGGCGCGTCGCCATACGGTTCGATGTCGTGGGTGTTGGCCAGCCGCTCGATGTCCATGGGCGTGAGCCGGGTCAGGATGTCGCGCAGGGTCTGGTTCTGGCGGGCGTCGCGGGTGCCGTTTTCCTCGAACACGTCGAAAAGCAGCAACGCCTGCTCGAAGTGGGCAGGCGTCAGGCGGTCGTTGACGGCGAACAGCGGGTGGGCCAGGACATGCGCGATGCCCTGGTCCCGGAGGTAGGGGACGAGGTCGAAGACGTTCTCCCTGTGTCGCTGTATCTCCTCGTGGTGCGCCTCGGAGATGTGGTAGGCCAGGACGTGGAGCTTGCACCGGTCTTCCGGGAAGTAGGTGGTGATCTCTTCGCTGATGAACGTGTTCGGCAGGTCCGCGATCTCCAGCGCGCCGTCGATGGTGTTGTGGTCGGTGATGGTGACCATGTCCATGCCGCGGGCACGGGCGATGTTGTAGAGGTCGATCGGTTCGGTGAAGCTTTCGGGGCAGCCGATCTTTTGCAGTATCCACTGCGAGGGGCGGGTGGAAAACCGGGAGTGGACGTGCATGTCCACCTTGAACCTGAAGTCAGCCATTTTCGTCTCCGGGTGGGGGTTAGGCGCAGTGGAGCAGGCCGTCTTCGAGGTCGGACTGGCAGCACACGCAGAGCCGGGCCGAGGGGTTGGCCTTGAGCCGGGCCACGCCGATCTCTTCGCCGCACTCCTCGCAGATGCCGTAGTCGGTCTCGGACAGCCTCCTGAGCGCGGTCTCCAGTTCGTGCATGCGGGCCACCTGACGGCGGTGCATGGCGATGTTGATGCCCTGCTGGACGAGCTGGGACGCGAAGTCGGTCTCGTCCGGGCAGCCTTCCACGGCCATGATTTCCACGGGCTCCTGTCCGGTCATCGAGCCGAGTCCCCGGATCAGGTGGGTCTTTATCTCTTTGAGCTGATGTTCAGTCATGGAGTGCCTCCCTTTAAGGATTGTTCGATTTCCTGTTTATGCCTTCCCGCATGCGGGAGGGTGGCGTTGCGGTGACAACATGTAGACAATTCGGCGATGTCGGGGGGCAAACCCGTGGACGATGGGGAGAAAGCCGGGTATCCTGCGGACATGAAATGGATTTATATACTCTTCGGGCTCGTGGCCGGGATGACCATGCCGGTCCAGGCGGGCGTCAACCTGCGGCTGCGCGAGTCCCTCGGCGACCCCGTGTTCGCGGCCTTCGTGTCCTTTGCCGTGGGAGCCGTGGTACTCGGCATCTACGGTTTCGCCCTGCGGTCGGCACCGTCCATGGCCATGGTCTCGAGCGCCCCGTGGTGGTCGTGGACGGGCGGCATGCTCGGCGCGTTCTTCGTCTTTGCCATCATCGTCCTGGCCGGACAGCTCGGGGCCACGTCCTCCATGGCCTGGCTCCTGGCGGGCCAGTTCCTGGCCGCCTTGGTCCTCGACCATTTCGGGTTGGTCGGTTATGACGTGCATCAGGTCTCCTGGCCCAGGGTGGCGGGCGTGGTGCTCCTCATTGTCGGGGCCATGTTGATCAACAAATATTGAGTGGGTTTTTCGTGAGCTTCATCAATAATTTCAAGACAGTCTGCAGGATGATCAAGATCGAGCACTCGATCTTCGCCCTGCCGTTCGCCTATATGGGGGCCTTCCTGGCCGCCGGGGGCTGGCCCGGCCTGTGGAACCTGCTGGCCCTGACCGTGGCCATGGTCGCGGTCCGTTCCTTTGCCATGGCCTTCAACCGCTACGCGGACCTGGACATCGACCGGGAAAACCCGCGCACGCAGAAACGCGAGCTGGTCACCGGCGAACTGTCCACCGGGTTCACCCTGGGCTTCATCATCGGCACGGCCGTGGTCTTCATCGTTGCCTGCGGGCTGATGAATCCGCTCTGCCTGATGCTGTCGCCCCTGGCTTTGGGCCTTTCCGCCTTCTATTCCTTCTGCAAGCGGTTCACCAAATGGTGCCACTTCGTGCTCGGCGCGGTGCTGGGCCTGGCCCCGGTGGCGGGCTGGCTGTGCGTGGACCCGACGTTCACTCTGCCCGCAGTCCTGCTCTTCTGCGGCGTGACCATGTGGGTGGCCGGGTTCGACCTGCTCTACGCCAGCCAGGACGCGGAGTTCGACCGCAAGCGCGGGCTGCATTCCATCCCGGCGCGGCTGGGCATCCGGGCGGCGCTCGGCATTTCCACGGTCAGCCACATGGCCACGGCCGCGTTCTTCCTGCTGGCCGGTTGGGCCGCAGGGCTGGGCGGCGTGTACTTCGTGGCCGCCCTGGCCGTGGGCGTGATCCTCATGGCCGAGCATCTGCTGGTCAGCGCGGACGACATGAGCCGGGTCAATGTTGCCTTTTTCACCATGAACGGCGTCATCTCCGTGGCCCTGTTCATAGCCGTGGTCATCGATCTGGCCGTGGGGAGCTGAATCGGGTATTGAGGGGATCATGCAAGAAAAGATCGACTTCGCCATCGCATTCCTGACCGATTGGCTCAAAGCCAACGTCCTGACCTGGAACACCGCCGTCCAGTGGTCCTGCGTTGTGGGTGCGTACCTGGTGACCGCGCTGTTGTGGCGCGGCCTGGAGCGGCGGCTGTTCGCCCGGGTAGACGAAAAATTCGAGACCGGCCTGGGTCGGTCGCTACTCCGCGCCCTGGTGGACGTGGGGAACGTGGCCGTGTTCATCCTGTTCATGCAGATTTGCGCGTCAGTTTTCCGGGTCATGGAGTATGTGCCCCGCGTCATCGATGCGGCCAGCGATCTGGCCGTGGCCTGGATCGTTATCCGGCTGGTGACGAGCATGATGCCCAACCGGGCCCTGGCACGCGGGGTGGCCGCCCTGGTCTGGGCCGTGGCTGCGCTCAACGTGTTCGGCCTGCTTTCCCCGATCACCGATTTCCTGGCCGGTTTGAGTTTTTCCGTCGGCGACAATTCCTTCAACGCCCTGGAAGCCGTCAAGGGGCTGGCCCTGGCCGCCGTGTTTCTTCAAGCCGCCGCCATCACCGGACAGTTCGCGGATAGGCGCATCCAGCGGATCAGGGATTTGTCCCCGTCGCTTCGGGTGCTGATGATCAAAGCTGTGAAGGTGGTGCTTTTCACCGCCGCGGTCCTGGCCGCCATGTCCAGCGTGGGTATTGATCTGACCAGCCTGGCCATCTTCTCCAGTGCGTTGGGCGTGGGCATAGGCTTCGGCCTTCAGACCATCATTTCCAATTACGTGGCAGGTGTCATCCTGCTTATGGACCGGTCCATCAAGCCGGGCGATACCATTGAGGTGGGAAGCGTGTACGGCGTGGTGCGCGGCATGTTCGGGCGGTACGCATCGGTCCTGACCCGTGACGGGACGGAGTATCTCATTCCCAACCAGCAGCTCGTGTCCAACGAAGTGGTCAACTGGACGTATTCCGACACCAACGTCCGCCTCAAGGTGCCTGTGGGCATATCCTACGGGTCGGACGTGGAGAAGGCTCTGGCGGTCCTTCCGTCCGCAATCGAGGGCGTGTCCCGTGTCCTGCGGTCTCCGGCTCCCCTTGCCTGTATGGTCGGTTTCGGCGACAGCTCTGTGGATCTGGAGTTGCGTATTTGGATCGCGGACGCGGACAAAGGCGTGACCAACGTGCGAAGCGAGGTCATGCTGAATATCTGGCGTCTTTTTCACGAGAACGGCATCGAGTTCCCGTTCCCGCAACGCGACGTGCACATCAAGCCGGATTCGGCCATCGCCGTGAAGATCGAGAAGGACGGCGGGGAGTAGCCCGTGCGCTTCCTCGCCCCCATCCTCGTCCTCCTGGCCGTCCTGGCCCTGTGGGACCTGGGGTGGTGGCTGGGCTTCGGCGTACCGCCCCTGAGTCCCTTTGCCCTGCGGGAGGCTCTTCGGCGGGATGATCCCCCCACCGTCATCGACGTGCGAACCCCGGCGGAATACGACTTCTTTCATATCCGGGGCGCGGTCAATCTGCCCTATCCCGTCTCCCTGGCCGAGTTGGCCGCAGTCTCTCCCGACCCGACCAAACCCGTGGTCGTGGTCTGCATGACCGGCCACCGCTCACCGCCCGTTGCCCGCCAACTCCAAAAGGGCGGCTACACCGACGTGCGCAACCTGACCTGGGGCATGCTCGCCTGGAAACTGACCGGCGGCGATACAGAGTCGGGAAAATGATCGAGCGCCTGAAAAGCTATGCCGCCTTCTCCCGCGAGGAACAGCCATGAAGACCTTTCCCTTTCCCGGACACGCCATGCTCCTGCCCGAAATCGTGCGGGCCGACAACTGCTCCCTGTTCGATGCCGCGGGCAACCGCTACGTGGACCTGGAATCCGGGGTGTGGTGCACTCCGGCGGGCCACGGGAACCCGGCCGTGAAGGCGGCCATCTCCGAACAGCTGGACGCCGTGGCCCATGTGGGGTTCTGCTACGGCTCAAGCGTGGTCGAGGAGGCCGCCGGGGCCGTGCAGGGGCTGCTCGGCCACGAAGGCGGGCGGTGCGCCTTTCTTTGTTCCGGCAGCGAGGCCGTGGAATACGGCGTGCGCGCCATGCGGGCCGTGCTGGACGGGGCCGGGATCATGACCATGGCCGACTCCTATTTCGGCGCTTACGGCGACGCGGCCAGTCGCAGGGACGGCTGGTTCGTCTTCGACTGGTTCGGCTGTGAGGGGTGCGGGCGGGAGGCCTGCACTGCCGACTGCCCCCGGTGGGCGTTCATCCCCCTTGACCAGATCGGCGGCTTTCTTTTCGAGCCGGGCAGTTCGTCCGGGTTCGTCCGGTTCCCGCCCGCCAGGCTCATCGAGTCCATCAACAGGGCCCTGAAGGAAAAGGGCGGCCTGTTCATGGTCAACGAGGTGACCACTGGCATGGGAAGGACCGGCAGGTGGTTCGGCCATCAGCACTACGACGTGCGCCCTGACATCGCGGCCCTGGGCAAGGGCGTGGGCAACGGCTACCCCGTGTCGGTCTCGTCCCTGAATGCGGACGTGGTCTCGCGTCTCGGCGGCAAGCCCATCCCCTACGGCCAGTCCCACCTCAACGACCCGCTGGGCGCGGCAGTAGTCCGGGCGGTGATCGGCGAGTTCGAGGAAAAGCGCCTCCTCGAGCGGGCCGCCGACCTGTCCGATATCCTGCTCTCCGGCCTGCAGGCCATTGCCGAAACCTCCCCGCGCACCGTCACCGTGCGGGGCCGGGGCCTGATGGCGGCCATGGAGCTGGGCATGGACCCGGCCGATGCGGCCTCCCTCCACGAGAGCCTGGTGCACAGCGGGTTCATCTGCGCCCTTCGTCCCGGTTCCGACGTACTGCGCATCGACCCGGCCCTGACCATCGACGAGGGCGACCTGCGCGGCTTCATCGATACCCTCGGCTCCCTGCTGGCCTGACCCGGGACGGGTTTCCGCCGTCCGTCCGCAGTGGTCCGAAAATTTATCTTGACAATCAAACTAAGCTGCCATTAGAAAGTTTGAACTTCAAACAATACCTCATTCAAACAAAGTTGAGAACGCAATGGAATTCGAATCGATCTTCTGGGTGGCCCTTCAGTCCAGCCTCATCCTCGGGCTGGTGCACGGGGTGAACCCGTGCGGCCATTCCTGGCTGGTGCTGGCCCCGTTCGTCTACGGTGAGAAGCGGGGCAGGCGCGTTTTTTCCCTGACTGCGGCCTTCATCCTCGGCACCACCCTTGCCTGTTTGGGCATCGGGCTGACCCTGGGGTCCATCTCCCTGGCCATCCCGCCGTCCTTCAATTTCTACGTGGACGTCATCACCTTCGTGATCCTGCTGGCCCTGGGCCTGACCCTGATCGTCAAGCCGGAGTTGCTGCACAGCCACGACCACGACCATCATCATGACCACGACCATGATCACGATCATCACCATCACGACCACGATCATCACGACCATGCGCACGACGACCACGGCCATGAAGGCGGCCGGTGCGGCTGCCACAGTCACGACCAGCCCAGGTCCGCTGCCCGGTCCGTGACCTTCTGGGGGTTGTTTACCATCGGGTTCCTGAACATGATCGTGCCCTGCCCGACCCTGGCCATCATGTACAGCTATGCCCTGGATTCCGGGTCCGTGTACAAGGGGACCATGGTCTTCGCCTCCTATGCCCTGGGCACGGCCATCGCCCTGGCGGGCGTGATCTACGCCATCTACAAGGCGGCCGGCTTCGTGCGCACCCTGAGCCAGGAATGGGTGGAACCGCTGGTCATGCGCATCGCCGGGGTGATGACCATTGGCTTTGCAGGCTACGCCCTGTATACGTCTCTCTAGAGGGGAGGAATCATGATCGGAAAGATCAACCACGCCATAGTCGAATTCTTTGAAAAACTGTCGTCCTGGGAGCACGACGTGGTGCGCGAAAAGGGCATGACCCTGCCCCAGATGCACACTCTGGAGGTGCTCGGCATCCACGGCTCCATGCGCATGAAGGAGCTGGCCGAGGCCATGGGCGTGACCACCGGCACCCTGACCGTGCAGGTGGACCGCCTGGAGGACAGGGGCTGCGTGCGCCGCGTGCCCCACGAGTCCGACCGCCGGTCCATCAACGTGGAGCTGACCGCCAAGGGGGCTGAGCTGTTCGAGGAACACGACCGCCTCCACCACCGCCTGACCGAAGAACTCATTTCCGCCTGCCCGGAGGAGGACCGCGAGGCCTTCCTGCGCTGCCTGACCGTCATGAACCGCGAGTTTTAGGGGGGATGCCTCCCCCGGACCCCCAACCCCTCTCCCTTCCTAAACTTTTTTATGCGCATCCGCGCGGGTTGGGGTTGAGATCGGGCAAGCCTCTTTTCAAAACTCTTTCCAACACGCCACCACACGTATTTTTCGATGACGAAAGGAGACGCTTGTGGCGTGGGCACTGTCCCGAAGTCTTCGCGTTCAAGGGCAAGGCGGCGTTCCGCTTGCCCTTGAACGCGAAGACTTCGGGACATTCCGTTCCTCCCATCCCGAGCGTCCCCTCCGCCCCGGCGCGCCTCTCGCCGCAGGCGACATAGGGGTCCAGGGCAGCGCCCTGCTCTCCCCGAAGGGGCCGCCGGAGGCTATCTCTTATTGACCGCCCTTGCGCCGTGTCTTACCTTTCCGGGCATGAGCGAGTATATTGACCACGACGACACCGGCCGGTCCGTGGGGCTGGTCCGGAAGCAGGCGTTCACCTTCGGCGAGTCCGGGCAGGGCCTGGTCCTGGACAGCGGGCGCACCCTGGCCCCGGTGACCCTGGCCTATGAGACCTGCGGCACGCTCAATGCCGACAGGACCAACGCCATCCTGATCTGCCACGCCCTGACCGGGGATTCGCACGTTGCCGGGTACTATTCCGAGGACGATCCCAAGCCGGGCTGGTGGGACCTCATGGTCGGGCCGGGCAAGCCGCTGGACACGGACAAGTTCTTCATCATCTGCTCCAACGTCATCGGCGGCTGCATGGGCTCCACCGGGCCCGTGTCCCGCAACCCGGAGACCAACCAGCCGTATGGGGCGAAATTCCCGGTGGTGACCATCGGCGACATGGTCCGCTGCCAGCGCCGCCTGGTGGACCATCTGGGCATCGACACGCTGCTGGCCGTGGTCGGCGGGTCCGTGGGCGGCATGCAGGTGCTGGAGTGGTCGGTGCGCTATCCCGACCGGGTGCACGCGGCCATCCCGCTGGCCACCACCACCAAGCATTCGGCCCAGGCCATCGCCTTCAACGAGGTGGCCCGCCAGGCCATCATGGCCGACCCCACCTGGAACCGGGGCGACTACTACGAGACCGGAAGGCCGGAGCACGGGCTGGCCGTGGCCCGCATGATCGGCCACATCACCTATCTTTCCGACGAGTCCATGCGCCACAAGTTCGACCGCCGCCTTCAGGACCGGGTGGAGCTGTCCTTTGATTTCGAGGCCGACTTCCAGGTGGAATCCTACCTGCGTTACCAGGGCAACAAGTTCGTGGAGCGGTTCGACGCCAACTCCTTTCTCTACCTGACCAAGGCCGCCGATTACTTCAACCTGGAGAACCAGTACGGCGACGGCTCGCTGGTGGCCGCCTTTTCCCGGGCGTCCTGCAAGTACCTGGTCATCTCCTTCACCTCGGACTGGCTCTATCCGACCTACCAGTCCAAGGCCATGGTCAAGGGCATGAAGAAGAACGGGCTGGACGTTTCGTTTTGCGAGATCGAGGCCCCCTGGGGGCACGATGCGTTCCTGCTGCCCAACGAGCGGTTCAACGGCCTGATCCGGGGATTCCTGGACCGCATCTGCACAGGCTGCAACATCGGGGGGGAACATGCGCTTTGATCTGCAGGTCATCGCCTCCTGGATCGAGCCCGGCTCCAAGGTGCTCGACCTCGGCTGCCGCACCGGCTCGCTGCTCGCCTACCTGACCGAGCACAAGTCCATTCGCGGCACCGGCATCGAGATCGACGAGGGGCATGCGGGCGAGGCCATTGCCAAGGGGTTGTCCGTGATCCACGGCGACATCTACGAGGAGATCGAGGACTACCCGGACAACGCCTTTGATTACGTCATCCTGTCCCAGGCGCTCATGCAGGTCATGGATCCCGAGACCCTGATCCGCGAGATGCTCCGCGTGGGCAGGCTCTGCGTGGTCTCGTTCCCCAACTTCACCCACTACAGGAACCGGCTCCAGATGCTCTTCACCGGGCGTGCGCCCATGTCCAAGGAGCTGCCTTACGAGTGGTACAACACGCCCAACATCCGGGTCGTGCCGATCATCGACTTCCGCCGCTTCTGTGCCAACATGCGCGTCCCCATCGTCAAGGAGGTCGCCATATCCACGCATCACCACGACGAGAAGGGCACGGTCATCACCTTCCTGCCCAACCTGTTCGCCACGTTCGGCATCTTCATGCTTGGCCAGCCAGGAAAGTGACCCGGCTTCCGATAGCGGCGCATCTGCACATTTTTCCGGCGAGCCGCGTCCTCGCCGTAGCTAGGCTACGACTGCGGGGCGTCTACGCCGGAGAAAATGCACATCTGCACCACTCTCGAAAGCCTCATCGCGTTATGGGGGTACGACCTTCGAAGTTGGAATTGCTTCGTAAGGTGCGGTGCGCGGTGACCCGCTGTCGGGTGCCCTTGGCACCCGAGTCGCTTTGGCTGTTTATTTGAAGAGGTTCCGATGATCGGGTGATTTGAGATGGGTCTTTAACCATCTCCAATAGAGCCTATCCAGCTAATCGGATCGACGGGTTGCCGTCCACTGCCCCGAACAGAGGGCATTCGTCAACGAAGAGCTTTCCGCGCTCGGCAACAACGGCGTGAGGCTTTCGAGAGTGGGTCAGATGCGCCGCTATCGAAAGCCGGGGCACTCTCTACGGTTTGAGCTGGCTCAGAACCATGCCGGTCAGCATCAATCCGCAGCCGATCAGGGCGCGCACGGAAAGCACCTCTCCCAGCATGAGCCAGCCGCCGAGGGCGGCGAAGACGGCTTCGAGGCTCAGGATGATGGCCGCGTGGGCGGGTTGCGCGTCGCGCTGGGCAATGACCTGCAGGGTGTAGGCCACGCCCACGGACATGAGGCCGCCGTAGGCGATGGCCGGGGCCGCGCCCATGACGCCGGGCAGGGTGATCTCTTCGGTGATCACGGCCCCGATCAGGGAGAGGACGGCGCAGGCCGCGAACTGGATGGTGGACAGCTTGATGGCGTCCACCGCGTCCATGCCCGGAGACAGCTTGCCGATGAGCAGGACGTGGCCCGCCCAGAAGAGCGCGCCGATGAGGATGAGCAGGTCGCCGAAGGAGATGGTCAGGTCGGCCGTGACCGAGAGCAGGTACATGCCGATGACGGCCATGCCCGCGCCCAGCCAGGTTCCCCAGCCGGGGCGTTGGGCCAGGGCCAGGCCGAAGATGGGCACGAAGACCACGTACAGTCCGGTGATGAAGCCCGCCTTGCCCGCAGTGGAAGCTTCGAGGCCGAGTTCGGCCAGTTGCGGACCGGCCAGGCCGATCTGCTGCAGGGACGCGCCCGCGAACAGGGCGATGCCGAGCAGCCCGCCGCCCACTGCCATGCGCTTCTTGTCGGCGTTTTCGGTGACGAAGCCGCGCTTTTTTTCCAGGGACAGGATGAGCGGGACCAGGGCCAGGGCGCCCAGGGCGAAGCGGATGCCGTTGAAGGTCAGCGGCCCCACATGGTCCATGCCCACCCGTTGGGCCACGAAGGCAAGCCCCCAGATGGCGGCGGTGACGAAGAGCAGGACATCGGCCCGAAGTGTGCGTGAATGCAAGATGTGATCTCCCTGATAAAGATCATCCCGTTTACTGCATTCGTCCTGCAGCCGCAAGGACCGGGCGGGATTATTCGGCGGTGCCTGCCGCTTCTGCCGCCTTGGCCTCTTCGGCGGCGGTGTTGGCCCGTTCGGCCAAGTCCTTGATCAGGTTGAGCAGGTAGGGCTCGGCCTCGGGAGCCCCTTCGCGCGGGGCCCAGCCGGGCACGTCCTTGTCGTCGGTGGCCGAATAGGGGCCGTCCTTGATCTCGAACATCAGGGTGTCGGGCTTGAGGGGGATGTAGGTGTGATAGACGTGGGGGGCCACGTCCACGCCGAAATTCTCGGTGCCGGGCTGGAGCAGGAGCGTGTTCGTGACCACGCCTTGGTCCGAAAATTCGACGAAGAGCAGGGACCCGGCCACCACCATGACGGTCTCCTCCTTGCGCGGGTGCAGGTGCCGGTGGGGCATGATGTAGGTGCCCGGCTGGAGTGCGTTGAACATGCGCTGCACGCCGCTGTCGTGCGATTTGTGAATCTTTTGCAGCATGCGCAGGCGGGGGCTCTCGCGGGACATGGCGAGCAACTGGCCCACCATTTTCAGGGTCATGGGAGCGACGTCGGCGTCGGGAGCGTCCAGGGCCACGGGAAAGGATTGTTCTTCAGTCATAGGCAGGTGGTACCCCTCCTGAACGTTTTGGGCAAGAACGTCTATTCGGGCAGTGGCCAGATTCCGGCGGGAGACAGCCACCGGACGGCCGGGTGGTCGCGGGTCAGCTCGAACAGCGTCTCCACGAACTCCCATGCGTCGGCTTCCATGTCCAGGTGATGGGTGCGCATGCCCGTGGGCTCGGTCTCGTCGGCCTCGCCCGTGCGTTTGGCCCGCAGGTGGTCGACCATGTCCTTCACGCAGGCGTCGGCACCGGCAAATCCGGCGTCTCCCTTCTCGGACCAGGCAAGGACGTCGCAGTGCACGTTGACCATGCGCAGATCGTCCGGCGGGACAGGGCGTTGTTCGCGGTGGACGCAGGAGAGTCCCCGGAAACCCATGACCGGCAGGTAGGGCAGGAGCTGGGAGTCGATGTGGCTCCACGGCGGCACCAGGACCGGAACGAAACGGACCTTGAAAAGCTGGTTGAACTTGAGCATGCCCTGGCGCAGTTCGTCGAGGACCACGGACTTGGGCCGGTGAAGGCCCAGCTCGAAGTGCTCGCTGCCGTCGGGCGAGTGATCGGCATGGGAGAAGCCGTGCTGAAGGACCCAGACATGGGCCGCGTCCGAGACCGCCTTGCGCAGCGGTTCGCCCGCCCCGGCAGGGATGGCGGCCAGGCCGCAGGGAATCTCGTGCCGGTTGGAAACGCTTATCAGCCGGTCCAGCTCCACGGTGGGTACGGTGGCGTTGTCGTCCCGCCACCACAGTTCAACGGTCCGGCCCGCCTTTTGCCAGGCGTCCAGTTCCTTCAGAAAAGGTTGCAATGCTTCGAGGGTCATAGGACGATTACTCTATCAGACCTTTGTCATAAAAGCCAACGCCATCTGCTTTGGCAAGGCAGGCCGATTCGATCCGTTGCCCATTCGTCGCACATCCTCCACGAAGCCGAAAAGATTCCACGCCCGCCGGAGCGTAGTCTGCCCGCAGACGGAACAAGCACAGAACTCCTTCCCTCCGGCGAGCGGGGCGGGCCTCCCCATCTCCAAGCCCGTCCCGCTCTCTCCCGGGCGGGCCGATCGATCAGTGCACGGTCGTCAGCCGCCTTGCCAAACCTGCCGGTTTATGGTTTCCAGAAGAAGAGCATGAAAACATACATCTTCCTGCCGCCGGTCAAGAAACCGACCGGGGGCGTCACCGTATTGCGGCAGATGGCCGACATCCTGCACCAGGCCGGGCACGAGGCCTTTCTGGTGGCCCGTGAACAGGGCGGATGGAAGCCCGAAGGGTTGGCCGACGCCGCGCCCGTCATCCAGTGGGCGGACATGAAGCTGACCGGTTCCGATGTCTGGCTGGTGCCCGAGGGGTGGGTCAACGCCCTGGCTCCGGGGCTGGAGGCGGGGGCGACCTGTTTCAATTACGTGCAGAACTGGGCCTATCTTTTTTCCGCACTGCCCGAGGGCGTGAACTGGCACACCCTGCCCGTGGAGTTCCTCGCCGTGTCCGACCCGGTCTCTCGATTCATCAAGGAAACGACCTTCAAGGACGCGACCGTCCTTCGGCCCGGCATTGACCGGTCCATTTTTTTCGCGCCCGACGCCAAGCCCTCGGGAAGGATCAACGTGGCCTACATGCCGCGCAAGAACAAGGCCCTGGCCGCTCAGATCAGGGCCATCCAGCTCCACCGGTGCGGCCCTGACCGCGTCAACTGGCTGCCCATCGAGGGCATGGACGCCCGCCAGGTGGCCGACACCCTGCGCTCGGCCCACATTTTCCTGGCCACCGGATTCCCCGAGGGATGCCCACTGCCGCCGCTGGAGGCCATGGCCTGCGGCTGCCTGCCGGTGGGCTTCACCGGCATCGGCGGATGGGACTACATGCGCCAGCTTCAGCGGGAGCCCCGGTACACGCCGTGGATGACCCTGCGGGAATGTTCCTGGTCGGGCAACGGCCTGTGGTGCGCGGACGGCGACGTGCTCGACGCGGCCCTGTGCCTGGAAGAGGCCGCGCAGATGGTCGAGGAGGGCGGCCTCCCCCTCCGGGCCGGCCTGGATGCGTGCCGGGAGACCGCCGACGCCTACTCGCTGGAAGAACAGAAAAACGCCGTCCTGGCATTGTGGGACGAGTTGTAGGATAGAAGCCGCATGTCCAAATCCAAACGTCCTGAACCCGAATCCCTGGAGTTGCCTCTGGCCGGGGTGGACTCCCATGCCCATCTCGACCTGGACGACTTCGACGAGGACCGCGAGGCGATCATAGAGCGGGCCACGGCCTCCGGGTTCAGCCAGATCATGAACGTCTTTCTCGGTCCGGACGCCTACGAGAAAAACCGGGGGCTGTTCGATTCCCACCCGCAGATTTCCTTTCTCATGGCCGTGCACCCCAACGACGCGGACCAGCTGACCGACGACGTGCTCGACCGCATGCGGGTCCACTTCAAGGCGGACCCGCGCCTCAAGGGCGTGGGCGAAGTGGGGCTGGACTACTATTGGGAGCGCGTTCCGCACGACGTGCAGAAGAGTGCCTTCATCAAACAGCTCGACCTGGCCCGGGAGCTTTCCCTGCCGGTGGTCATCCATTCCCGCGACGCCAACGCCGACACCGTGGCCGTCCTCGAAGAACAGGGGTTCAGGGACTACCCGGTCCTGTGGCACTGCTTCGGCGCGGGCATGGACCTGGCCGAGACCGTGGTTGCCAACGGCTGGCACGTCTCCATCCCCGGCACGGTCACCTTCCGCAAGAAGAGCGACGACGTCCAGGCCGCCGTGGCCCGCATCCCGTTCGACCGGCTCATGATCGAGACCGACTGCCCCTACCTTGCGCCCGAGCCGTGGCGCGGCAAGCGCAACCATCCGGCCCTGGCCGTGTTCACCGCCCGGCGCGTGGCCCAGATCAAGGGCCGCTCCCTGGAAGACGTCTGGCGCATCACCGGCGACAACGCGCGCCGGTTCTTCGGCCTGTAGGCCGTGGCGTTCCCATTCGTCTTCGCGTTATAGAAGTTGAACTAGCCAAATACCGTTCATTGGTGTATGAGTGTGCGCGGTCGAACTCTTGAGGGAGTGTCGGAAATGCATGCATGCATGAGGACTGTGGCGGTCATTGCCCTTTGTCTGGCCGTGTTGGCCGGGCCATTGGATTCTCCGTGTGCGGCCCGTGGCCAGGGCAGTCGGCCCAAGCTCGTCTTCACCACCTTTCCGAGCGACGGCATGGGGGTGCTGTTCAGGCAAATCCTGGTCGAAGCCTACGGGCGGATCGGCGTTGACGTTGAAGTCCTGAAGGCCCCGGCCGAGCGCGGCCTGGTCCTGGCCAACCAGGGGCACTGCGACGGCATGGACGCCCGGGCTCCGGTCGTCGAGGAGTCGTGCCCCAACCTCGTTCGGGTGCCCACCGCCCTGTACGTCAATACCGTGGTCGCCTATTCCAAGAAAACGGACATAGACCCCGCCCGGGGGTGGGACGTGCTTGCCCCTTACCGTGTAGGGTCCCTTCTCGGGTACAAGTTCGTGGAAAAGAAGACGAGCGCCTACGACCGCGTCCTTGTCTCCTGTTACGGCCAGCTCTTCGCCATGCTCGAGAACGACCGTCTGGACGTGGCCGTGGTCGCCTACCTGGACGCTCTGCCGAGCCTGCGGGACGTCGACCTCGGGGGCATCCGCCTGCTTTCCCCGCCCCTGGCCAGCACCCCGATGTACCACTATCTCCACAAGAAGCATGCGGACCTTGTGCCCGCCATCGACAATGTCCTGCGGCAGATGCGGGATGAGGGGAGGCTGGACGCGCTTCTGGAAGAGGCCGTTGCCGTGTTCAAGACCATGCACGTGATGCCGTGCAAAATCTCCCTGCCGCAATAGCGTCCCCCACATTGGCCTTGACTCCCGAAAGGAATGGCATAGTCTCCCGGCCATGAACCTCCTCACTCCCGGCATGCGGCTCATGCTGCTCGGAACCTTTCTCTTTTCCATCGGCTCGCTGCTGGTGAAGGTGGCGGGCGTCCGCCTTCCCTCCATGGAGATTCTGTTCGTGCGCGGCGTGGTGGGCGTGGCCCTGTGCTGGTACATCCTGCGCCGTGCCGGGGCGGGCATGTTCGGACAGCGGAAGTTCCTGCTGTTCATGCGCGGGCTGCTCGGGTTCGCGGCCCTGTTCGCCGAATTTTACACCATCGTCCATCTCCCCCTGGCCGATGCCCTCGTGCTGCTTTTCTCCCACCCCATGGTGGTGGCCCTGTTCGCCTGGATACTGCTGGGCGAGAAGCTGTCCGCCGGTGCGCTGTTGTCCATTCTCGCCACCTTGGTCGGGGTGCTCCTGGTCTGCCGTCCGGCCATGCTGTTCGGGACGGCAACGGCGTCGCTCGATCCCGTTGCCCTGGCCGTGGCCTTTGCAGCCATCATCCTGATTTCCGCCGCAGTGCTCACTGTCCGGGCCCTGGCCAAAACCGAGCACCCGGCCGTGGTCATGGTCTACCCGCCTTTGTTCATCGCCCTGTTCGCCCCCCTGTTCGCCGAGGGCTGGCTGATGCCCACCCCGGAAGAATGGCTGGCGGTGCTCGGCGTGGCGCTGTTCATGAACGCGGGGCAGTATTACATGACCAAGGGGTATGCCATCGAGTCCGCCGCCCGGATCAGCGGCGTCTCCTGCCTGGAGATCGTGTTCGCGGCAACGTGGGGCATGATGTTTCTGGGCGAGGTCCCGGACATGTGGACCATCGGGGGCGGGGCGCTCATCGTCTTCGGCGTTCTGCTCCTGGGGCGCAGCGGCCTGAAAGAGCGGGCTTCCGAATCAGCCGCAGGCTGACTCCTCACATCTTTTCGAATACGTGCAGAAGCTCTTCATCCACTTCGTCGGGGTCGTCGGCGTTGAGGGTGACCAGCCGGTGCAGGAAGGTGAAGCTCAGTTCGTCCATCTCCTTGAAGGCCATGGCCGCGTAGCCGCCCCCGCGGCGGATGATCTCGCCTTCCACCACGATGCGGATGCCCGGGGACAGGGGCAGGTGCAGTTCGCACAGGGTGCCGCTTTTGCAGTCTTCGCACCCTTTGAGCAGGGCCCCCTTGAGGCTCAGGTTGCGGGTGGATACGGGGATGACCACGTCGCCTATGGTCACATAGGCCTCGAATCCGGCATCGATGCGGGTGGAGCGGCGTTTTTCATCGGACATGGCGTTTTCCTCCATGGCCAGCATAGCACAGTCGGGCAGATGAAAAAAGCCTCCCCCCGGCCCTGCCGCCCGATCCATATCCGCCCGCCCGGCAGCACGCTCAACCGCCTCCACCATGCTGCGCGAATGCGCCACAAAAAGTTTAGGAAAAGGGAGGGATGGGGGTCCGGGGGAAGGGAGGGAAAAAACCTTTTCAAAGGGTTTTTCCCTCCCTTCCCCCGGCCGCCGGAGGCAAAAAAGGGCCGGGATGCACAAGCATCCCGGCCCTTTTTTGATTCGAGTGGTTCGGCGGTCTAGTCGTATTCCACGGCGGAGATGCGCATCAGGGTTTCCCAGTTGTGGATGGCTTCAACGTAGCGGATGGTGCCGGTCTTGCCGCGCATGACCAGGGAGGAGGTCTCCGCGCCGTGGCCGTGGTAGGTGACGCCCTTGAGGAAGGTGCCGCCGGAGATGCCGGTGGCCGCGAAGAACAGGTCGTCGGACTTGACCAGGTCGGACACGGTCAGGACCCGGCGGATATCCATGCCGAATTCGGACAGGGCGTTCTTTTCCTTCTGCTTCTGGGGGTCGAGCTTGGCGAACATCTCGCCGCCCATGATGCGGATGGCGATGGCCGAGAGCACGCCCTCGGGGGTGCCGCCGGTGCCCATCATGACGTCCACTTCGCAGCGCGGGTCGATGGCCATGAGCGAACCGGTGATGTCGCCGTCGGTGTGCAGCTGGATGCGTGCGCCCGCCTCGCGGATTTCGGAGATGAGCTTCTTGTGGCGGGGCTTGTCCAGGACGAAGACCACCAGGTCGTCCACGTCCTTGTCCAGGGCGCGGGCGATGAGCTTGAGGTTGTGGCCGGTGGGCGCTTCGATGTCCACCACGTCCTTGGCCTTGGACGGGACCACCAGCTTCTGCATGTAGTAGGACGGGCCCGGATCGAACATGGCGCCCGCCGGGGCCACGCCCACCACGGAGATGGCGTTGGGGCGGCCGTTGGCCAGCAGGTTGGTGCCCTCCAGCGGGTCCACTGCGATGTCCACCTTGGGGCCATGGCCCAGGCCGAGTTTTTCACCGGCGTAAAGCATGGGGGCGTCGTCCTTCTCGCCTTCGCCGATCATGATCTGGCCTTCGATTTCCAGGGTGTTGAAGCTCAGGCGCATGGCGTCGACAGCCGCCTGGTCGGCGGAGATCTTGTCGCCTTTGCCGAGCCAGCGGGCGCAGGCAAGCGCTGCGGCCTCGGTGACGCGGACCAGGTCCAGGGCGAGATTTTTCTGTGGTGCTTCCATGGCTGACTCCTAGTATTTTTCCCGGATCATCCGGGCAAAGTTCTCCGGCGTGAAGCCGTATTTGTCGGACAGGACCTTGCCGGGGGCGCTCGCACCGAAGTGGTCGAGGCCCAGGACCACGCCGTTCAGGCCGACGTACTTGTACCACAGGCCTGTGCGGCCTGCCTCGGCAGCGGCGCGGGCCGTGACTTCCGGCGGCAATACTTCATTTTTATATGAATCCGGCTGGTCGTCAAACAGTTTGGCCGACGGCATGGAGACCACCCGCACCTTGCGTTTGAAGAGCTTGGCGGTTTCCAGGCAGAGCGAGACCTCGGAGCCGGAGCCTATGAGGATCAGGTCCGGGGTGCCGTCGCAGTCCTTGAGCACGTATGCGCCCTTGCGCGGGCCCTCGGGCAGGGCCGGGTACTCGGCCGGATCGAGGACCGGCAGCCCCTGGCGGGTCAGGAAGATGGTGGACGGGTGCTTTTCCTGCTTCAGGGCGATGTCCAGGCAGACCGCAGTCTCGTTGGCGTCGGCCGGGCGCAGGTCGATGAGGTCCGGGATCAGCCGCAGCGAGCTGATGTGCTCGATGGGCTGGTGGGTCGGGCCGTCTTCGCCCACCCAGAAGGAGTCGTGGGTGAACACGTACAGCACGGGCAGTTCCTGCAGGGCGGACATGCGGATGGCGTTGCGGCAGTAATCGGCAAAGGTCAGGAAGGTCGCGCCGAAGGGCATGACGCCGCCGTGCAGCTGCAACCCGTTCATGATGGCGGCCATGGGGAACTCGCGCACGCCGAAGGCCAGGTTGCGGGAACCGTAGCCGTCCACGCCGAAGTCGCCGTAGGTGTCGCGGAAGACCTGTGTCTGGTTGGACGGGTCGAGGTCGGCGGAGCCGCCCACCAGGGTGGGCAGGGATGCGGACACGGTGTTCAGGCACGCGCCCCAGGCCTTGCGGGTGGCCATGGTCTCGCCCGGCGTGAACTCGGGCCAGTCGATGGACAGTTCCGCGCGCGGCTTGGTCACGTGCCCCCAGAATTCGGCGAACTTGGCGTCGCTCATCTTGGACTCGACCATGGCCTTCCACTCGGCTGCGTTCTGGCGCAGGCCGTCGTCGCGGGAGCGGAAATGGGCGATGACGTCCTCGGGAACGTAAAAGTCTTCGGCGGGCAGGCCGAGTTTTTCCTTGGTGGCCGTGATCTCTTCGGCGGACAGGGGGGAACCGTGGGTCTTGTGGCTGCCTTCCATGGTGGCCGCGCCCTTGGCCATGGTGGTGTGGCCGATGATCAGGGTCGGCTTGCTCGTCTCGAGCTGGGCGTCCTTGATGGCCTTGCGGATTTCGTCATGGTTGTGGCCGTCCACTTCGAGCACCTGCCAGCACAGCCCTTCGAAGACCTTGCGGTGGTCGGTGCAGTCGACCTTGCAGCACGGCCCGGCCAGCTGAATCTTGTTGGAGTCGTAGTAGACGATGAGCTTGCCTAGGCCCCACAGGCCAGCCAGGGAGGCCGCGCCCAGGGCCACGGGCTCCTGGATGTCGCCGTCGCAGGACAGGGCGTAGGTATAGTGGTCCATGACGTCGCTTCCGAGCTTGTCGCCCAGGAACGCCTCGGCTGCGGCAAAGCCGACGGAAACGGCGAAGCCCTGGCCCAGGGGGCCGGAGGTGGCTTCCACGCCGGGGGTCATGTCCACTTCCGGGTGACCGGGGGTCAGGGAGCCGAGCTGGCGGAAGGACTTGAGATCGTCCGCGGAGAGCAGCCCCTTCAGATGGAGCAGGCTGTACAGCAGCATGGACTCGTGTCCTGCGGCCAGGACGAAGCGGTCGCGGTTGAACCAGTCAGTGTCGTCCGGGTTGGTATTCAGGAATTCGGAAAAAAGGATGGTGGCGAAATCGGCGGAGGACATGGCGCCGCCCGGATGGCCGGAATTGGCTTTGGCAACGCCGTCCATGATCAGTCCCTTGACCACGGCAACAGTCTTGTCCGTCATGGTGCTCATGATGATGGTTTCCTTTTGAAGGTTGGTTATTTTGAGACGGTGTCGATGAGGTCGATGCGCCGCTGGTGCCGATCGCCCCCGAATTCGGTTTCGAGAAAAACCTTGAGAATTTCCAGGGCCAGTCCCTGGCCGGTGACGCGCTCGCCCATGCACAGGATGCGGGCATCGTTGTGCTCGCGGGCCATGCGGGCGTGAAATTCGTTGCTGCACAGGGCGGCGCGGATGCCCATCCGGTTGGCGGTCATGGACATGCCCAGGCCGGTGCCGCAGATGAGCACGCCGAGCTTGGATTCGTCTTTCGCAAGATTGTTGCAGACCTTGGCCGCGAAAAGCGGGTAGTCGCAGGAGTCGAGGCAGTCCGGGCCTTCGTCCTCCACGGCGTAGCCCCACTCCTTGAGCTTTGCGATGAACACGGATTTGAGATTGTAGCCCCCGTGGTCGGAGCCGATGACAATGGTTTTGCTCACGATATGATCCCCCGATTCCATCGTGTTAAGAGTTGCGGACGTTCTTCATCCGTTCTTCGCGGTCTCCTGCCAGCTCGTCCCGCAGGGTGGCGATCTCCTCTTTGAGGAAGGCGATCTGCTTGAGGCAGAGTTCCTTTTCCTCCTTGCGGCCCCGCGGCGCTTCCGCGATACGCCCGAGGATGCCATATTCTCGATCGAGTTCTTTTTCAAGTCTCGATATCTCGAACTTCCCGAGCTGGGCCCGGGTCAGCCATTTCATTTCGGCCAGCCAGGTCTTCAGACCGAGCAGAAAGATGTCCATGACCGTTTCTTTTTGGGGCTGAGCGTCCATTATTTGTCCTCGTAGATCACGGGGATTTCCCCTGTGGATTCGTGGTTGTAGCCGTTGTCCAGCCGGACGGGCTCGACACCGTCGGGCAGGGCGAGGTCCAGGGACTCGGCAGGCCAGGGTTTCAGCATAAGCTCCCGGGACTTTATGTGCAAGACGCCCTTCTCCCCGTTGTCCAGGGCCAGCGTCACCTTGTTCGGCAGGGGGGCCTTTTTGCCCTCGGGTTCCTGGTAGCGGTTGATCTCCAGCCGCCATGTCCTGGCCCCGGCATAGGATTTGGAGGTGAGGCCCTCGACGAGCACCGGGCGGCCGACCACGTCCAGGGTGATCCGGGTGACCAGGCCGTCCTTCAGGTCGAAGACGAAGCCGGGGTTGTTGCCGTCGATCTGCCGGGCTGCGGCGTAACCCCTGGCGGCCAGGTCGGAGAAGTCGCCCGCCAGTACGGCGGCCAGCACCTTGAGCGAGAAGGGAAAGGGCATGCCCAGCCGGGTCGCGCCGAGCACCGGGTTGACGTGGGTGTAGGCCTCGTTGTCCGAGGGATAGAAGACGAGCAGGCCGTCGCCGTTCTCGCGGATGTGGGCCAGCAGTTTGCCGATGGAGGCGGACACGTCCATGCGCATGGCCCCGCCGAAGTCGCCCCACAGGGTGGTCAGGGTGCGGTTGGTCCGCTTGCGGGGCCGGATCTGCGAATAATAGAGGGACGCCTTGACCTTCACGGCGGGCGCCTCGGGCCGGACGCAGTAGTTGGCGCGGAAGGACTTCCAGGCCGCCTTGGGGGCGTGCAGCACCGTGCCGGGCGGCGTCTTGGGCGTGCAGCCTGCCACGGCCAGCAGGAGCAGGGCGGCCAGCAGGGCGGGCAGGGAAGTCGGCCGGGGTCGGGTCATTACAGATTTCCGAGTTTGCTCCGCACCGCTTCGGGATCGGCAGCGTGGAATTTCAGGGAGAGGTTGTATCCCCTGCGCGCCTCGGCCTTCTTGCCCAGAGCGGCGGCGATGTCGCCGTAATGTTCCCAGATGGTGGGGTCGGTGTCCACCAGGTCGATGGCGTGGCGGATGTATTCCCAGGCCTTGTTGAGGTCCTGCATCTTGAAGTGGACCCAGGCCACGGAGTCGAGGATGTAGCCGCTCTCGGGCTCCAGGGAGGACGCCTTGGTCACCAGGACCAGGGCCCGTTCAAGCTCCCTGCCTTCCTCGGCCAGGGTGTAGCCCACGTAGTTCAGGGCGTTGGCGTGATCCGGATGGGCGCGGATGACGCTCTCCATCAGGGCCAGCCCCTCGTCGCGCCGGTCCAGGACCTCGTAGACCAGGGCCAGCTCGTAGGTCAGCTCCGGGTTGTTCGGCAGCCGCTTGAGCCCTTCCTTCAGGGTGCGTTCGGCTCCCCGGAAGTCCTCCTCCTGCTTGAGCAGGGAGGCCTCGAGGATGTAGAAAATGGGGGCGTTCGGGTAGAGCTTCTTGCCGTCCACGGCGATGTTCAGGGCCTCTTCGGCCTTGCCCTGGGCGCTGAGAATCTGGGCCCGGAAGCGCAGGGCGTGCGGGTAGAGGCGGTCGGTCTTGTCGACCATGCCCAGGAAGCCGAGCGCCTTTTCCATGTCGTTTTCGCCCTCGTTGGCGATGACGGCCTTGTAGAAGTAGTACTCTGCCGGGACCGAGCCGTCCGAGGTTAGCATGTCCAGCACCGTGGACCCCTGGGCGTAGAACCCGTCGTTGATGAAGGTCAGGACCGCGTCCAGGACGAAATCCTTGGTGGGCGGGCCGTCCAGGGCGAGCTTAAGGGCCTTGTCCGGGTTGTTCAGCTTGAGGTCGAGGTTGATCAGCCGCAGCCGGGCCTCGGGGAAGGACTCGTTCTGCTCCAGGATGGCGGTGTAGATGGCCTCGGCGGACGCGTAGTCCTTGGCCAGTTCATACTGGTAGGCCAGCTCCACCTGGGCCTCGGTGAACTCCGGGTCCATCTTGACGGCCTTTTTGAGGTTGGCGATGGCCGCCTTGCGCATGCCCAGGTTCCCCTGGACCCGGCCCATGGAGTAGAGGGCGTCGGGCCCCCGCTCCGCCTCGGGGATGCCCTTGAGCACGTCCAGGGCCTCGGCGTCGCGTCCCGCGTCCATGAACATCTGGCCCAGCTTCTCGCGGGACTGGATGTCGTCGGGGTTGTCCTTCAGGAATTCGTCCATGATCGCGATGGCGTCGTCCACCCGGTCGTCGGCCACGTAGGAGTTGGCCAGGTACACGGTCAGCAGCCGGTCGCCGGGGAACTTGGCCAGGCCTTCCTTGAGGATGGCCCGGGATCGGGCCGTGCCCTCGCTGTGATTCCAGAACAGCCCGGCCTTTTCGACGTAGAGCTGGGGAGAGGGCGCCACGGCGATGACCTTGTCCAGGGCCTCGACCGTGGCGTCCTGCAGCTGCCGGGCCTCTTTCAGCTTCATGGTGCTGCGGTCGCCGCGGCTGAGTTCGCGCTGGATCTGCTGCAACCGGTCCAGATAGACGAGGTAGTCGTAGTTCACCTGCGCCTCGGGCGTCATGGGGTAGGCCCGGTACTTCGGTGCGGCCCCCCGTCCGGAGGCGCAGCCCGTCAGGACCAGGCCCGCCATGAGGATCATGGCCGCCATTGTTGCGCGTCTGTAAAACCGGTGTGTTCTCTGCATCCGTTCTTCCGTTTGAGTGAAATGCCTAATCGTGTTCCAGGACCCATTCCTTGGAGAAGCCCTTGACCCGCCCGGCCATGTGCTCGCGAATCTTGGCCAGCAGCCGGGCCTCGATCTGGCGCACCCGCTCCCTGGTCACCCCGAATTCCTCGCCGATCTCGCGCAGGGTCACGGGGTCCTCGGACAGGAGCCGCCGGTCGAGGATGGCCTCTTCCTTCTCGTTCAGGGTGGGCCGAATCTCCCTGATATTGTCGAGCAGCAGGTCCACGATCTGGCCGTTGGCGATGGACTCCTCCACGCCAGGGGCCAGAGACGGCAGGAAATCCATCTTGGTGGTGTCGGAGTCGTCGCCCAGGGGCGCGTTCAGGGACATGTCGTTCTTGGAAAGCCGCTGGTCCATCTCCTCGATCTCGGCCTCGGACACCCCGAGCCGCTCGCTCAGGACCTCGGTGGACGGGTCGAAGCCCAGGGTCTGGAGCCGCTGCCTTTCCTTGTTCAGGTTGTAAAAGAGCTTGCGCTGGGTCTGGGTGGTCCCGATCTTGACCATGCGCCAGTTGTCCATGATGTACTTCAGGATGTACGCCTTGATCCAGAAGGCCGCGTAATAGGAGAACTTGATCCCCTTTTCCGGGTCGAACTTGGTCACGGCCTTGAGCAGCCCGACGTTGCCCTCCTGGATCAGGTCCAGTCCGTTCTGCATCCAGCGACGCTGAAAGTCCATGGCGATCTTGACCACCAGGCGCAGGTGGGAGGATATGATCTTGAAGGCCGCGTCCTGGTCGTTCTCCTCCTGAACCCGCTTGGCCAGTTCGTATTCCTCTTCCGGCTCCAGCATGGGGAACCGGGCGATCTCCTTGAGGTAGAGCTGCAGCGGGTCGCGGACCTGCACCGCCTTGGAAGAGGGGGTGAGGTTGAGCGCCGGGAGCTTCTCCTCCGCACTGCCGGCCTTGGCCGGGGGATTGACGGGAATCGCGTTGGGCCCGTCAAGGTCGAGATCATCTTCGCCGGGTTCAACGATTTCCGGTTCGATCACGGTTGTTTCGTCGTTCGATATCATTGTATGCTTGGGTGGGCGGCGTGCGCCCGGTTCAATACTTAATATTAAGAGCAAGAAATTGACACTATAGATTTTGGCTACCCTAGGCAATGATTTTCACTTGGGCCAAGTTTGTGCAAAAACATGCCCATGCAAACCAGGCTCCAGACGAAGGGTGCGAAAAAAGCCTTGATTTCTGGCGTCTCCGGGTCTATATCAAGACATCTTGATATAAGAATACGCGATTCGGCAGCCCTTTGCGGCCCGTTCCAGGGAGGATACAGTGCCCGATTTCAGGTCCATACTCGACGACGACAGAATCTACTATTTCGACGGCGGCTACGGCACGCTTCTGCAGAGCAGGGGGCTGCCCGCCGGGTTGTCGCCCGAACTCTGGGGGCTCAAGGCGCCCGAGGTCATCCGCGGCGTTCATCAGGACTACCTGGACGCCGGGGCGGATATCCTGACCACAAACACCTTCGGCGGGTCCCGGCCCAAGCTCGGACTGGACGCCGATCCCTACGAACTGAACAAGGCCATGACCGCCCTGGCCCGCCAGGTGGCCGGGGACCGGGCCTTCGTCGCCGCCTCCATCGGCCCCACCGGCCATTTTGTCAAGCCGCTGGGCGACCTGACCTTCCGTGAGCTGGTGGACATCTACAAGGAGCAGATCAAGGGGTGCGTGGACGGCGGAGCCGACCTCATCCTGGGCGAGACCCATTTCGACCTGGCCGAGGCCAAGGCAGTGGTCGTCGCCGCCCGCCTGGTCTGCGACCTGCCCGTGGCCGTCTCCATGACCTTTGAGGGACCGGCCTCCCTGACCGGCACCTCGCCCCAGACTTTCGTGGACACCATGCAGAACATGGGCGTGGAACTCATCGGCACCAACTGTTCCGCCGGGCCCGAGCAGATGCACGATACCCTGCGCGCCTGGGCCCCCCGGCTGGAAACGCCGACCTTTGCCGAGGCCAATGCCGGGCTGCCCGTGCTGGACGCCGACGGCAACACCTCGTTCCGGCTGCCGCCCGAGCCGTTCGCCGAACAGGCCGCCGGGTTCGTGGAGCTGGGGGCCAAGTTCATCGGCGGCTGCTGCGGCACCACGCCCGACCACATCCGCGCCCTGCGCGCCAAGGTGGGCGACGCAACCTGGGTCCGCCCGCAAAAGACCGACAACGCGCAGCTGGTGCTGACCTCCCGGTCGGTTTCCGTGCCCATCGGGTTCGACCATCCCGGCGTGATCATCGGCGAGCGCATCAACCCCACGGGCAAGAAGCAGCTGACCGCAGAACTCCAGGAATCCGTGTTCACCGAGGCCCATCGGTTCGCGGCCGAGCAGGTGGAGCAGGGCGCTCCGGTGCTCGATGTCAACGTGGGCGCGCCCATGGTGGACGAGGTGGCGCTCCTGCCCGAGCTGGCCATCTCCCTGACGGGCCGGTTCACCGCGCCCCTGTCCATCGATTCCAACGACGCCAAGGCCGTTGAGGCCGGGCTGTGGGGCTACCCAGGCTCGCCGCTGGTCAACTCCATCTCCGGCGAGCCCGGCAAGATGGAGGAACTCGGCCCCCTGTGCAAGCTCTTCGGCGCGCCGTTCATCCTCCTGCCCATCGTGGGCAACAAGCTGCCGGTCACGGCTGCGGAGCGGATCGAGGTCATCGAGGGCCTCCTGTCCAAGGCCGACGCCCTGGGCATCCCGCGCCGTCTGATCATGGTGGACGCCCTGGCCCTGACCGTCTCCTCCAAGCCCGAGGCCGCGCGCCATTCCATGGAGGTCATGCGCCACTGCCGGGACGAGTGGAACCTGCCCACCACCATCGGGCTGTCCAATATCTCCTTCGGCCTGCCCGCCCGCGAGCTGCTCAACTCCACCTTCCTGACCCTGTCCATGGCGTCCGGGCTCTGCTCGTTCATCGCCAACCCCAACTCAGCGCGCATCCAGGAGTCGCTGCACGCCGCCGAGGTGCTGCTCAACCGCGACCCCCAGGCCGAGCGCTACATCGACAAATACTCCGATTGGACCGGCGGTTCGTCAGCCGCTTCCGCTCCGTCGTCCGCCGCTTCCAAGGGAGGCGACACGGCCGGGCTGCCGCCTGTGCAGGCCGCCGTGATCAAGGGAGACAAGGACGGGGTCGTCGCCCTGGTGGAGACCGAACTGGCCAACGGCATGGCGGCCATGAACATCGTCAACGACCTGCTCATTCCCGGCATCCTGGCCGTGGGCGACAAGTACGAGAAAAAGGAATACTTCCTGCCCCAGCTCCTGCAGAGCGCAGAGACCATGCAGACCGCCTTCCAGCGTCTCCAGCCGCTCCTGGAAGAGGACGGCTCCGCAGGCGAAAAGCCCGTGGTGGTCATGGCCACCGTGGAGGGCGACATCCACGACATCGGCAAGAACATCGTCTGCCTGATGCTCAAGAACTACGGCTTCGAGGTGGTGGACCTGGGCAAGGACGTGCCTGCCGAAAAGATCGTGGCCGCCGCCGCCGAGCACAACGCGGCCGTCATCGGGCTGTCCGCGCTCATGACCACCACCATGGTGCGCATGGAAGACACCGTGAAGCTGGTGGCCGAACGCGGCCTGGACGCCAAGGTCATCATCGGCGGCGCGGTGGTGACGGAAAAGTTCTGCACCGCCATCGGCGCGGACGGCTGGTCCACCGACGCGGTGGCCGCCGTCAAGCTGGCCCAGCGGTTGACGCAATAGATATTCCCGGGGGAAGGGGAGGAAAAACCCTTTGGAAAGGGTCCTTTCCTCCCCTTCCCCCGGCCCCCCATCCCTCCCTTTTCCCAAATCTTTTCGGCGTTGTTTCGATGCGGTGCAGGTCTTCCGGGCGGTTCGGAAATACTCTCCTTTCCAGCTCTTTTATTTGACCGGCTTCTCTGGTATCGTCGCGTATTCAACGAACAAGAGGAGACCCATGCATATATTCCGGTATATTACGATAATATCATTGCTTTTGGTGGCCCTGGCGGCCTGCTCGGGGGCTGAGGAGCCGTCCGGGGACAAGGCGCAGGAGCCCGACTTCAAGGCAGCGGCCCCGGCCAAGGCGGTCAAGGCCGCAGCCACGGACGGCGGCGACATCCTCGAGCTGGACTCGACCGGGCTGAAGGACTATCTGGCCGCCAACACGGGCAGGCCCACCCTGGTCATGCTCTGGGCCACCTGGTGCCCGTCCTGCAAGCAGCAGATTCCCGAACTGGAGCAGCTGGAAAAAACCCACGGCGACACGGTCAACATCATCGCCCTGTCCGTGGACGAGAACAGGAAGGCGCTGGAGCGCTACCTGGAAAAGAAGCCCATGGCCCTGACGGTGGCCTGGGGCGACCAGCAGATCGCCCGGGATCACAACGTGGAGGCCATCCCCACGCTGCTCATCTTCGACAAGTCCGGCAAGAAGATCTTCGGCCAGCCCGGCGTGTTCCCCGCATCCATGCTCGGAGCCATGGCCGACAAGCTGGTGAATGGGTAGCCGCATGATCCGCAAGGCACGCATCAAGGATGTCAGGGCGATTCACGGTCTGCTCATGCACACCGAGGAGCATGACGGGCTGGTCCTGCCGCGCTCCTTCAGCCAGTTGTATTCGCACCTGCGCGATTTCGTGGTGGCCGTGGAGGACGGCGAGGTCATCGGCTGCTGCGCCCTGAGCCTGATCTGGGAAGATCTGGCCGAGATTCGCTCCCTGGTGGTTTCCCCGAAACACCGGGGCAAGCACCTGGGCCGCAAGCTGGTGGAGGCCTGCCTGAGCGAAGCCGTGACATTGGGCATATACAGGGTGTATACCCTGACCGAGGTGGCCGGCTTCTTCGCCCGCCTGGGCTTTGTGGAGGAAGGCATGGAGTCCCTCAATCAAAAAATATTCCTGGACTGTCTCAACTGTCCGAGGTTCCCGGATCTCTGCAACGAGGTCGCCATGACCATCAACCTGTAACCATTCGGAAAAATGGCACATAAACTCACACCCTTCATCACCGCGGAGCAGATAGCGGAACGGAACAAGGCACTGGGGCAGGAGATCACCAAGAGCTACGACGGCGGCGAACCCCTGGTCTGCATCTGCGTGCTCAAGGGCGCGTTTCTCTTCTACTCCGACATCGTCCGGCAGATCGACCGCGACATCGAGGTGGATTTCGTCCGCCTGGCCAGCTACGGCACGGCCACGTCCCGGTCCGAGGACATAGTCTTTTCCAAGGATCTGGAGATTTCCATCGAGGGCAAGGACGTGCTCGTGATCGAGGATATCGTCGATACCGGCCATTCCATGGATTTCCTCCTTCGGGTCCTGCGGATGAGAAATCCAAAGAGTTTGAAAATTTGTGCACTTATTGATAAGCATGAACGACGGGAAAAGAAGATCCAGGTCGATTTTGCCGGATTCAAGCTCACTGAAGGATTCATTGTGGGCTATGGCCTGGACTATGCCGAACGGTACCGCGAACTGGGCGGCATCTATGAGCTGTCCACGGAAGCGTAAGAATAATAACCCGGATTCCCTGGAGATCGAACTATGATCCTCACCTGTCCGAATTGCGACACCCGCTACAACCTTCCTGACGAGAAAATCCCGGCCGGGGGCGCCAAGGTCAAATGCTCCAAGTGCGGCCAGGTGTTCAAGGCCGAGTTGCCTCCGGAGACCCCGGAGGAGGAAGTCGAGGCCCTGCTGGAAGAGGAAAGCGCCGGCGGCGACACCCAGGCGGGTGACGATTTCGACGAGACTTTCGAAGACGTGGCCGCAGGGGCCGGAGCGGGCGGCGACGAGATAGAGGAGCCGGAGGACGAGCCTGCCGGGGATGGCGGCTTGGACGACGACCTGTTCGGCGACGATGAAGAAGAGGGCGCGGAGCTCGACGACGGGTCCCCCGAGGGACCGGACGAGGACCTGCCCGAGACCGAAGAAACGCCTGACGCCGACGACCTGTTCGACGAATCTGCGGACGATATGCCCGAGGCGGACGAAGACCTGTCCGGGGACGAGGACGACGATCTCGGCGGCGACCTGTTCGACGATGATGACGACGAGGACGAGGAAGCGTCCGTCGAGGAAGATATTTTTGCCGACACCGGCGACGACTCCGACGACGACCTGTTCGAGGACGATGACGAGGATCCCTTCGAGGACGGCGGCGTCGAGGAGGACGAGGACGAGAACGACGAGGGCGGCGACGTGTTCGGCGACTCCCTCGAGCTGGACGACGACAAGGGCAAGGGGAGCCGCAAGTCCCTGGGCTGCCTGATCGTCATGCTCGTCATTGCCCTGGGACTGGGCGCGGCCATCTACTTCAAGGTCTGGACCTACATGGGCATCAACCTGGGCGACATGCTCAAGAACGTACCGTTCGTGGGCCAGATGTTCATGGAGGAGACCGGCGGCGGCGAAGAGACCGATCCCGGCGAGTCCCCGGCCGAGCGGGTGCGCAAGATCGAGCTGAAGAACGTCAAGCAGTACTATGTGGCCAACGAGAAGGCGGGCAACCTGTTCGTGGTCGAGGGCAAGGCGGTCAACAAGTTCGCCAAGCCCAAGGAGCGGATCAAGGTCGAGGTCATCCTGTACGACGATACCAACAACGTTCTGACCTCCCAGTCCTTCCTGTGCGGCAACGTGCTCTCTCAATTCCAGCTTCAGGTGCAGACCGAGAAGGAGATCAGGGACGGCCTGGACAGCGAAGTCGGCATCCTGTCCAACAACACCTTTATCCGGCCCGGCGCGTCCACGCCGTTCATGGCCGTGTTTTTCCAGCCTCCGACCGGAGTCAAGGAATTCATGGTCAAGGTGGTGGACGTCGGCGACCCCCAATAACCCTGTCCGAAAACGGAATTACCGGCGGGAGAACCACATGGTTCTCCCGCTTTTTTGTGGCGAAAAAAGAATTTTGGGGGTAATTTCACATGCAGCGGCAGAATCGGGGCGGAAGCCTTGGCAAGCAAAGCTTTCCCCGCTGCGGGACAAAGTTCCGAACAGGGCGGTTTTTCGGAAAAATGCATTGACGGGAAATGACAGCCTGTGCTACTCCTCCTCCACTTGTGAAGGATTGCACGAGTTGCCTTCCGGGGGCGCATTTTCCCGGGACCCGTGTAACCACTCTCACAAGGTGTGAACATGCTCTTTTCTAAAGACGGACGATGGGTGCAGATAACGCAACTGGGCGGCACTGCAGGAACGTTGGGATTACACCTCGTTTCCGCCATCATCGTCGGACTCGTCATAGGGTACTTCCTGGATGATTACTTCGGGACCAAGCCTTGGATGATCATGATCTTCTTCATCGTGGGGGTCGTGGCCGGGTTCAAGATGGTCTTCGAGGATTTCCGGAAGCTGCAACGACGGGAAGAGGCGCGAAAAGCAAGTTCTTTGAAACAGGATGGAGAAGAAGGTGCTGGGCAGGATGAACCAAAGGCTTGAGCGTTTGCTCGTTTGGGGCGGATTCGACAAGCCCGACGTACGCATCGTTGTCCGCAATCAGATTTATGTGTCGCTGGGGACCTCTCTAGTGATCATGCTGGTAACACTTTTTTCCCGATGGTCTTTTGCGTATCTGGCAGGGGCAATGCTTGCCCTGGTCAATTTCTGGACTCTCGCCCGCGTAGTCCAGTCTTTGGTTCACGACCGGAGCAAGGGACCGTATCTCCTGTTTGTTATATTCATGGGTAAAATGACTCTGAGCGGGCTGGTCCTCTGGTGGCTGATCGGAGTCGAACGAGTTCCCCACTGGGGGCTGATAGCAGGTCTCGGAACCGTGGTGGTAAACATCACCGCAACCGGCCTGGTTCAGTTGGGGAAAAAATAGCCTAGCTGCTTTCAAGGAGGCTCGGATATGGGTTTTTCAGGTGGATTAGCTCACCCTCTTCTTTACATGGACATGCTGAAAAGCATCGGCCATTGGGGCGCAACGGTTGAACATGCACTCGGCGTGCAGTCCATCAACCATGTGCTGTACATGTGGCTGGTCATGGCCATCATTCTTTCTCTCGGCCTGATCGTCCGCAGCCGCCTTCAGTTGGTTCCCGGCGGCCTCCAGAACGTTTTCGAGACCATTATCGGCGGTCTGGAAGATTTCGTCGTGGCAAACGTCGGCCAGGAAGGCCGTCAGTTCATGCCGCTTCTGTGCACCATCTTCATCTTCATCCTGGGCATGAACTGGATCGGTCTGGTTCCGGGCTGTGATGCTCCCACCGCGAACATCAACACCCCGGCCGCCATGGCCATCATCGTGTTCCTGTACTACCAGTATGTGGGTATCAAGAAGTGGGGCGCAGGCTACATCAAGCACTTCATGGGCCCGGTCCCCGCACTGGCTCCGCTCATGCTCATCCTGGAACCGGTTTCGCATCTCGCCCGCCCGCTGAGCCTGACGCTTCGTCTCTTCGGCAACATCCGCGGCGAGGAAATCGTTCTGATCCTGATGTTCATGCTGGCGCCGCTGGTCGGTTCCCTGCCCATGTACTTCCTGTTCATCCTTGCAAAGACCATCCAGGCATTCATCTTCTTCATGCTGACGATGCTCTATCTGCAGGGTGCCACCGAGCACGCTCACTAAGAGCCTGCCGCACCAATCAATGGGGAAATGGTCCTTGGACCACAACATATTACGTAATCCATTTGGAGGATTTACAATGAAAACCGCTAAAATTCTGTTCACCACCCTGGCTATGGTTCTGGTTGCTTCCGTTGCTTTCGCTTCCGAAGGCGCCGATCCCGTCATGTCCGCCAAAGCATACGCCACCGCCATCGGCATGGGCATCGCTGCCGGCCTCTGCGGCATCGGTCAGGGCATGGGCGTCAAGGGCGCTTGTGAAGGCATCGCTCGCAACCCCGAAGCCGGTGGCCAGCTGTCCACCACTCTGATCCTCGGCCTGGCCTTCATCGAATCCCTGGCCATTTACGCCCTGGTCGTCAACCTGATCCTGCTCTTCGTCGTCTAGTTTCAGACTAACGAATGCATATTGGGGGGGAGGCTTCGGCCTCCCCTTTTCCGGCTTTTTCTTGTTAAAATTTTCACATGGATAGGGCTTTTTTTCCTTGTTTAAGAGGCAGTTACATTGAAAAGCGAACACATCCCCAAAGCGACCATAGGCAGGCTGGCAGTCTACATCCAGGTGCTCGAAAACCTGCTTCGGGATGGCAACGAAGTCATCTCGTCGGAGAAGCTCGCCCGAGCCTGTTCGGTCAACTCCTCCCAAATCAGAAAGGATCTCGCTTATTTCGGTGAATTCGGCGTGCGCGGCGTGGGTTACTACGTGCAGGAGCTGATCACCTCCATCAAGCTGTCTCTCGGCATCGACAGGGTCTGGAAGTGCGCCCTTATCGGCGTGGGCAACATGGGCAGCGCGCTTTTGCGGCACCACGACTTCGAAAAGCGCGGCTTCAAGATCTGCGCGGCCTTTGACTGCGACCCGGACAAGATCGGTCTCGAGTTCGAGGGCATGGAAATCGTCTGTCCCACCCACCTCAAGGAACAGGCCCCGGAACTGAACCTCGAGATCGGTCTCATCGCCACGCCCCCCGACCGCGCCCAACGCGCCGCCAACCATCTGGTGGACGCCAACATCAAGGGCATCATCAACTTCGCGCCTTCCAGGATCAACGTACCGAAGCACATCCCCGTGGAATATGTCGATTTCTTCGACCATCTTTACGCGGTGGCTTTCCAGATCACGCTCGGCACCGACTAACCGCTTTCAGCGGGAGCGGATTTTTTTTGACGTGGGCGGCTTGCAACAGCAGGCCGCCTGTGAACGTTCGGCCCCTCTCCCGTTGTCCGCATCATTGCTTCACGGCTTCCGACTCGACCTCGTATGTCAGCTGCGGGTGCGGCGTTTTGGCGGTGGTCGGGCCGAAACCCTTTTCAATCATCCCGAGCTCTCGAATGATGTAGGACACATTGAGCAGGACCTGCTTGGTCTGATAGTCGGACAGGGGCAGGGAAACATCTTCCACGTTGTCCCGTATGCGCTCGGCCTCGACAAGGAGCTTTTCGATCGCCCTTTCAAAGGCTCCCTGCGTGTTCAGGGTCTTGTTGACAAGGTCGTCGATGATTTGGATTGCCTTTTCGGCGCTTGGATTTTCCATGTCAGAATCTGCCCTCCAATTCGGTTGTTTTGAATTGTCGAGCAAAATCCACGCCTTGCAGTGTTAAGTTATGTCAATGAAGGGTGTGGATTTGTTTCATTTTATTCGTGAGGCGGCGGACCCGCGTTCTTGAACCGCTTGGTTGGTGTCAGGGGGGCGAATCCACGCGCCCGGCAGTGGACGGGCAACAAAAAACCCGGCCCACTGGGGATTCTGGCGGGCCGGGTTGTTCGGTCGTCTCCGTCTATGCCTTGAAGCGGTAGCCCACGCCCCGGATGGTTTCTATCCAGGCGGCGTAGGGGCCGAGTTTCTGTCGCAGCCTGCGCACGTGGGTGTCCACGGTCCGGGAGTAGCCTTCGAAATGGGTGTCCCAGACGGTGTCCAGGAGGTTGTCGCGGGTCTGGACCTTGCCCGCACCGGAGATGAGCACCGTGAGGAGTTTGAACTCCGTTGCCGTCAGGGCCGTGGGCTCGGAGTCGATCTCGATCTGGTGCGCCTCGAAGTCCACCCTGAGGCCCTCGCGTTCCCAGAGCTTGGGCGCGTTGGGCTCCGGTGCGCCGTAGCGGCGCAGGATGGCCTTGATGCGGAGCACGAGTTCACGCGGGGAAAACGGCTTGACCACGTAGTCGTCGGCACCGAGTTCGAGGCCGACGATCTTGTCCACCTCCTCGCCCTTGGCCGTGAGCATGATGATGGGGATGCGGGCCAGGGTGGGGTCGCCCTTGAGCTGGCGGCAGACTTCCAGGCCGTCCACGCCCGGCATCATGAGATCGAGCAGGATGATGTCCGGCTTGAACGCCTGGGCGAGTTCCATGCCGAACTGGCCGTCCTCTGCGGCGGCCACATCGAAACCGGCTGCGGTGAGGTTGTATTTGAGCAGTTCCCGGGTATCTCTATGGTCTTCGACCACCAGAACTTTTTGTGCTGACACGTTGAAGCTCCTTTGAGTGTTTCGGGTCCGCTATACATGAACTCTGTAACAATGAGTGTTACATATGGGTAACAATTTTTCAACATTGCCGGTTGGTTCCCACCTGCGGGACCCCTTTCCCGGCACTCGGGGGAGTCGTTTCGGGGTGGCGGGTGAGCCGTTTGCAACCGGCTGATATGATGAATGAAAATAATCCGTTTTCAGCCATAAAGAGCTTTGCCCGGCGTGCCGATAGGGTAGGTAACACCCGCAATAACCGCCTTTCATCCCGGAGCGAGCGAAATATGTATTATCACGGATTCGACAAGAAATTTCCCTCTGGCAGCAAATATTGGACACTGTACGACGACCAGCTCATCGGCATGCTTTTTTCCAAGATCGTGAACAAGACCATGAGCGTGGAGACTCCAGACGCGGACTCCGAGGAGATCGTTGACGAGATGGTCCAGAACCTGTTCGATCTCTGTTTTTACATCAACAAGGACTTTCACGACTGTTGAGTCGCACGGTTCGTTCTCAAATCCATGGCAAAGGCCCGGCGGAATGGTTCCGCCGGGCCTTTGTCTTCGGGTTGTTCATGGCTGGAGGCTCTTTCCCGCCTCATGGTCGGGTCAGCCGGGGTGCGGCCTCGCAGGGTCGGGAATCGGGAATCAGGTGAGGCGACGAACGGCCTTCAGCTAGTCCTCCAGCGAGAGTTTGACGGCCTTGATCACATCGGCCACGTCCTCATCGGTCAGTTTGGCGGAGAGCGGCAGGCTGATGGTCTGTCGGCCCAGGGCGACGGCATGGGGCGTGTCCTCGAGCTTCCAGCCGAAGCGTTCCTGGTAGTAGGGGTGCTCGGGCACGGCCAGATAGTGCACGCCTGCGCCGATGCCTTCCTTGGTCAGCCGCATCAGCAGCTGGTCGCGGTCGATGCCGGAGTACACCGGGTCCACCATCAGGGTGTACAGGTGCCGGGCGTGGCGGGTGCCCGGCTCTTCGGGCGCGGGGGTGCCCACGGCCATGTCCTTGAAGGCCTCCTGGTACGTGTCCCATATCTCGCAGCGGCGGACGAAGTAGTCTTCCACCCGCTTGAGCTGGTGGATGCCGATGGCGGCCTGGATGTCCATCATGTTGTATTTGAACCCGGCGTGGACCACGGCGTAGTGCTTGTAGCCTTCGTCGGAGAACCGTTTCCAGGCGTCTGCGGACATGCCGTGCAGGCCGAGTATCTTGACGTTCTTGATGTCCGCCTCGTCGTGGGCGATGATCATGCCGCCCTCGCCGGTGCAGACGTTCTTGGTGACGTAGAAGGAAAAGCAGCCGAAGTCGCCGAAGGTCCCGGCGTGGCGTCCCTTGTAGGTGGTCTCGATGGCGTGGGCGCAGTCCTCCACCACCTTGAGGCCGAACTCGTCGGCAAGGGCCATGATCCCGTCCATGTCGCAGGGGCGGCCCGCGAAATGCACGGGCAGGATGGCCCGGGTGCGGTCTGTGATCTTTTCGCGGATGCGGTCCGGGTCGATGTTCTGGGTGACCGGGTCCACGTCGGCCAAGACCGGGGTACACCCGGCGTGGATGATGGCGTTGACCGAAGCGCAGAAGGTCAGCGGCGTGGTGATGACCTCGTCGCCGGGCTTGAGGCCCAGTGCCACCAGGGAGAGATGCAGGGCCGCCGTGCACGAGTTGCAGGCCGCGGCGTGCCTGCCGCCCACGTAGGCGGCGAAATCGGCTTCGAACCGGGCCACCTTGGGGCCGGTGCCGAGCCAGCCGGTTTTCATGGAGGCGACCACTTCGTCAATTTCGTCCTGCTCGATGCGGGGCGCACCGAAGACGAGGAAATTATCCTTGCTACGAACAGGCATGTCCGTTTGCTCCTTTTAGAGGTTTCGTGTGGCGAGATTTAGCAGATAAATGCTGGGGGGTAAACGGTGGTTGGCGGCTGTCCGGACGGGAATTGCGGGGGGCCGGTCGTGGTCAGAAGTGCACGCCGTTGCGGCCGCATCGCTTGGCGGCATACAGGGCGTCGTCCGCCTGCCGGTACAATAAATCCATTGTGTCGGCTTCCGAGATCAGGGAGGAAACCCCGATGCTGATGGTGACATTCAGGGAAACCCCGTCGAACTCGAACGGCAGGTCGCCGACGGTCTTGCGGATGCGTTCCGCCGCCGACAGGGCCTGTTCCCTTGTGGCGTGGGGCATGAGGATCGCAAATTCCTCGCCGCCTATCCGGCCGAAGATGTCGACCACGCGGAGGATGCGGGATATCCGTTCGGACAGGGCGACCAGCACCGCGTCCCCTGCTGCGTGTCCTGACGAATCATTGACGTCCTTGAAATGGTCGATATCCATGAGGAGCAGGGAGCACGGGTGCCCGTAGCGCTTGGCGGCCTCGAATTCCCGTTCGCACAGTTCCGTGACCCGCCTCCGGTTGAGGAGCCCGGTGAGGGCGTCGGTCTCGGCCTTGCGTTTGAGTTCGGTCAGAGCCACATGCTCCCGCCGCTGCGCCGCCCCGAACCGGATGCAGAAATAGAGCCCGAAACCGTTGGCCAGGGCGAAGACCAGGAAGGAGTTGGCGACATAGCCGGGCGGGGCGTCGGTGAAGAGGGCGAGGGTCGCGAGATAGGCCACCGAACCCAGGCCGCCGCTGATGATCGACTGCCATATCTGGGGCGGCTGGAAGAGATAGAACGTCAGGACGATGAAGGCCGTTATCGGCGTCCCCCCCATGATGAATACGTCGGCCTTGAGGTACAGCTCCAGGCTCTCGGTGGCCATCAGGATCGCCATGTATACGCCGGCGGCCATGCCCATGTCGCCGGAGCCGGTCTTTTCCCTGAAGGTGAGGATGAACGGGACGAGCCCGGCCAGGGCGGTCAGGCACCGGGCCGCGAGGAGCAGGTTGAGATCGGGGCCGGAGATTTCCAGGGAGTCGGCGTACGCGGCTCCGAGGTAGGCCAGCGCCGTGATGGCACAGACGAAGCGCAACCGCCGTCTGGTGTGCGGCAGCTTGGCTCGCTGAAAATCCTTTTCGGCCTGGGGATCGGACAGCCTGCCAAGGCCGTCGACTTCCGGCTGCTGTTCAGGTTTCTGGTACATCGTAGGTGCCGCCCGGGGATATGTTTCGTGGCCAGGATCATATTCTTTATCAAATGGTTGTTTGAATAACAATAACCCTGTTGCCCCCTCCGGGCCCGGCCCGTCGGCCCTTGACCTGCGCGGCGGCAGGTGACAATCAGGATACGGTTGCAGGGTGGAGTTGCGCTTCCCATCGTGATTGGCTATATACCCCATCCGGCCCAATCCCGGACCGCAATAATCATCTGATACGAGGTACCGCAAGTGATCAGACCAGATTTCGAGAAAATGGACGGACTTGTCCCCGCCATCGCACAGGACGCCGAGACCGGCGAAGTCCTGATGATGGCCTACATGAACGAAGCATCCTGGGACAAAACCCTGGAGACCGGCGAGGTCCATTACTGGAGCCGCAGCCGACAGGAGTTATGGCATAAGGGCGGTACCTCGGGCCATACTCAGAAGGTGAAGTCCATCCGCATCGACTGCGACGACGACACCTTGGTCATTCTCATCGAGCAGATCGGCGGCGCGGCCTGCCACAAGGGCTACCGCTCCTGTTTTTATCGCGAATTGAAAGACGGCGAGGTCGGCGAATGCTCGCCCTACGTCTTCGACCCCAAAGAGGTATATAAAAAATGAGTGAACAGATTCTCCGACTCGGCGTCCCCAAGGGCTCTCTCCAGGAAGCGACCATCAAGCTGTTTGAAAAGGCGGGATGGAAGATCAAGCTGCACAACCGCAACTACTTCCCGGACATCGACGACGACCGTATCAAGTGCTCCCTGGCCCGGGCTCAGGAAATGTCCATGTACGTGGAGAACGGCACCTTCGATGTCGGCCTGACCGGCATGGACTGGATCAAGGAAAACAAGTCCGACGTGGTCGTGGTGGATGACCTGATCTACTCCAAGGTCAGCAACCGCAAGGCCCGCTGGGTGCTGTGCGTCAAGGGCGACTCCCCGTACAAGCGGCCCGAGGACCTGGACGGCAAGAAGATTTCCACCGAACTGGTCGGCTTCACCAAGGAGTACTTCCAGTCTTTGGGCGTCAACGTGGACGTGTCCTTTTCGTGGGGCACCACCGAGGCCAAGGTGGTCGAGGGGCTGTGCGACGGCATCGTGGAGATCACCGAGACCGGCACCACCATCCGGGCCAACGGGCTGCGGATCATTGCCGAGTTGATGCAGACCAACACCCAGATCATCGCCAACAAGGACGCCTGGGCCGATCCCGAGAAGCGCAGGCTCATCGAGGAGATCAACCTGCTCCTGCAGGGCGCGCTGCGCGCCGGCAAGATGGTCGGGCTGAAGATGAACCTGCCCAAGGACAAGCTGGCCGAGCTCAACGGCACCCTGCCCAGCCTCAACTCCCCCACCGTGGCCGAGCTGCAGGACCCCAACTGGCTGTCCGTGGAGGTCATGGTCGAGGAAAAGATCGTCCGCAACCTGATCCCCAGGCTCGTGGAGTTCGGTGCCGAGGGCATCATCGAGTACCCGCTGAACAAGGTCATTTAGGTTATACCGTACCAAGAAGATGGGAGCCGGGAGAAGCGTTGCTTTTCCCGGCTTTTTTTTGTCCGTAGCGCATGCGCGGCGGGGAACCACTCGCCATCCTGAAAGAGTGTTTCGCCTTTACGGCGACTTGCTTTTTGCTGAGCGGCAAAAAGGAAGCAAAAAGCGCTTTTGGGGCTGTGCTCCGGCAAGCGGGACCAAGAGCCTGTAGGCGGCTTCACTGCCCGAAAAGAAGATTCGTGAACGAACGCTTTTCGGGCTGCGTTGCGCCGCCTTGGACAGGCTCTAAGTCCCGCTTGCCCATTGTTCGTCTTTGAGAGGTATACCGGCTTTGGTGTGGAAGGGGGGGCAAAGAGTTATCGGGAAGCTTGGTTTGGTGCTGACAACGTCGCTGTATTGCGCCTTCCATAAACCGGGGGCTTTCCCTATACTCCTGCAAGCACACCAAGGAGAATCACCCATGCTGGAAGGACTGTTTACCCTCGAGAGTATGATAGCCCTGGTCACCCTGGCGAGCCTGGAGATCGTGCTCGGCATCGACAACATCGTGTTCGTGGTGGTGGTCACCAACAAGCTGCCCGAGGCCTCCCGCGACCTGGCCCGGAAAATGGGCATCGGCCTGGCAATGGTCACGCGCATCGCGCTTCTGCTCGTCATCTCGGCCATCATGGGGCTGACCGCGCCGCTGTTCACCGTGTTCGAGCACGTGGTCTCGGGCCGCGATCTGGTACTGCTCACGGGCGGGCTGTTCCTGCTGGCCAAGGCGACCCACGAGATTCACGACAAGCTGGAGGGACCGGGCGACGGGGTGGGCCGCGTGCACGCCAAGTACTCCTATGCCGGGGCCATCATCCAGATCCTGCTCCTCGACCTCGTCTTTTCGCTGGATTCGGTCATCACCGCCGTGGGCATGGCCCGGCATGTGGAGATCATGATCGCGGCCATCGTCATCGCCGTCCTGGTCATGCTCCTGTTCTCCGGGCCGGTGTCGGACTTCGTGTCCGACCACCCCACCGTGCAGATGCTCGCCTTTTCCTTCCTGCTCCTGGTGGGCGTCTTCCTGGTGGCCGAGGGGCTCCACAAGCACATCGACCGGGGCTACATCTATTTCGCCATGGCCTTTTCCCTGTTCGTCGAGTTCCTCAACCTGCGCATGAAGAAGGCCCGGCGCAAGAAGGCGCCGTCCTGATCGGGGCAACCGGGATCATTCGGGGACCGGGATCGAGTACACCCCGGCCCAGCCGCTGAAAAAGGTCTGTTCGCACCGTCCCGCGAGCCCTGCCGCGCGCAGGAACCCGTCCGTCCCGCCCCTGTCCATGTATTCCCTGAAGTGCCCGTGGTGCGCCGTGCCGGCCAGGCGTTCCACCGTGGCGATCATGTGCCCGGTCCACCACCCGTTGCCGGGCCTTGCCCTGTAGTCGGCCACCATGACGACGCCTCCGGGCCGGACGATGCGCCGTGCCTCGGACAAAATGGTCCGGGCTGTGTCCCGGGGTTTTTCGTGCAGGGAGAAGCTGAGGGCGGCACCGTCCAGGGAATCGTCGTCGAGGGGGAGGGCGGCGGCGTCCGCCAGGATGAAGCGGGCGGAGTGCTTTCGGACGGCCACGCCGAGCATGGCCGGGGACAGGTCTATGCCCAAAGCGGTCATGCCTTCCCGGTCGGCCAGGCCCGCCAACATGCCGGTGCCGCAGCACAGGTCGGCCATGGACGTGCAGCCGTGCCCCTTGAGCCGGTCGGCCAGCTCCCGGTAAATCGGTCGCAGGGCGGCCCCGATCAGCGGGTCGTAGAGCAGGGCGAATCGTTGGTACTCGTCCATGCGGCTAGTATCCGTTGACCTTGAAGAGGTGGTCTATTTTGTCCTCGCTCAAGCCGTGTGCTCGGTATATTTCCCTGAGTCGACCCGACTCGGCCATCTCCTTCATCCGTCGGTCGTACAGCGCCTTGAATTCCCTGCCTTCGTCGGTGGGGGCGAAAACGGGATGCACTTCCAGCGACCTGAGCGTGTGTATGCCGAATTCGTTGGTGGGCAGTTGGGCTTCCAGCAGGCCTTCCCGGAGCAGCCGACTTTCGTCGAGCACGTATTTGACGTGGCCCCGGTCGAGCAGGTGCAGGATGGAGGTCAGGTCGTACCCGGTCTGCACGAGGACCTCTACCGGCAGCAGCTTTTGCAGTTCGAATCCGTACATGGAGGCCACCCGTTCTCCCTCCATGGCCTCCACCCCGTGGAAGCCGTCCTTTGTCCGGTAGGCCACGGCCAGATTGTAGATTATGATGGTCGCCTCCCCCTGGATTTTCATGTCGCGATGGCCCTTGAGGACCAGGGAGCAGTGGACGGTGCCCTGTTGCAGCCCGGCCAGGGCGCGGTCGTAGGGCAGGTTACGGTGTTCGAAGTCCAGGTCGTTGCTCGTGAATATCTCCTTGAGCACGGTGGTGATCAACCCGGTCTCGTCCGGGCCGATCACGTTGCCGATGTACGGCATGCCGAAGACCAGACGTTTGGGCTTTTGCCATTCCGGGTAGCCCGCCCGTTGGGCGTGGGCCGGGACTGTCGCGGCGAGGAGCAGGGCGACGAGGGCCAGGCCGGCCAGGGCGAGCCGGAGGGTGCGGCGGCCTGTTGCGGGCGAATCGGGGGAAATATTTGATGCGGGCATGGAGTGATGGGGGTCAGAGGCCGTACAGCCGGATTTTTTGGGATTTTCCCTTGAACGACTGTTCCCCGAAATCCCGCCATTCCCGGCCTTCGGGCAGGTCGCTGTGGGCCGCCGCGGACACGAGGATGTCCGCATCGAGCCGCCGGGTCATCCGTTCTATGCGGGCGGCGGTGTTGACCGGGTCGCCCACCACCGTGAATTCCAGCCGTTCGGGGGAGCCGACAATGCCTGCCAGGACTTCTCCCTTGTGGATGCCGATGCCGACGGAAATGGGAGTGTCCAGGCTTTGGTTGAGGCGGTCCAGGCGGGCCAGCATGTCCCTGGCGCAGGCCACGGCCTTTTCGCAGGCGTCCATCTCCCCGTCCAGGCCGAAGAGGGCCAGGATGCCGTCGCCGATGAACTTGTCCACCACGCCGCCGTGACTGTTGGTTGCCTCCACCGCCTCGGTGAACCAGCGGTTGAGGTCCTCGATGACCTGTTCGGGCGGATTTCCTTCAGCGCGTGCGGTGAAGTCCCGGATGTCGCACATGAGGATGGCCAGGGGCTGGATGGAGCCGCCAAGGGAAAGCCCCTGCTTTTCCCGGTCCATGAGCCGTCCGGCTATTGCCGGGCTGACGGTCTTGCCGAACACGTTCTTGATCCGGTCGCGCTCGATCAGCCCGTCGATCATGATGTTGGTGTGGCCGGCTATCTCGCCGAACTCGTCGGCGGTCAACCGGGGCACCCTGCGGGTCAGGTCGCCCTCCCGGACCTTGCGCAGCACCGAGGTCTCGTTGCCGAAGAAGAGCCGGATGTTCCGGGTGTAGGAGGCGATGATGAGCAGGATGTAGCCGCTGAGCACGAGCATGATGAAACCGATCTCGGCCACGATGAGGAGCTGGGCCCTGGAGCCCTCCATGGCGAAGTTCACGTCGGTCAGCCAGTACACGTCCTTGACCACGGTCAGGATGAGCACGGTGCCCGCCAGGAAGACCGTGGCCAGGGCGAAGCCGGAGAACTTCCGGGTCAGGGAGGTGTAGCGCACGGTCTCCGGAGGGGAGATGTTTTCCCGGATGATCGTCAGCCCGTTGGCCCGTTCCCGCTCCAGGGCCAGGTCCAGGCCGGAGAAGAATCCGAAGATCAGGAAGCCGAGCAGGACCTTGGGGCCGCTCTCGAACACGGAGAACCCCAGATGCACGGTGTTGTAGACGGCCAGTCCGGACCCGAACAGCAGGAACAGGCCGAGGTCGAAAAAGAACTGCCGTCCGGGCTGGTCGTAGATGGCGACCCTGTTCAGGAGACGGGGCAGGAGCCACATCCGGAGCAGGGCCATGGGGATGAAGGCGGCGGCCACCAGCGTTCCCCAGTGGGCGAGGGTCAGGGTATCGATGAGAGGGCAGACCTGGCCGCCGTATACGGTCAGCAGGATCATGGCCGCCAGGTAGTGCGTGGAGGTGCGGATTTTTTGAGTCATGGCACCCCTTATATCAGGTGGGCGGGTTTACTTCCACCCCGTCCGGCGGGTGAAGTCCATCATAATGGAGAATATAATGGAAGGATTACGGGGGGTGAGTATAACTGCAGATGTGGCGGCAATCTGAGAGGAGTGTTTTCTCGTGAGGGAGGAGAAGGGATATGGGCTGGAAAAATTGTAAATTATGTTTAAAGTTCGGCATCGGATTCGGGGCCGTATTGTTGCTCCTGCTGGCCGTCGGCCTATGGTCCACGTTCGGCATAGATGGCATCGTGGGCAACGCCGAAGAGGTGATCGAGGGCAATCGTCTCAAGGGAAATTTCACCCAGAAGGTGGTGGACCACCTCAAGTGGGCCGAGAAGGTCAACCAGTTGCTCACGGATTCCCACGTCCACACCCTGGACGTGCAGACCGACCCCAAGAAGTGCGCCTTCGGCAAGTGGTACTACAGCGACGCCCGTACCCGGGCCGAGGAACTGGTCCCGTCCCTCAAGCCGTTGCTGGCGGAGATCGAACAGCACCACAACGCCCTGCATGAGTCGGCCATCGAGATCGGTGAGAAGTATGCACCCGCCGACGTGCAGCTCGGCTCCTTCCTGCGGGACAAGAAGCTTGACCATCTCAATTGGATGGGAGCCATCAAGGACGTGCTCCTTGATCCGGCGATCCGGGTCCTGAGCGTTCAGACCGACCCGGAAAACTGTGCGCTGGGCAAATGGCTTTATTCCGATGAAGTGAAGCGGCAGGCGGCCGATGATCCCCAATTCGGAGCGGTGCTCAAGAATATTTTCGAACCGCACAAGGCCCTGCATGAATCCGCAGAGGAGATAGGGAGGCTGGTGGCCAGTGGTGATAGGAGGGGAGCGCAGGCGCGGTTCCGCGACATCACCCAAGACCTGGCCGAGGAGACCCTGGCCGCCATAGACGGGGTCATCGCCCTCAACGACCAACGCCAGGAAGGATACGACGCGGCCAAGAGCGTGTACTCGACCGTCACGACCAAGGCGCTGTCCTCGGTCCAGGCACTTCTCAACGAGTCTTCGGCGGAAATCACCGCCAACATCATGACCGACGAGCAGATGCTCTCCGCCGCCGACAACACCCTGACCGGCGTCATGATCATCAGCGCGGCGTCCGTCGTCATAGGCGTCCTGCTTGCCTGGATCATTGCCAGGGGCATAATTGAGCCGCTGCGCAAGGGCATGGATTTCGCCTCCGTCGTGGCCACGGGCGACCTGACCGCCGTGGTGGACCTCGACCAGAACGACGAGGTCGGGCAACTGGCACGATCCCTGACCGGCATGGCGGAAAAGCTCAAGGGAGTGGTCGGCGAGGTCAATTCCGCCACGGACAGCGTGTCCGCGGGCAGCGAGGAGTTGTCCGCTTCGGCCCAGTCCCTTTCCCAGTCCGTGACCCAGCAGGCCGCTTCCATCGAGCAGATATCCGCCGCCATGGAGCAGATGACCTCCAGCGTCCGCCTCAACGCCGACAACGCCAGGGAGACCGAGTCCATCGCCAGCCAGGCGGCCACCGGGGCCAAGGACAGCGGGCTGGCGGTTACCGAGGCCATGGATGCGCTCAGATCCATTGCCGAACGGATTACCATCATCCAGGAAATCGCCCGCCAGACGAACCTGCTGGCGCTCAACGCCGCCATCGAGGCCGCCCGGGCGGGTGAGCACGGCAAGGGTTTTGCCGTGGTCGCAGCCGAGGTCCGCAAGCTGGCGGAACGCAGCGGCCAGGCTGCAGAGGAGATCAGCGGGCTGTCCGAGACCTCCATGGGCGTGGCCGACCGCGCAGGCCGGATGCTGTCCGAACTGATGCCCCAGATCGGCAAGACCGCCGAGCTGGTTCAGGAAATCGCGTCCAGCTGCCTTGAGCAGGACAAGGGCGTGACCGAGATCAGCACCGCCATCAGCCAGCTCGACCAGGTCACCCAGAGCAACGCCTCGGCCTCCGAGGAGATGGCCTCCACGTCCGAGGAACTGTCCGCCCAGGCCCAGATGCTGGCCCAGGCAATGACCTTCTTCCGTGTGAACTCGAACGGCCACGGCCATGGCCCGACCAGAAAATCCGTGGTTGCCGCCCGTACGGCCAGGAAATCCCTTCCTGCCGGGCCGACCGGCGGTTTTGACATGGACATGGCCGACGAGCACGGCGAATTCGAACGATACTGAACACCTTCTTCACCCGAACGGAAAAGGCCGATCCCGCCCGGAGGGGGATCGGCCTTCTCGTTCATGGCGAAATCGTCGGCTTCCGTCACGCGGCGTTCCTGCCGACCACATCCACGACCACCCCGGTCAGTTCGTCGGCAAAATCCCGGTTTATGAGAGCGTAGCCCGTGAGCAGGCGGTACCGTTGCTTGATCCGGACGGTCCTGCGCATGACCTGCCACAGCAGGATGAAGGTGATGGTCGGCCCTATGTAGACCGTGGAGTAGAGCATCCCGGAGGAGGCGGCCTTGCCGACGCTGCCGTAGAAGGTCCGGGAGGTGCAGAAGAGCGCAATGGACAGCCCGTAGGTGATCGGGCTCCCGGAAATCTTCCGGCTGGCGATGGTGTTGCCTTCAACCCACCGGGCGAGGATGAACAACACCACGAAGTAGAACAGCCCCAAGTGGAACAGGAGTATGGTGAAGCTTCGGGATGCAAAGAGTTTCAGAAACCTGCCCACGTCCCCCTCCCTCCATGGATCAAGCCGACTAATCATACCATTTTGAATTTAATAACAGGTTGTTGGGGGTATGTCTCACCCTGGTGTTGTAGAATTTCAAAGGGGGGGGGAGAGGGCCTCGGGAAACTACAGCCATGAAGGAGGGGCAAAACGGCAGGTCTGCGGAGGCATGCCCCTTCAAGCTCGGGAAACCTTCAATCAGGAGTTGAGCTGCCTGGTAAAAAAAGCAAATGGTTCAGGCGTGGTGCCTGAACCATTTGCTTTTTCTATTGGCGCGCCAGGGAGGATTCGAACCCCCGGCCGTCGGCTTAGAAGGCCGATGCTCTATCCAACTGAGCTACTGGCGCGCTGGGTTCTCCTGATAATAGAGTGGGCGAGCTCTGGTCAAGGATATTCCGGTGCGGTCATTCGCCGATGATCTTGACCAGGACCCGTTTTCGCCGTCTGCCGTCGAATTCGCCGTAAAAGATGCGCTCCCAGGTGCCGAAGTCGAGCCGCCCGTCCGTGACGGCCACCACCACCTCGCGGCCCATGACCTGCCGCTTCATGTGGGCGTCCGCGTTGTCCTCGTACCCGTTGTGCCGGTACTGGCCCACCGGCTCGTGCGGGGCGAGCTTCTCCAGCCAGACCTCGTAGTCGTGGTGCAGCCCGGACTCGTCGTCGTTGATGAACACCGAGGCCGTGATGTGCATGGCGTTGACCAGCATCAGCCCGTCCCGGATGCCCGACTCGCGCAGGGCCTGCTCGCAGTCGTCCGTGATGTTGATGAACGCCCGCCGGGTCGGGATTTCGAAGAAGAGTTCCTTGCGGTATGATTTCATGGTGCCCTCTCTTGGCGTGTTTCGAGGCTCATTAGCACATTAGCGCATTCTTCGGGAAGTCGCCGTGCTTGGGGTTGGCCGGCAACCCTCTGCCATGGCGGAACCGGGGGATGAAATGGTTCCGGAAAAAACGGAAAACTCCCGTTGTTCGGCATCCCGAGGGCATAACCATGCGAATTAACGAAGGTGGATTGATATGTGCATCTCAACTCATTTCTTGCGGCGATGTCCAGTTGAGTAAATTTCAGTTCCCGTCAGTTTCGGAGGCTGTCATGCGGAATGTTCGTTCGGTAATATGCCTGGTTGCAACGGCAGCCTTTTTTCTTATGAGTTCCACGGCATTTGCCGGGTTCTACAAATTCACGGGCGATATTTCTTACGTCTGGAACCAGGGTTCCCTGGCTCCGGGCTACAGTGTGGGCAATTCCGTCACCTTTGTGTTTCGCATAGACGGCGCTTCCGAAGGATATACCACTCAGGTGGATGGTGACACGGAAAACGTATCCGGCATTAATGTCGAACGCACATATTTTGCCGAATATCTGGGTGGCGACGCCATTCTGCATTACGACAACGGTCTCAAGGCATCGCTGGATGGTGACGATACGTGGGAATACAATTACGCAGCGGATTTGAAAAACGGGTCCAGCAGTGAACGCAGTGGCGCCTTAAAAACGGAAACGGCGTCGAACTGGATTAGTGTAAGCACGGATTGGAGTATGGGGACAAACCCGCCCAATGTTGCGAATTGGCACAAGTATGAAGACTTGGGCAGCATATTCAGGCTCATTCAACGCATCACGTGGTTGGATGGCGGTCAGGAGGTGTGGGCCCAGTACTCGGTCAACAACATGCAGCTGGTCGAGTTCACGCAGGAGCTGGCCGACATGGACCTGACGGGCCTTGCCATGAAGTCCATGACAGCCACCCCGATTCCGGGCGCAGTCTGGCTCCTCGGCACGGGGCTCCTTGGCCTGTGCGGCCTGCGAAGGAAATTTTCAGCCTGACGAGAGTGCTTGCGGCAATGAACATGAAAGGGCTTCCCGTTGGCGGGAAGCCCTTTTTGCTCAGATGTGTTCCCACTCGCGTATTTCACCGTCGCGGATGGTGAATAACCGGTGGGCCCGGGGTTGTTCGTTCTTCAATCGACGCCACCGTTTCGGGTCACGTCTTTCCAGCTTCCCCAACAGGTGGCCCCACTCGTATTCCAACTGCCCGCGCGTCTCGTCAATGGGGGCAGCCTCGGCAGCCTCGTCAATCTTCGACGCATCGAAGTTGTACCCCCTGTCGCGGGATTCCGCCAACACTTCCGAGAGATAGGCGTCGATGGCCGCCAGCGGTTCCGGGTGCTCGCGAAATCGAATGAGCTGAGGGTGATTCTTGTACCCCTTGGTCAGGCCGTGCAGGACCTTGCGCGCCAGCAGCCCCTCGCGCCAGAGGGCGGTGAGGCCTTTGGCGTCCAGATACCTGGGGTGCACGGTCCATAATCGCATACGGCCTGCCTTGGGTGTTGAGGAGCCTACCTCGTCTCGGCCAGGTAGCCCAGCTCGCGGGAAAAGTCGTCGGTGTCGGCGGGCATGCCGTGGAGCAGGTGCCCGAGCCGCATCATGGTCCCGGTGGGAAAGTCCTTCTGCCAGCGGTCGTAGTAGCCGGTGAAGCCGTACTGCCAGAGCATTTCGGAGGCCTGGGTGAAGACCTGTTCGGCCAGGTTGCGCCAGGTGGTGGTGGTCTCGATCTTCCAGACCGGGTATTCCACGCCGCCCACCTCGCGTTTGCCCTTGAAGTCCACGATCAGGTCGAGCTCGCCGCCCGGCTTCGGGATCACGGTCCAGTAATAGAGCCAGCCCTCGCCGCCCCATTCGAACTCCAGGTGGCGATAGTCCCGCTCCATGTCCGGCGGCGCGTCCAGCCCGCGGGCGTCGCACAGGCATCGGAAAAGGTCTTTTATGGGTTCGGAAAAATTGGAATTCACGCTCAGGTCGTAGTGCGAACCGCCGTCCACCAACCGGGCGTCGAGCCACCCGGCGCGGGCCTCGGTCAAATATATCTCAAAGCGGTTTTCAGCCATGGGGAGCCTCCGTCATGGACTGGGTTGCGAAACGATGGGCAGAGGGTACACGACTCCGACGCGATTATCAAAACATCCCTTGCGCCCGGGGGCGCCGATAATCGTCGGCAACCCTTGTTAGAAAAGGGTTTACAGCCCTCCCGATTTCCGCTACGTACATGACTCTTCATAATATGGGAGAACAGCTTTGCCGTAACCGGCGAAAATAGCTGGTCTTCCTTAAAAGGAGCGTAAGGATTTGGAGTCCGGCCGATATGGCCGACCGCGCGTTCGGGGCTCGCCTGCCTCGGAAACGATGACCCGGAAGCGCTGGTATCCTCATTCTGAAAATATACGTAAATCTACTTTGACCGAGGTCCGTTGTGGAGGTAACCCATGGAAAAAACTAACGAATCTGTTGAAATGGCCGACATGGAAATGAATTTTGCCGATGCTCTTGACGAGTATCTGAATTCTGATTTCGGCGATCTGGACGAAGGCACTATCGTTGCCGGTGAAGTCGTCAAGGTCGACAAGGACTTCGTGCTTGTCGACGTCAATTTCAAGTCCGAAGGACAGATCCCCGTGTCCGAATTCACCGAAGCCGACGGCACTGTGACCGTCGAGATCGGTGAGAAGGTCGACGTCTACGTCGCCCGCAAGAACGAAGCCGAAGGCACCATCTACTTGTCCCGCGACAAGGCCAAGCGGATGCAGCTTTTCGATAAACTGGAAGAGCTTCAGGAAAAGGACGGCGAAGTCGTCGGCCGCATCATCCGCCGCATCAAGGGCGGTTACACCGTCGATCTCGGCGGCGTCGAAGCATTCCTGCCCGGCTCCCACGTCGACCTGCGCCCGGTCCCGGACATGGACGCCCTGGTCAACCAGGAGTTCGATTTCAAGATTCTCAAGATCAATCGCCGCCGCTCCAACGTCATCGTCTCCCGCCGCGTGCTGCTGGAAGAGATGCGCAGCGAACAGCGCGACAAGCTGCTCGATACCCTGGAAGAAGGCCAGGTGGTGGAAGGCAAGGTCAAGAACGTCACCGAATACGGCGTGTTCATCGACCTGGGCGGCCTCGACGGCCTGCTCCACATCACCGACATGTCCTGGAAGCGCATCAAGCACCCCAAGGAGATGGTCAACCTGGGCGACGACCTGCAGCTCAAGATCCTCAACTTCGACCGCGAAGGCCAGAAGGTCTCCCTGGGCCTCAAGCAGCTCGTTCCCGATCCGTGGGAAAACATCGCCGAGAAGTACCCCGAGGAATCCCGCTTCACCGGCACCATCACCAATCTCGCCGACTACGGCGCGTTCGTTGAGCTGGAAAACGGCGTTGAAGGTCTGGTTCACATCTCCGAGATGTCCTGGACCCGCAAGCTCCGCCACCCCTCCCAGATGGTCAAGGTCGGCGACGAAGTCGAAGTCATCGTGCTCGGCGTCGATCCCGAGAAGAAGCGCATCTCCCTGGGCATGAAGCAGATCTCCCCGAACCCGTGGGATGTGGTCGCCGAGAAGTACCCCGAGGGTACCGTGCTCGAAGGCGCCATCAAGAACATCACCGAATTCGGCGTGTTCATCGGCATCGAGGAAGGCATCGACGGCCTGATCCACGTGTCCGACATCTCCTGGACCAAGAAGATCCGCCACCCCTCCGAGGTCTACAAGGCCGGTGACTCCGTCCAGGCCAAGGTCCTCACCGTGGACAAGGAGAACGAGAAGTTCACCCTGGGCGTCAAGCAGCTGACCGAAGACCCCTGGTCCCAGGTTCCCGCCAAGTACCCCGTGGGCCAGAAGGTCACCGGCACCGTCACCAACATCACCGACTTCGGTCTGTTCGTGGAAGTGGAAGAGGGCATCGAAGGGTTGGTCCACGTCTCCGAGATCAGCCGCAAGAAGATCAAGTCCCCCTCCGAGCTGTTCAAGGAAGGCGACTCCATCGAAGCCAAGGTCATCCACGTGTCCGCGGACGAGCGCCGTCTCGGCCTGTCCATCAAGCAGACCAAGGAAGAGCCTGCCCGCGCCGGCGGCGGCAAGTCCAAGTCCTTCGGCGGTGGCGGCATTGACGCCGGTTCCACCCTGGGCGACCTGCTCCGCGAGAAGCTGGAAGAGGCTGCCGGCGAGGCCCTGAATGAAGAGCCCGTCGTGGAAGAAGCCCCGGTCGAGGCCGCTCCCGAAGAGCCGGTCGTGGAAGAAGCCGCCGCTGAAGTCGAAGCTCCTGCCGAAGAAGTGGAAGCCCCGGCCGAAGAAGCCGAAGCTCCCGCCGATGAGGCCGCTGCCGAGGAAGAAGAGAAATAAAGGAAACACGTCATGCGCGTTGAAGGAACACGTACCCGTTTCTCGCAACGCCACCCCCTTCTGTTCGGGGTGATGATGATCATATTGGCCGTGGCCCTCTTTTCGGGGGCCATGGCCTTTTTCCGTTTCATGGGCTGGACGCCCCAGGGGTTGTCCGGGCTGGGCAAGGACAAGGTCGGCATCGTCCATGTGGAGGGCATGATCCTCGACTCCACCGACGTGGTGGAATGGATTCGCACCCTCGAAGAGGACGCCTCGGTCAAGGGCGTGCTCCTGCGCGTCAACTCGCCCGGCGGGGCCATCGCCCCTTCCCAGGAAATCTACGCCGCCGTTAAGAATCTCAATCAGGTCAAGCCCGTGGTCGCTTCCTACGGCTCACTGGCCGCGTCCGGCGGCTACTACTGCTCCTGCCCGGCGGAACTGATCTACGCCAACCCCGGCTCGGTCACCGCGTCCATCGGCGTCATGGCCGAGTTCGTCACCGTCACCGAGGCGCTGGAAAAACTCGGCATCAAGCCCGAAGTGCTGACCACCGGCAAGTACAAGGCCGCCGGAACGCCCATGCGCGAACTTTCCGACGAGCAGCGCGAACAGATGCAGGGACTCATGCAGGACCTGCACGACCAGTTCGTGGACCACGTGGCCGAGGCGCGCGGCATGGACCGCGAGCGCGTGGCCGCCATAGCCGACGGGCGCGCCGTCACCGGTCGGCAGGCTCTGGCCCTCGGCCTTGTCGATCAGCTCGGCACCCGCTACGACGCCATCAGGAAGCTCAAGGAACTCGCCGGAATCCAGGGCAAGGCCGCGCTCCTCGAAGGCCCCGAAAAAGACATCCCCTTTGTCCAGCAACTCCTGGGCACGCTCAAGATCGACATATCCTCGGCCATGCCTAACGGCTGGTCCTTCTCCTATAAATAGGCTTTTGCCTCCACTATTCTGCATTTCCTGACGCTTTTCACCGTCTGCCCTATGCTGGTGGCATGAATATCGTTTCTATGATAATCGCCAGTTACAGTCGTGATTGTGCAGCCAAGCCATTCCGTTTTTTCAGAAGCGTTGCAAGATTATCCCATTCGCTGAATGGTTTTCACGTATGAAGGAGTGGGCCATGACATTGGAAGATATCCTTGAGCGAGTCAAAAACAGCAACACCCAAGTCGTTAAGTACGGATACGCGGTCTATGTCCTTTTTAGTATAGCCGTAGCCGTCCTGAGCTGGGCAAAAGGAGCAAGCCTCGGTCGGTTATTTTTCGTGGTGATACTGTTGATGGGCCTTGCAGGATCAGCCTGGGCGTTTCAGCAGATGACAACGGCAAAAACCGTTTTCTGGAGGTACCTGGGGTTTGTCTTTGGAGGCTGCTCACTGCTTTGTATCCTTTTTATATTTGTCGTGTCATCCTACTTCCTTGTGACTGGCAAGCCGGACAGTTTAAGGCATTTACTCGGCATTGATCCACCGACCGTTGTTTCGATTACCAATTTGAGGCTTGAATCCAAGGGTAAAGAGTTTATCACCCTGTCTTGGGACGCATACGCGGGGAAAGCCGAGGAGATATTGCTCAAGCACAAAAGATGTGATCTTCATAAATTTCAAGAGATTATTTTACCAACCGACGCGGTGCAATTTAGCCTTCCAAGTGTCGAACCAAACAAGAAATATCGTTTCATATTGTACGCAAGGTCAGGAGAGCTTTTATCAAATCCGGCTCAACTGATTGTCTCCACAGATGCCGACAAAAAATATCTCGGAAAAGAAGCTGAGTATGAAATATTCTACACCGGACGGATTGATGCAAACGATAGAGCCAACGATGACAATGGGCTTCTTTATTATAGATGCGATGCTGATCTGTGGGTGTACGAAGGCAAGGTTGTGGACGGCAATCCATCGGGAAAAGGTCGGCTAACCCAGCGTATAGATTGTGGAATATCCTTTTGCGAAACGTCCTTTTCTTCTCCTGGCCAGTTCTCAGGATACTGTCGGCTTGCATTGCGTGATCCGAGGATTGATTTTGTTGGTGACTCTGAACAATACTTCGGCTGCATAGAGATCAATGGCAATGTTTTAACGAAAAGCACACCCTCACGTCCCAACGCAAACCTGCGAGTCGGGCCGTTTACAGTCGTTTTGGATGGCGAAGTTGATATAGATGCCGGGAATTCAAAGAGAATTGAAGGAGTTGTCACAGCCGGCAAGTTTTCCGGTGTCATCACACAAAAGACCGACAACTACGAAAGCATCTATCGTTATCTTGATGGTGAAAAGCAGCTTGGCTACTACATCAATCTGGGACACACTTTGGGAGTTGTTGGTAGTACTTATGAGCCCGGCAGTGATCATGATATCAAGCTTCTCTTCAACGGGACCACCGTAAGATATGGCCTTTTTAGGGGAAGCACCATGCCATACACTGGATACAATTTCGCGTGGAATTTGGTAAGCGGTCGAATGTGGGCCACATCTAGTAGGAACGGAAACGATACAGATTTAAGCCCTGTTGGGGGTATGTCCGGTCTGTGTGCAAATGAGGAGCACTTTGGACTGGCAGAAAATGGAGCTAATCCGAATGAAGTTGGTTCGTGGAAACTAGATTGCGGGTCAATATATCACGACGACCAGAAAGTCGGCATTGAATGTACGCTGGAGTCAGAAATGGCGCAGGTGTCTATTGTCGCGACAAAAATGATCGACAGCTACCCAGAGTTCATAATATCCACTGGAGGTCATGCAAGCAACCTCATGTCTATCGACATAGATGGTCAGACATTTAGCGGCCCCAGTTTAAATTACGCAATAAAAAAGGCCGCCCCGTTGGCCCTCGCCAGGATGGCCTTCGCCAGTCAGATTACAAATACAACCCAAGGACTAAGCACCTCCCTTGATGGCGTCGATAAGCTCATAGCGATTCTTTTCGGTCGGCTGTATTACTGTACGGGCCCATATTACATGGATGACTGAGTGCCCTCTATTTAGGCTCTCTCACAAATGCCCTTGAAACTCCCCTAGAATCCGTACCGCAGGTATTCCTTGTCCAGCCGGTTGATCATCTGCATGTAGCGGTAGGTGCCCTTGATCTGGGCCTCTTCCAGGACGTGGTAGCCCTTGGCCCGGCATTTGGGGCAGGCGTTGATGGGGATTTCCACGCCCAGGCAGAGCGGGCCGGAGTCGGCCCGGGTTTCGACCTTGTAGAGACCCCGGCAATCCTTGCACACGGTTACGGTCTCCTGCTGCACCTCGTTGATGCCGTCGGTGTCGTAGTAGACCTGCTTGTGCCGGATGAAGGTGTCGCCGGACAGCACGCCCTGGCGGGAGTCGTCTGACGGCTTGACCGCGGGCGGGTCGAAATAGAGTCTGGGGAGCTGCTTGCACAGCTCCTCGATATACGCGGTGGTCTTGGCGTCCTGGCGGATGCGTTCGGCGTTGTAGTTGGGCTCCATGACCTGGGAGTAGTCCACGCCCGCCATGGCCAGGCAGATGCCGAGGTTGATGTAGGGCAGGGCCCCCTGGATGGAGTAGCCCCCTTCGAGCACGGCGATGTCCGGCTTGAGCATCTCATTCATGGCCGCGTACCCGCGCGCCGAGAAGTTCATGTTGGTGATGGGGTCGGTGAAATGGTTGTCCTGGCCCGCCGAATTGATGACCAGGTCCGGCTTGAAGTCGTCGAGGATGGGCAGGACGATCCGCTCGACGGCCATGAGGAAGCCCTCGTCCGAGGTGTGCGGCGGCAGGGGGATGTTGATGGTCCGGCCCCTGGCGTTGGGTCCGCCCAGCTCCTGCGGGAAGCCGGTGCCGGGGTACAGGGTGCGCCCGTCCTGGTGCAGGGAGATGAACAGGGTGTCCGGGTCGTGCCAGTACACGTCCTGCGTGCCGTCGCCGTGGTGGCAGTCGGTATCCACGATGGCCACGCGCTTGTGGCCGTATTTCTCGCGGATGTGCTCGATCATCACGGCTTCGATGTTGATGTTGCAGAACCCGCGCGAGCCGTGCACGACCTTCATGGCGTGGTGGCCGGGGGGGCGGACCATGGCAAAGGCGCGTTCGCGCTCGCCCTGCATGACCAGGTCGGCGGCCTTCATGGCCCCGCCGGCCGAGATGAGGTGGGACCGGGTGGCCACCGAGGGCACTTCCGGGAAACAGAAGTGGACGCGCTCGACGTCTTCGATGTCGGCCACGTCGGGCTTGTATTCGCCCACGCCCTCGATGTCGAAGAGGCCTTCCTCGCGCAGCTGGTCCTGGGTGTAGAGCAGCCGCTCCTGGCGCTCGGGATGGGTGGGCGAGATGGCCCAGTCGAAGGCCGGGAAAAAGATGATGCCGAGTGAGTTGTTGGCCTTGAGCATGACTATCTCCCCGCCCCGAAGGTCTTGACCACGCCGGGCCGCACCTGGGCCTTGACGCGGATGTTCCTGCCCACCTGCTCCATGTCCTCGACCATGTTGAAGCTGGATGCGTGGGTGATCTCGGCGTTCTCGGTCTTGAGCTGCACGCCCATGGAGTCGAGGTGCATGACCAGCTGGTTCACGGCGTCCTTTTCGGCGTCCGCGAGGTCGTACCGGGTGTGGATGTTCTCGCGGTAGGATAGGGACGGGATGAACAGCACGTGCCGCTGGGTGTCGGCGAACAGCTCCAGCTCCCAGGTGGTTCGGGTCAGGGCCGCGCCGATGGCGTTGGCCACGTCGAAATTGTCCGGCACCTCGGTGGAGAGCTGGAAGCGGCGGAAGAGATGGGTCTTCATGGCCTGGGCCGGGCCGCCCATGAGGTAGACCTTCTTGGGCACGATCTTCTTGTCCTGGATCAGCTCGTGGATGGTGTAGACCGGCTTGGAGTTGATGGCGTCCAGCAGTTCGCGGGCCGCGACGTGGATGGCGTCCGTGGCGTGGGCCACGGCGGCCTCGGCCAGTCCGTCGCCGGTCATGGAATGGGCGGTCGCATAGGCGTCGATGGCGGCCCGGGATTTTCCGGTGTCGCCCACCGCGCAGTCTCCGGTGCAGTTCAGGGCGTCGGTCAGGGTGACGCGCTCGCCGCCCAGGCACACGGACGGGCCGATCCGGTTGGGGCCGACGCGCACCTCGTCTCCAACCACCGAGATGGCCGAGTCGCCGCCGATGCCGATGGAGTGGACCTTGAGGGCCGAGACCAGGGTCGGGTGGGAGCCGATGTCGATGCCCTCGCGCTCGATGAGCGGCGCGCCCGAGGCAAAGACCGCGATGTCCGTGGTGGTGCCGCCGATGTCCAGGATGATCGAGTCGTGGAAGATGTCGGTCAGGGCGATGATGCCCATGACCGAGGCGGCGGGGCCGGAAAAGATGGACTGCACGGGCATTTTCCGCGACTGGGAAAGGGGCATGGTGCCGCCGTCCGCCTTGAGGATGTTGACCTTGACGTGGGCCAGGCCCATGCCCTTGAGCGCCTTTTCCACGGCGGTGGCGAACTGGTTGTAGAGTCGCCAGACCGCGCAGTTGAAGTAGGCGGTGGCCACCCGGCGGGGGAAGTTCAGCGCTCCGCCCAGCTGGTGGCCGAGGGTGACGAAGTCGGCGTACTCGCAGACCGACTCGTCCACGCAGTTGCAGACCATGCGCCGGATGTAGTTTTCGTGGCGCGGGTTGCGGGTGGAGAACTTGCCCACTGCGGCGTAGACGCGGATGTCGTTCTTGCGGCAGGCGTCGATGGCTGCCGAGAGCTGGCGCGGGGCCAGGGCGCGGACCTCGTTGCCCCGGTGGTCGATGGACCCGTCGATGACGTGGAAGTCCTTGCAGGGCATGAAGTTGTGCGGGTCGATGCCCGGTCCTGCCGAAACGATGACGCCCACGTCCTCGGTCTTGCCCTGGACGATGGCATTGGTGGACAGGGTGGTGGACAGGTTGAGCTGGGTGACGGCGGCCTGATCCACCTCCTTGAGGATGGTTTCAAGGGCCTCGGTCACCGAGGAGAGCAGGTCGTCATGGCGTGTGGGAACCTTGCAGGACGCGGCCACGCGCACTCCGCTTTTCGTGTCGATGGCGACCGCGTCCGTGTGCGTGCCGCCGACGTCTATTCCGAGTAGCATTCTTTCTCCAAATTTTTTCAAGCGTAGACTGGATTTACCACTGCTTGCGCCCATGGCGCAACATTAATCGGCCAGTGGTCAAAATGGTCCGGGGAGTGGTCAAGGGTTTGGTTGGCGGAATTCCTCCGTAAACAGGGGTTTGCAATTTGCCTAATGGAGTCCACTTCGTGTAGCGTGGGCCGGTCACTCACCACCAAGCCCCTGCGCGGCAGGGGAAGGAGATATGCATGGGCAGGATTTTCATCGCGGGCGCAGCCGGGAACATCGGCTCCGCCCTTGTGGAGGAACTGGACAGGGACGGGATCGTGGCCGGTGTGCACTCGCCGGAAAAGGCGGAGACCCTGGCCGGAAAGGGGGTCGAGGCGCGGGTCTTCGATTTCGCGGACGCGGACTCCATGGCCAGGGCCATGGACGGATGCGACCGGCTGTTCCTGGTGCTCCCGTTCCGCGAGGAGCTGGCCCGGTACGGTCGTCTTGCGGTTGACGCGGCCAAGGCGGCGGGCATCGAATACATCGTCCGCTCCTCGGGCTACGGCGCGTCCTCGGACGCCCACTGGCGGCTGGGCCGGGAGCAGGGCATGGTGGACCAGTTCGTGGAGGATTCTGAGATTCCCTTCACCACCCTGCGGCCCAACTCCTTCATGCAGAATTTCATCGGCCCGCTGGCTCCCATGGTCCGCTCCGGCGTCATCGCCCTGCCCGAAGAGGACTACGCGGTCAGCTACATCGACGTTCGCGACATCGCGGCCTGCGCGGCCCGGCTGCTCACGGATGGCGAAGGGCATACGGGCAACGCCTACGCCCTGACCGGCCCCGAGGGGCTGACCCTGCATCAGGTGGCCGGGAAGATCGCGGCGGCAGGCGGCATCACCGTGACCTACACCCCCGTCGAGGAAGAGGCCTTCATCAGAGCTTTGGACACCAATGGGGTGCCGGAGTGGAATCGAAACATGTTGGTCAGCCTGTCCAGGGTGGTCAAACTCGGCATGATGGGCAACGTTACCCAGGCCGTTGAATACCTGACCGGCACTCCGGCGAGGTCCTTTGACGGTTTTGCCGAAGAAAACGCCGGGGCCTGGAAGCAGCCATGACGCCGCTCAGGGGTCGCGATGAGCTGCTGCGGATCATCCGCAAGATATCCGCCGGGGAATACACGGACGAGATCCTGGATCTGACCGGGCCGGAGTACGGTCCGGACATCCAGGAGCTGGCCGAGGCCGTGGGCATGATGATGGTCAGGATCGAGGCCAGGGAGAACCGGCTCGAGCAGCTCCTGGACAAGATTCGCAAGGACACCGTGAACACCATAACCGCAGTGGTCCGGGCCCTTGGCGCACGCGACGCCTACAGCGAAGGCCACGGTGAGCGGGTGGGCCGGTACGCCCGGCGGCTGGCCCAGCGCATGGAACTCGACAACGGCGAGGTGGAGCGCATCCGCATCGCCGGCACCCTGCACGACATCGGCAAGATCGGGTTCAGCGACGAGCTGTTTTCCGGCGAGGACACCACGCTTTCCGAGACCATGAAGGCGGAGATACGCCGCCATCCTGAATGGGGACGGGATATACTCAAGAACCTCGATTTTCTCGGTCCGGCCCTGGAGTACGTCTATGCCCACCACGAACAGGTGGACGGCAGCGGCTACCCGCGCGGCCTGTCCGGCAGGGACATCCCTTTGGGCGCACGCATCATCGCCGTGGCCGACTGCTTCGACGCCATGACCACGGATCGGCCCTACCACCGGGGCGTGCCCCTTGAGGACGGGCTTGAAGCCCTCAGGTCCATGGCCGGGTCCTATCTCGATGCGGAACTGGTGGAAGCGTTCATCGTGGAAATCAGGGGCAACGGCCTGTCGTAGCCAATGGAAACCCTGGAAGAAAAGATCGAGCGGGTGCTCAGGGATCGCGTCGAGCTTGCCCCCTACGACCCGACCTGGCTGGCCCGGTTCGAGGAGGAAAAGGCACACCTGCTTTCCTGCCTGTCGGACAGGCTGGTCACGCGCGTCGAGCACTACGGCAGCACCGCCGTTCCGGGCATGACGGCCAAGCCCGTGGTGGACATGCTGGTCGAGGTGGCCAGCCATGAATGGGCCGATGAATGCGTCCCCTCCATTCTTCAGCCGCCGACCTACGATTATTTCCGGCGGCCTCTGGACGACGGCCATTATCCCTGGCTGATCAAGCGGAACGCGGCCGGGCGGCGGACCCACCATATCCACATGGCGGAGAAGGATTCGCGGCTCTGGGAGGGGCTGGCCTTCCGGGATCATCTCCGGGCGCATCCGGACGATGCCGAGGCGTATCGGGAGTTGAAGCTCCGGTTGGCAGAACGGCATCCCGGCGACCGCATCGCCTACACCGAGGGCAAGACCGACTTCGTCAACGCCATTCTGGCCAAGGCAGGGCGGTAAGCGCGGCTTCGTCCGGCAAGATCGTACAAGACCCCGAGCTGACCCCGTTCTATTCTCCTGAAAAATCACAGGAGGAATCATGGATACTGTTTTTGCCGCCTTCGACACCGGCACGGTCGCGGGGCCGGACTTCGACACCGGGTCCGACAGTCTCGACTGGCACCCCCACCCCGCATTCACGGGGGTGGCCCTCAAGCACCTGGTCACGGGAAAGGACACGGACAACCGGTTCAGCGTCCATCTGGTGCGGCTTGAGCCGGGTGCCGAGATAGGTCATCATGTGCACAAAACCAATTGGGAGCTGCACGAGGTGGTGGCCGGGAGCGGCTGCTGCCGCCTGCTCGGTCGGGACAAGGACTACCGATGCGGCGTGGTGGCCGTGATGCCGGAAGGCGTGGGCCACAGCGTGCATGCCGGGCCGGACGGCCTGTGTTTGTTCGCCAAATTCGTTCCGGCGCTCGCCTAGGGGAAAGGGATGACCAGGAGCACGACCGAATTTACCGAGATTTCCGGCCTGGACGGCGTGTCCGTTGTCCGGCATTGCGGAGACTCGCCCACAGAGGCCCGCCACATGCACGCCTCCCTGTGCGTGGGGGCGGTCCTGTCCGGGCGGCGCGAGCTCCTGCTGGACGGGGAGCGGCACGCCGCAGGGCCCGGCGACGTCCTGGTCATCCCTCCGGGCGCGGCCCACGCCTGTCCGTGCGCCGGGGAGTGCGAGTACATCATGGTCAGCATCCCGGTCTGCCTGCTCGAACGCTTCGGGCTGGCCCTGGAGCATGGGGGCGAGCGGATTGTCGATGATCCCGCCCTTTTCGGGGCCGTCCGCTCGGTGGCAGACACGGCAACCCTTTCCGCGTCATGCCTGGAGCGGCAGGCAACGCTCCTCAGGCTGCTGTCGCGGCTGTGTGCCGAGGAGCCGCAGGCGGAACAGGACAGGCCGGAGCCCGATGCGGTGGCCGCTGCAAGGCGTTGCCTGGAGGCCCGTTTTGCCGAAGACCTGCCCCTCGGGGAACTGGCCCGCCTGGGCGGTTGCAGCCCCTGCCGGTTGAACCGCGTGTTCGCTTCGGTGGTCGGGATGCCCCCGCATGAGTATCAGACCCTGCAGCGGGTGCGCCGGGTCAAGGAGTGCATCCGTCATGGCCTGGGGCTGGCGGAGAGCGCTGTGGAGGCGGGATTCGCGGATCAGAGCCACATGTCGCGCTGCTTCCGAAAGGTCATGGGCATGACGCCGGGGAAGTTCGCCAAAGGCCTTTTGCCGCGTCCTCCCGAATAGGCCCGCGCCGGGGCACGTCTGGCCCGAGTGGCCGGAATTCATTTCATTTCCCGACCTCTTTTGCTATGCTGTATTCACGCGGTCTTTATGCCGCGTCCTGAATACGGGTTAATGCCATCATGAAGAAACGCCTTATTTTTCTGATTTCCACCCTGGCCGGGCTGGCGGTTGCCGCCGGGGCGTTTCTCGTCTTTCGCGCGGACCTGGCGAATCACCGCCAGAACCTGCGCGCCCACGTCCTGCACGGACTCTCGGACGTCAAGGCGGATGCGGTCCAGGCCGTTTCCCGAAAAACCAATCTGGTCAAGGCGGTGGAGTCCGTCATCAGGATCAATCCCGACCTGTCGCACCGCGAGTTCGAGGTCCTCATGCGGGGGTTGCTGGACGGGCTCTTCGACATCCGCTCCGTGCAGCTGGTGCAGGAAGACCGGGTCACGCACTCCTATCCCGACCAGGCGCAGGACGCGGGGGGCGCGATCCTGAAGGGCATGACCCTGCGGGCCCTGGAGGGCGGCCTGGTGCAGATCGCCTACAGCGGGGCCGAGGGCGCCGCCCCCACGGGCATGACCATCTTTGCGCCGGTCTCCGTGCCCACCGGAGACGGGGGGATGCGGAAGTGGGGGCTGATCGTGGTCGACGTCGACGTCAACGCCTTCATGCTCATGGCCGGGATGCCCGGGCATCTCAAGGACGTCATGGTGGCCCTGCGCGTCCCCGGTCCGAAACGGGGCCGCGAGATGGTCCTTTCGGGCAGCCCGCCGGTCTACGATATGGAGCCGCTTCGCGCGGACATCCGGTTTTTTTCCCAAGTCTGGCAGCTGGCTGCGGTCCCGGCCAAGGGGTGGTCCACCTCTCCCCGGAGCAAGTACATCATCGGCGGCGGCGTGCTGCTGGCCTTCCTGGTGCCGGTCTCCCTGTGGATGACCCTGTCCGTGTTCATGGGCCGGTTCGAGGACCGGGAAAAGTACCGCTACCTCGTCCAGACCGCCAAGGCCATCATCCTGCGCGTCGATCTGGCTGGCGAGGTGGAGTTCTGCAACGAGTACGCCGAGCAGTTCTACGGCTACGGCCACGGCGAATTGATCGGCAAGCCGCTCGTGGGCACCCTGATTCCGGAAAAGGACCTGGAAGGGCAGTCCATGAAGCGGTACATCGGCCGGTTGCTCATGAACCCGTCGGCCCATCCGTTCAACGAGACCATGAACCTGCGGAAGAACGGCGAAACCGTCTGGGTGGCCTGGGCCAATCAGGCCATTTTCGCCGGGGACAAGAAGACCATGATCGGGCTGCTCTGCGTGGGCACGGACATCACGGACCGCAAGCTCATGGAGGAGGCCCTGCGGCAGCGGGAGAAGCAGTACCGGTTGCTGGCCGAGAACGTGTCCGACGTCATCTGGGGGCTGGACGCGGACCTGCGCTACACCTACGTCAGCCCGTCCGATGAAATGCTGCGCGGCTTCAAGCGGTACGAGGTGCTCGGACTGTCCATAAAGGAATTTCTGACCCCGGCCTCCCGGGTCCGGCTGACCGGTCTCCTGGCCATGCTGGAAAAGGAGATGGGGGCCGAGTCCACTCCGGCCTCCGCCACCGAGGACCTGGAATTCACCTGCCTCGACGGGTCCACGGTATGGCTGGAGTCCAGGCTCGGCCTGATGCTCAATGAGGAGGGCGACCGGATCGGCATCCAGGGCGTGAGCCGGGACATCACCGACCGCAAGCGGGCCGAGGCCCTGCGCGAGGACATGGAGCGCATGGCCAAGCACGACCTCAAGACCCCGCTGGGCGCGGTCATCGGCCTGCCGGGGGAAATCCGCAGGGTCGGGCCGGTGACGCCGGAGCAGGGAGCCCTGCTCGACACCATCGAGAACGCGGGCGGCGCCATGCTCTCGCTCATCAACCGCTCCCTCGACCTCTACAAGATGGAGTGCGGCGTGTTCACGCTTCACAAGACTCCCGTGGACGTGGTGGAGGTCATCGAGCGCATCAAGGGCGAGGCCCAGCCCCTGATCAGGGAAAAGGGGATCAGCATCGGCATAGAGACGCCCGGCGAAAGCGGGACCGCATTCCTGGTCCATGCGGACGCGGAACTGTTCCAGTCCATGCTCTCCAACATGCTGCTCAACGCGCTGGAGGCTTCTCCGGAGTCCGGGGCCGTGTTCGTCACCCTGGGCAGGGAGGACGGGCCCTTCATCACCATCTGCAACAAGGGCGAGGTGCCCCTCCGCATGCGCGACGTGTTTTTCGAGAAGTACGCCACCTCCGACAAGACGACCGGCTCCGGCCTCGGCACCTACTCGGCCCGGCTCATCGCCCGCACCCACGGCGGCGACATCACCGTGGACACCTCCAGGAAAGGCGAGACCAGTGTGACCATCACCCTGCCCGAGCAGGGATAGCGCGGCCTTCCGTCCTCCGAAACCGTCCCTATCCGAACCAGAGCGGCACGTGCTTTGCGCCGTGCTTCAATTCGTCTTCCAGCCGTATGTAGTCCGGCTCGTACCGGGCCACGCAGGCCCAGTATCGCCTGGAGTGGTTGAGGTGCCGGGTGTGGCAGAGTTCGTGGATGAGCAGGTGGTCGACCAGTTCCACGGGCAGAAAGAGGAGCTTGGCGTTGAGGCTGATGGTCCCGCGCGCCGAGCAGCTCCCCCAGCGGGTCTTCTGGCAGCGGACGCGCAGGGCGGCGTATTCGAGCCCGGTGCGGCGGCTCATGGCGTCGAGCATGGGCAGCAGGGCCTCGCGCGCCTTTTTGGCGGTGTGTCTGCGCAGGGCAGCGAACACGGATTCCCGGTCGGAGATGTCGCCGGAGATGTGCAGCCGGGGCCCGTTTTCCATGAGCTTCACGGGGCCGGGACGGTCCAGGTAGTCGAGCCGGACGGTCCGGTCCACGGCCCGGTATTCGAGCGCGTCGGGCAGCTCCGGGAGGGTGCCGGACAGGTCGCGTCCCGCTTGTACCAGCCGGTCGCGGGTGCGCTCGATCCAGGACCGCTTTTCGTCGAGGATGTCCGGGACGAGGCCGGTGTCGAAGCCGCGCGGGGTGACCACTTCCAGCCCCCTGCCGGGAACGATTTTGACCAGCACCCGGCGGGCGCGCGGGTGGGTCTTCACGGTCAGGGGCAGCCCTGCGTACTCCTTCACCTAGTCGAGTTCCTCTTCGGTGCGCACGGTGAAGCCGTTTGCCTTGAGCAGTCCGGCGAACACGCCGTCGCCGGGGATGCGGGTGGAGGTGAAGGTGCCGTCGTAGATGGTGCCGGACCCGCAGGACGGGGAACGCGCCTTGAGGATGGCCGTGGTGCAGCCGTACAGGCGGGCCAGGCGCAACCCTTCGGCGGCTCCGCGTTCATATTCTTCGGTCCGGTCCACGCCGTCGTCGCCGAAAACCAGGCCGTTGCGGATTTCGCACGGGGGGCGCGGGGTGGGCAGTCCGCCCATGACTTCGGGACAGAACGGGACGGCCAACCCCTGGCGGACCATTTCCTCGACGCGGGGGTCGCCGTCCACTTCGCCGTTGTAGCGGCAGAACATGCCTGCCAGGCAGGCTGATACGATGACGGGTGGCTGTTTCATGGGCGCGATTCTATACTTGATCTCGGCTGTTTGAAAGGCCTATTGTGCTGGCCGTGACCCAAGGAAACAACCATGCCTGATGAATACAGAAAGCGGAGTATGTACCTCTTCCTGCTGGTGCTGGTGGTGGGCTCGTGCGTCGGCTTCCAGGGGTGGCGCACCCTGCTCAACAACTTTGCCGTGGAAGAGGTCGGCCTGGACGGGTTGGGCATGGGCATCGTCCAGTCCGTGCGCGAGGTGCCGGGCTTCCTGACCCTGCTGGCCATCTACGTCATCCTGATCCTCCGCGAGCACAGGCTGGCCGCCCTGAGCGTGGTCATCATGGGCATGGGCGTGGCCCTGGCAGGGCTGTTGCCCACGCTCTCCGGCCTGGTCTTCACCACCCTGGTCATGAGCTTCGGGTTCCACTACTTCGAGGCCATGAACCAGTCCCTGACCCTCCAGTATTTCGACCACGCCGAAGCGCCGCTGGTCTTCGGCAGGATGCGTTCCGTCAACGCCCTGGCCAACGTCATGGTGGGCGGGGCCATCTATGTCATGGCCAAGTTCATGGGATACGCGGAGATGCTGGCCGTCCTGGGCGGCGTGGCCGTGGCCGCCGGGCTGTGGGCCCTGACCCGGGACCCCTCTCGACAGGACCTGCCGCCCCAGCGCAAGGCCATGAGCCTGAAGGGGAAGTACTGGCTCTTTTACGGATTGACCTTCCTGGGCGGTGCCAGGAGGCAGATATTCGTGGCCTTCGCGGTCTTCCTGCTGGTCAAGAAGTTCGGCTTCACCATCCAGCACGTCACCATCCTGTTCGTGGTCAACAACGTGCTCAACTATTTCATCAGCCCGTATATCGGCAGGTCCATCAACCGGTACGGCGAGCGCTGGGTCCTGAGCCTGGAGTACGCCACCCTGGCTTTCGTCTTCCTGGGATACGCCTACACGGAAAGCGGCATGGTGGCGGCCCTGCTCTACGTGGCGGACAACATCTTTTTCAATTTCTCCATGGGTATCAGGACGTTCTACCAGAAGATAGCGGATCCGCGCGACATCGCCTCTGGCATGACCATGGGGTCCACCATCAACCACATCGCGGCGGTGGTGGTCCCGGTGATGGGGGGGCTGGTCTGGATCAGCAACTACCAGGCGGTCTTCCTGGCGGCCGCGGGCATGAGTCTGGTTTCCCTGGCCCTGGCTCAGATGATCCCCGGACAACTGGAAAAAAGGCAACAACAAGGTTGACTTGCCCCTCGATACTGATAGCCTGAATACTAGTGATAGTTCCCATCTGGAACCGCCAACCCGGATCGGACCGATGAAAGGATTGTACCAGGACCTCCCCAAGATATTTCTGCAGACGGGCGACTGTTTCATAGGCGTTCAGCCGACCATGGTCACCACCGTGCTCGGGTCGTGCCTGGGGGTGACCATGCACGTCCCGAAAATGGGCATCGGCACCATCTGCCACGCCTTCCTTCCGGACAGTTCCGACTGCAGGGCCTCCCTCGTCCCGGAGCCCCAGATTTGCCGGTTTGTTGACACGGCCCTGCAAAACATGCTGGAAACCATGGACAAGATAGGCGTTCCCCGGCGGGAACTGGTCATCAAGATGTTCGGCGGGTCGTCCGGCATGGCCGTGCGCAACGTGGAGAACACCACCTATGACATCGGCAGGCGGAACATCGCCATGGCCAGGAAGCTGCTCAAGTTCGCCCGCCTGGACATCCAGGTGGAGGATGTGGGCGGACAACGGGGACGCAAGCTGTTGTTCAACACCCAGACCGGCGAGGTGTGGGTCAAGAAGCTGCGCGAGCCCCTGTAGGTAATTTTCAACAGAACGGGGAACAGATCATGATCTCATTTTCCAGACGACTCCGGCTCCTTCTCCCCGCCCTCGGGTTGGCCCTGTTCCTGGCCGCGCCCTCGCTGGCCGGGGACGCGGTTTTCCAGTATTCGACCATCGACGCCCTCCTGGCCGGGTTGTACGAAGGGGACATGACCATGGCCGAGTTGGCGCGCAAGGGCGATTTCGGCCTCGGCACGCTCAACGGCATCGACGGAGAGCTGGTGGTGCTCGACGGCGTGGGCTACCACGTGTCAGCCGGGGGCGCGGCCGTTGTCGCCCCGGGCGCGGCGGCCATTCCCTTTGCCACGGTCTCCTTTTTCGGCGGCGACCGGACCCTGGACCTGGGGACCATCGACTCCCTGGCGGCGTTGAACGAGGCCGTGGTCGCGGGGCTGCCGTCCAAGAACGTGTTCTGGGCCATCCGCATCGACGGCGTGTTCCCGTCGGTCAAGGCGCGGGCCATCCCAAAGCAGAGCCCCCCCTATGACCCCCTGGCCGAGGTGGCCAAGCAGCAGGTCGTCGTCACCCTCTCCGGCGAGGGGACCCTGGTGGGCTATTATTCGCCGCCGTTCGTCAAGGGCGTGAACGTGCCCGGCTTCCACTGGCATTTCCTGACCGCCGACCGGGCCAGGGGCGGCCACGTCCTGGACTGCTCCCTCAATCCGACAACGGCCCTGCTGGACGAGCTGCGGACCCTGACGGTCCGGTTGCCCGCTTCCGCCGAATTCGACGGGCTGGACCTGTCCGGCGACAAGACCGGGGAACTGCACGCCGTGGAAAAGGGCCCGGCAAAAGGCGAGTAGCGGCATGTCCAGGATCAAGGTCGTCATCGATCCCGAGCTCCAGCCCATCATGGGCCGGTACATGGAGATCCGCCGCGAGGAACAGGATCAGCTCGAAGCCGCCCTGGCCGCCCGGGACCCGGAGTCCGTCCGGCAGCTCGGGCACAAGCTCAAGGGGACCGGCGCGTCCTTCGGCTTCGATGTCCTGACCGAATGGGGTGCGGCCATCGAGATGGCGGGCAGGGACGGCGACCTGGACCGGGCCGCAGAGGTGGCCGCCGAGGTCCGCCGCTTCATCGACAACGTGGACATCGTGTACGGGCAATAGGGAGAGGTTATGCGCATCCTCATGTTCGCCATCAATGATCCCGCCGGGACGGCCATCCAGTTCTGCAAGGCCATTCGGAACCACTCCCCCCATTCCGCACGCCTGGTCACCCTGGAGACGCGCTACACCCACGGCTGGGAAAAGGACATCCACGTGCCGGACATCGGTCCGGACGGCCTGGAGGAGCTGCGCATGCTCATGCAGGAGGCGGATATTTTCCACTTCCACATGACCTGCGACGAGCGTCAGTCCTTCGGCGGCCTGATCCCCGCCGACTTCATCAAGGGCAAGGGCATAGTCCACCACCACCACGGCCACCACGATTTTCGCTCCGACCCGGAGTCCTTCCGCCGCAAGTATGAACAGCTCGACCGCAGGAACCTGCTGGTGTCCACCCCGGACCTCATGCACCTGCTGCCCGAGGCGCGCTGGCAGCCGAACCTGGTGCCCATAGACGAGCCGCTGTTCATGCCGCTGTGGGGCCGGTTCGACGACCCCGGCCAGCTCAAGGTCTGCCATTCGCCCACCCGCAAGGACCTCAAGAACACCGACGACTTTCTGGCCGCCGTCAAAGAGATCAACAAGCGCAAGGTCCATATTTCCGTGGACCTCATCGACGACGTGCCCAACAGCGAGTGCCTGGCCCGCAAGCGGCGGTGTCACGTGCTGTTCGACCACATGCAGGGCTACTACGGCGTGTCCAGCCTGGAGGGGCTCTCGCAGGGCGTGGCCGTCATCGCGGGACTCGACGAGTGGAACCGGGACAGGGTGTCCGAGTTCGCGGGCACGGGCGACCTGCCGTGGCTGGCGGCCCGGGACCGGGCCGGGCTGACGTCCCTGCTGCGTGACCTGGTCAATGACCGCGAACAGTGCCGGGCCGCGGGCGAAAGGGGCCGCCGGTTCATGGAAGACCACTGGTCCGACGGCCGCGTGGCCGCTCACCTGACGGAGTTTTATGCATCCATCTGATGCTCCGGTCCGGGCCTTTGCCATTTTGGGCCGTTTCCAGTATATCTCTCACACTGAAATTCAACGAGGGTGAGCAATGTCGCGAACATTCGGGCAATGGTTCCGCTTCCTTGGTGCGTGCGTGGCCGTAGGATTCCTGGTTTCCACCATGTACGCGTCCCTGGGCGCGACCAGGGGGGGCGAGGCCGGGGATGACGTACGCAACGAGGTGCGCATGGAGGTGGACTTCACGGTCCTGCCCGTAGTCCTGCCCGACGGCAGCGAGACGGTCCCGCCCATGGACCCGGACGCCATTGACGGCGAATCGACCCTGCCGCCCGAATCGACCGTTCCCCAACAGGCTGTGGCGGAACCCCCGAAACCGGCTCCCGTGGCCGAACCTTCTCCTACCCCCGCACCGGCCCCTGCAACTGCTCCCGCGCCCGAACCTGCACCTGCACCTGCACCTGCTCCCGCTCCCGCGCCCGTGGCCAAGACCGGCCCCGGCACCATCAGGAGCGTCAGCCTGGACGAAAGCGCCGACGGCTTCACCATAACGGTCCGGGCGGACAGGGAGGTGGGCGACACGTCATACATGAACCTGGACAACCCCCGGCGGCTGGTCATCGACCTGCGCGCGGGGTGGAAGCTGGCCACCGGGAACGTGGTCCGCTCCAAGGGCGTGGTCAAACACATCGTCATCGGCGAGCATCCGGACCGGCTGAGGATGGTGGTTCATTTCAATACAGCCCCGAAAGGCCGGTTGACCCCTTCCTTCTCCCGAACCGGGACGGCTCTGAAGATCAGGGTCGAATCCCCTTGACGCCGCAGCCACTGTCACGCAAATGTAACAAACGGGTCATTCGAACGTAACCGCCCGGAGGTAGTCGTGTTTGGTCGCGTGCCGCGCGGCATATTTTTTTGTCATGGAGAAACACAATGACGACCGCCATCAAGGTGGCTTCCACCAACCTTGATTTTTACTACGGTGATTTCAAGGCCCTGGAAGACATCAGCCTCGAATTCGAGCTGAACCGCGTGACTGCCCTCATCGGGCCGTCCGGTTGCGGCAAGTCCACGTATCTGCGGTGCATCAACCGCATGAACGACCTCATCCCGGGCACCAAGGTGCAGGGAAAGATGGTCCTGGACGGTGAGGACATCTATGCCTCGGGTATCGACGTGGTCAGCCTGCGTCGCCGCATCGGCATGGTCTTCCAGAAGCCCAACCCCTTCCCCAAGACCATTTTCGAGAACGTGGCCTACGGGTTGCGCGTGAACGGCGTGAAGGACAAGCAGTTCATGGAGCAGAAGGTGGAGGAGTCCCTGCTCGGCGCCGCCCTGTGGGACGAGGTCAAGGACCGGCTGCATACCTCCGCCCTGGGGTTGTCCGGCGGCCAGCAGCAGCGGCTGTGCATCGCCCGCGCCCTTGCCGTGGAGCCCGAGGTCCTGCTCATGGACGAGCCCGCGTCCGCCCTGGACCCCATCGCCACCCAGAAGATCGAGGATCTGATTCACGAGTTGAAGAAGGAATTTACCATTATCATCGTCACCCACTCCATGCAGCAGGCCGCCCGCGTGTCCGATCGCACCGCGTTCTTCTACATGGGCAAGCTCGTTGAGGTCGACGACACCAAGACCATGTTCACCAACCCGGCCAACAAGCAGACCGAGGACTACATCACCGGTCGGTTCGGCTAGGCCGGGACAGAGGACAACCATATGGAACAGAGAGCACATTTTTCCAAGAAACTCGAGGACCTCAAGGTCATGGTCCTGCGCATGGCCGCGCTGAGCGAGTCCGCCGTGCACAAGGCCATCAAGGCGTACCTGGAGAACGACTCCGATCTGGCCGAGTCCGTCATCGTGGGCGACGACGTCATCAACGAGATGGAGGACGAGATCGACAACTTCAGCCTGGAGCTGCTCGCCCTCGACCAACCCATGGCCGTGGACCTGCGCACCATCGTCGGCGCCCAGCGCATCGTCGTGAACCTGGAGCGCCTCGGCGACGAGGCCGTCAACCTGGCGCACCGGGCGCTCTTCCTGTCCACCCGGCCGCCCATGCCGCACAACCCCAAGATGGAGAGCCTGGCAGTCACCGTCAAGACCATGCTGTCCGACGCCCTCAAGGCCTACGTGGACGACGACGTTTCCCTTGCCGGGCAGGTCTGCCGCATGGACGACAAGGCCGACGACCTGAATATCGCCATCCTGCGCCAGATGGTCAGCGAGATGGTTACCGAGTCGCGCATCGTGGAACGGGGCGTGCACACCATCATCGGGGCCCGCCACCTGGAACGTATCGGCGACCTGGCCACCAACGTGTCCGAGTCGGTCGTTTTTGTGGTGGAGGGCACATCCCTGAAGCACAAATGCAAGGGGTAGTCCCCGGACAAACGAAATCAAGCCCCGTCCGGCGTTGCCGGGCGGGGCTTTTCTTTCGTTTGTCCGGGGGAGTGCCGGCTTCCGATAGCGGGCCATCCGCACATTTTCCCGGGCTTGCCGCTGTCCTCGCCGTACGGGTGTACGGCTGTGGTACGGCTGCGCCCGAGAAAATGCACATCTGACCCACTCTCGAAAGCCTCTGGTCACCGGGGGGAAGAGGGCGAAGGGCCGCTTCGCTTCTTCGCCAGGAGAGGCGGGGAGCCGCTGTTGGGTGCGTGCCGCACCCAAGTCGCTTCAGGGAAAGAAGAGGCGAGGGGGCGCTACGCTTCCCTCGCGGGGAGAGGTAGAAAGGCGGGAGGGGGAATTATTTGGGGAGGGCGGCTATGGCCTGGGACAAGGAGGCGATTTCCTGGTTGAGGGCTTGGGCCAGTCGGGGGCAGTCGGTGGGGGTACGGGTGGTAGCGTGATGTTCAAGGGCTTCGGCGGTTTGGCGGACGGATTGGGCGCCGATGGAGGCGGCCACGCTCTTGATGGTATGGGCGTGGCGGTGGACGTCGCCGAGGGTGTCGGACTTGATGTCCTGGCGCATCAATTCGAATTTCTCGCGAATCTCGATCATGGCCTGGGGCACCAGGACCATGATCTCCGAGCGGGTCAGTTCAAGGAATTCGCAGGCCCCGTCCAGGTCGAGCACGGGCAGGCTCCCGGTCGGGGCGGTATGGTCGCGGGACATGGCAAACCTCCGTATGGATGCCGACAATACATCACTCGCCCGTTTGATGGAAGAATTTTGCACATTTTTCGTGCATGTCGTCACACGGCGGCGGCTGGCACGTTTTCGGCGTGCCAGTCCTCGTACTTGCGGCCCCAGTCGCAGAGGTTTTCGATGACCGGCATGATGCTTTGCCCCAGCCCGGTCAGGGAATACTCGACCTTGGGCGGCACTTGGGGGTATACTTCACGATGCACGATGCCGTCCGCTTCCAGCTCCCTGAGCTGCTGGGTCAGCATCTTCTGGGTGATGTTGGGGATGGACCGCTTCACCGCGCTGAACCGCAGGGTCCCGTCGTTGCCCAGCCGGTGGATGATGATCGGCTTCCACTTGCCGCCGATGACCTGCAGCGTCAGTTCCACGCTGCAATAATACTTCTTGTTTCCACAGAACTTCAGGCTGCAGTCTCCGCCCATTCCTCACTCCTCGCCGGTTCGTCGTCCGCTTGGGCGGCCCGGAAATGACAGTATCTTTTTGGTAACTATAGAACTTGAAAGTGCGTACTTGATCTTTTGCAACCATTAGCAGAAAAGAGGATCGAGGTAAACAACTCCCCGGGGAACCGGAAAGCAAGGAGAGATGCATATGGAAATCATGGAAGCCCTGCGCACCCGGCGCAGCATCCGCAAATTCGAGGACCGGCCCGTGCCCGGGGAGATGATCCGCGACATCCTGGACGCGGCCATGATGGCCCCCAGCGCGGGCAATGCCCAGCCCTGGCAGTTCGTGGTGGTGGACGACCGCGCCGTGCTGGACCGCGTGGCGAACATCCACCCGTACGTCAAGATGGTTCTCCAGGCCCCGCTGGGAATCCTGGTCTGCGGCGACCTGTCCAAGGAGAAGTACCCGGGGTATTGGGTGCAGGACTGCGCCGCAGCCATGGAGAATCTGCTCCTGGCCGCCCACGGCCTCGGCCTGGGCGGGGTCTGGACCGGCATCTATCCCATGGAGGATCGGGTAGCCGCCTTCAGGAAGCTGCTCAAGCTGCCCGAACACGTCGTCCCGCTCGGTTTTGCGCCCCTGGGCTGGCCCGCGCAGGCCCCCAGGTCCGAGAGCCGGTATCTGGAAGAACGCATTCACCACAACACCTATTAGGAGAATTCCATGAAAGTAGTCGCATTCAACGGTTCCGCCCGCAAGGGCGGCAACACCGCCGAGATGATCAACAAGGTCCTGGCCGAATTGGAGGCCGAGGGGATCGAGACCGAACTGGTGGAACTGGGCGGCAAGAAGATGCACGGCTGCATCGCCTGCTACAAGTGCGCGGAGAACAAGGACCGCCGCTGCGCCGTGGACAATGATTTCGTCAACGAGTGTATCGCCAAGATGGACGAGGCGGACGGCATCATTCTCGGCTCGCCCACCTATTTCGCCACCATCTCCACCGAGATGTCCGCGCTCATCGACCGCGTCGGCATGGTCGGCCTGGTCAACGACTCCATGTACGCGCGCAAGGTCGGCGCGGGCGTGGTCGCAGCCCGCCGGGGCGGCGCCATCCAGGTCTTCAACACCCTGAACGCATTCTTCTTCATCAATCAGATGGTCGTGCCCGGCTCCCGCTACTGGAACATGGGATTCGGCCGCGAAAAGGGCGAGGTCCTGAACGACGCGGAAGGCATGGAGACCATGTCCGTCCTCGGCAAGAACATGGCCTGGCTGATGAAAAAACTCGCCTAGCCGGGGATGCCTCCGGCGGCCAGGGGGGAAACTTTTGGAAAAGTTTCCCCCCTGGACCCCCCTTCCAAACTTTTTGGGTCGCCTGTCGGCGAGGGGCGTGCGGGGCGAGAGAGCGCCTTGGTTTGGGCCGCACGGAAAGTCCCGAAGTCTTCACGCAAAGTTGCCAGCGGTGCGCCGCTGGCAACTTTGCGTAAATCCTTCGGGACGGTGCCTACGCCACAATCCCCGTCTTTCGTCATTGGAAATAACGTGTAGTGGCGTGTCGAAACGGCGTGAGGAAAGAGGCACATCTGCCCTTAACCGAAAACCGCGCGGATGCGCCTACAAAAAGTTTGGGAAGGAAGAGGGGATGGGGGTCCGGGGGAAGGGGAGAGGGAAGCCTTTTGCCAAAAGGTTTCCCTCTCCCCTTCCCCCGGCCGCCGGAGGCGGTAGACCGCTTCGTCCCGGCTAGCTGGTGACGTCTTCGAACTTGTCGGCGATGACGGCGGCGTCGGCGGGGTTGGCTTCGAGTTCGAGTTCCTTGGACTTGCCGTGGCAGCGGAAGCCTTCGGGCCCGAGGGAGACGTAGCCTGCGGACAGGGCCGTGGTGTAGGGCATCTGCTCGCGCATCTCGTCGAAGTTGATGCGATTGGGGAATATGACGGGAACCGGCGCGCCGGAAAAGTCTTCGAACATGATGTATTTCATGGTGTCTCCTTTGGTGCGGACAGGTTACCGGCATGCGGCGATGAGATCAACCGTTGCCTGAACATCCCAGACAGGATACATCTGATTCCGATGCAGGAATACACAAAAATAGGTGTCTGGCAGACCGCCTTCCTTGGCGACGCCGTGTTGACCCTGCCCCTTTTGCGGGCGCTCAAGGATCGGTTCCCCGGTGCCGAAATCGACTTTTTCGTGCGCAGCGGCGTGGAGCCGGTGTTCGAAGGGCAGCCGGAGATCACGCGGGTGCGTCCCTTTGCCAAGCGCGGCAAGCAGAAATCCCTGAACGCGGCGGTGCGCCTCGGCTGGGAGATCGGTCGCGAGGGGTTCGACCTGTGGATATCCGCGCACGCCAGCCTGCGGTCGGCCTTTGTTTCCGGAGCCACCGGCATCACCCGGCGCATCGGGTATTCCCATCCGTGGTACAACCGGTTCGCCTACACCGAGACGGTGGACCGGCGGTTCGACGAGCTTGCCGAGATCGAGCGGCTCATGGAGCTGGTCCGTCCGCTGGGCATTGAAGGCCCGGCCCCCCGGGCGAAGCTGGTTCTGGCAGACCAGGCCACCGAGGCGGCGGATGCGTTTTGGGCGGAGGCGGGCTTTTCCGGCCCGGTGCTCGGCATCCACCCGGGTTCCACATGGCCCACCAAGTGCTGGCCTGTGGAGTATTTCAGCGACATCGTGCGCAGGGCGGTGGAGTCCGGCGCGCACGTTCTGGTCTTTGCCGGACCGGGCGAGGAGGGCGTGGCGCAGCAGGTTGTCGACGGCGCTTTGGCCGACCCGTCGCGGGTCATCAATCTTGCGGGCAGGCTCTCCCTGCCGGAACTGGCCGCCTATCTCGGCCGGCTCGACGGATACCTGACCAACGACTCCGGCCCCATGCATCTGGCCTGGACACAGGACGTGCCCCTAGTGGCCCTGTTCGGCCCCACTGTGGAGAAGCTCGGGTTTTTCCCGCGCGGCGTGCACTCCACGGTCCTGGAAGCCGATGTCTCCTGCCGTCCCTGCGGCCTGCACGGCCCCAGGAAGTGTCCCGAGGGCCATTTCCGCTGCATGAAGGAACTCACGCCGGATCGGGTGTGGGAAGCTCTCAAGGCCAAGCTCGGACTGTAGCTTCCATCCGTCTTTTCCCGACCACACGTTTGCGCTGGATTGAGGTATGCATATACCCTGAGGAGGCGCTGTGCCCTTTATTTATCCCGCATTGCAATCCGTTGCCGCCCTGATTGCCCTGCATATGGCCCGGCTGGGCTTCTCACGATTCCGAAACCGACACATGGGGTCTCCTCTCCTGGTTTCAACTGGAAAGGCTCCGTACGCCTCTGCACCATGGTCATGGCCGTATGGTTCATGGGGCTGCCCTACAACGGTTTGGGAGCCGGAAAAGTAAAAAGGGCGGTCCCGTTTGGGACCGCCCTTTTATTTGTAGGGTGAGGATCAGGTCTGGCTAGCAGGTGCCGGCGTTTTGGCCGGAGGACTTGCAGTTGATGCGGGAGATAGCCCGCTTCAATGCAGCCTGGTTGCGAGCGGCGTCGACCTTTTCCTTGGCGGCGGCAGCGCGCTGTTCGGCACGCTCCTTGGCCTTCTGGGCGCGGTCAGTGTCGATCTCGGTGGCCATCTCGGCAACCTCGGCCAGGATGGTGACCTGGTCGTTGCTGACTTCGGCGAATCCACCGGCGACGAAGACGTAATGCGCCTTGCCGTTCTGTTTGTAATGGAGATTGCCGACTCCCAGGGCGGACAGGAACGGGACGTGCTTCGGCAGGACGCCGAATTCACCCATGATACCGGGTGCGCCCACGTATTCCACGTCCTCGGAAAGGACTTTCCGGTCGGGAGTGACGATCTCGAGCTTCAGAGTATTGGCCATTGTTTACCTCGCTTACTGCTTGGCTTTCTCTATGGCTTCCTCGATACCACCGCACATGTAGAAGGCCTGCTCGGGCAGGTCGTCGTACTTGCCGTCCAGGATGTCGCGGAAGGCCTGCACGGTGTCTTCGGTCTTGACGTAGACGCCGGAGACGCCGGTGAAGACTTCGGCAACGTGGAAGGGCTGCGACAGGAAGCGCTGGATGCGGCGTGCACGGGCAACGGTCAGCTTGTCGTCGTCGGACAGTTCGTCCATACCGAGGATGGCGATGATGTCCTGCAGGTCCTTGTACTTCTGGAGCACGGACTGAACTTCACGGGCGGTGGAGTAGTGCACGTCGCCCAAGACATCCGGAGACAGGATGCGGGAGGTGGAGTCCAGCGGGTCAACCGCAGGGTAGATGCCGAGCTCGGCGATCTGACGGGACAGAACCAGCGTACCGTCAAGGTGCGCGAAGGTGGTGGCCGGTGCGGGGTCGGTCAAGTCATCGGCGGGGACGTAAACGGCCTGGACCGAGGTGATCGAACCCTTGTTGGTGGAGGTGATGCGCTCCTGAAGGCCACCGAGGTCGGTGCCCAGGGTCGGCTGGTAACCAACTGCGGAAGGCATGCGGCCGAGAAGTGCGGACACCTCTGCGCCTGCCTGGGTGAAGCGGAAGATGTTGTCGATGAAGAGCAACACGTCCTGGCCTTCTTCGTCACGGAAGTACTCTGCGCAGGTCAGTGCGGTCAGAGCAACACGAGCACGGGCTCCCGGAGGTTCGTTCATCTGGCCGTAGACCAATGCCGCTTTCTCCAGAACGCCGGCGTCCTTCATTTCGTGGTAAAGGTCGTTGCCCTCACGGGTACGCTCACCAACACCGGCGAACACGGAGATACCACCGTGCTGCTTGGCGATGTTGTTGATCATTTCCATCAGGATAACGGTCTTGCCGACACCGGCGCCGCCGAACAGGCCCATCTTGCCGCCCTTGGGGAACGGGATGAGCAGGTCAACGACCTTGATGCCGGTTTCGAGCAGTTCCACCTTGGTGGACTGTTCGGTGAAGGCGGGAGCGTCACGGTGAATGGGGAGACGCTTTTCGCAGGGTACTTCGCCCAGTTCGTCAACGGGTTCGCCGACGACGTTCATGATGCGGCCCAGAGAACCGGAACCGACGGGAACGGTGATGGGAGATTCCAGGTCGACGCATGCCATGCCGCGGACGAGACCTTCGGTGGCGTCCATGGCGATGGTGCGAACGACGTTGTTACCCAGGTGCTGTGCGCATTCGCAGATCAGCACGGGAGCGTCAGTGTTGTTGGGGTTTTTAATCTCCAACGCAGACAGAATGTTGGGAAGATTCCCTTCGGCAAATTCGACGTCGACGACGGCGCCGATTACCTGAACGATTTTACCAGTATTAGCCATTTTCATAGCCCCCTTTTATCCTTTCAGCGCTTCCACGCCGCCGACAATGTCCATGAGATCGCCAGTAATGGCGGCCTGCCTTGTCTTGTTGTAGAGCAAGGTCAGGCTATCCGACAGTTCGTCACACGCCTTGGTGGCGTTGTCCATGGCAGCCATACGGGCTGCATGCTCGGAGCACGAAGTGTCGAGCAGGCCTCGGTAGACCTGGACTTTTATGAAACGAGGAAGCAACTCTGCGAGCAGTCCCTCAACCGACGGTTCATACAAGTAGTCGCCAGAGCTGCCTCCCGCGCCTTCTTCCTCGTCGGCTGCCATGGGCAGGACGGTCAGATCGACGGGCGGCTGTTTGGCCATGCTCACGAATTCACCGAACACGACATGAACTTCGTCGAGTTCGCCCTCGATGTAGCCGGCGATCAGCTCGTTGCCGACGCTGGCTGCCAGGGTGAAGTCGAAGTTGGTCATGGCGTCCGCTTCTGCGCGAACGATTTCGTAGTCGGTCTTCCTGAAGGCGTCACGGGCTTTCTTGCCGATGCAGTACATCTTGATGGCCTTGCCCTCGGCCGCCTTCTCGTTGGCCAGTTTCATGGCCTTATTGATGATATTGACATTGAATGCGCCACAGAGGCCGCGGTCGGAAGTGGTGACCATGATGCCCACGGTCTTTACTTCGTCCCGGACTTCCAGCAGCGGGTGTACCGATTCGTCAGCGCCGGCCGCCAAGTCCCCGAGCATCTCATAAAACTTGTCCGCATACGGACGGAAGCGTTCGATACGCTCCTGTGCGTTGCGCAGTTTTGCCGAGGCCACCATATTCATGGCCTTGGTGATCTGCTTGGTTTTCTTGACGCCAACTATCTGATTTTGGACGTCTCTTAACGAAGCCATTCAGTTACCCCTTAGTTAAGCGCTGAAGCCTTTCTTGAACTCTTCGATCGCGGCCTTGAGGTCAGCTTCGACGGCGTCGTCGATCTTTTCCTTCTCGGCGATGGCGTCGAGAACGGCAGACTTGGTGTTGTTCATGAAGTCGAGGAATTCGGCTTCGAACTTGATGACGGCTTCGACCGGAACGTCATCCAGGAAGCCGCGGGTGCCGGCATACAGAACGGAAACCTGTTCCTGGACGGTCTGCGGCTTGTACTGGGGCTGCTTCAGGAGTTCGACCATGCGGGCGCCGCGGTTGAGCTTTGCCTGGGTGGCCTTGTCCAGATCGGAACCGAAGGAAGCGAACGCCGCCAGTTCACGATACTGGGCGAGGTCGAGACGCAGGGTACCTGCGACCTGCTTCATGGCCTTGATCTGTGCGGAACCGCCGACTCGGGAGACGGAGAGACCGACGTTGATGGCCGGGCGGACGCCGGACAGGAACAGGTTGGGCTCCAGGTAGATCTGACCGTCGGTAATGGAGATAACGTTGGTCGGAATGAACGCGGAGACGTCACCGGCCTGGGTTTCGATGACCGGGAGAGCGGTCAGGGAACCGGCGCCGAGGGAGTCGTTGACCTTGCAGGAACGTTCCAGGAGCCTGGAGTGCAGGTAGAAGACGTCGCCGGGGAATGCTTCACGGCCCGGAGGACGACGAAGCAGGAGGGACATTTCGCGGTAAGCGGTGGCCTGCTTGGAAAGGTCATCGTAGCAGATCAGGGCGTGCTTGCCGTTGTCGCGGTAGAACTCTGCCATGGTCGCGCCGGTGTAGGCAGCGATGAACTGCAGCGGAGCGGGCTCGGAAGCGGTGGCGGAGACGATGGTGGTGTATTCCATTGCGCCGTGCTGACGGAGAACGTCGGCAACCAGGGCGACGGATGCCTTCTTCTGGCCGATGGCCACGTAGAAGCAGTGCACGTCGGTGGTCTTCTGGGCCAGGATGGCGTCCACGCAGACGGCGGTCTTGCCGGTCTGGCGGTCACCGATGACCAGTTCGCGCTGACCGCGGCCGACCGGGGTCATGGCGTCGATGGCCTTGAGACCGGTGTAGCACGGTTCGTGAACGGACTTACGGGCGATGATGCCGGGAGCCTTCAGCTCGACGGGGCGGACTTCGGTGGCCTCGATGGGTCCCAAGCCGTCCAGGGGCTCGCCCAGGGGGTTGACAACGCGGCCCATGACGCCGTCGCCGACGGGCACGGAGTAAATCTGGCCGGTACGCTTGACCGGGTCGCCTTCCTTAACACCGGCACAGGAGCCCAGCAGGGCCACGCCGACGTTGTCCTCTTCCAGGTTGAGCACCATGCCCTTGATGCCGCCGGGGAATTCCAGCAGCTCCATGGCCATGACGTTCTCAACGCCGTGCACGCGAGCAATACCGTCACCAACGTAGAGGACGGTACCGGTCTCGCTCATTTCAACACGAGACTCATAATTCTGAATCTGGTCCTGAATGATTTTGCTGATTTCTTCTGCTTTGATCTGCATTGCCCTACTCACCCCTTTTAATATTTTCTTTCAAAATCTGCAGCTGAGCCTTGAGGCTGGCGTCCATAACCTTGTCGCCCACCTTGAGGACGATCCCGCCAAGGATGTCCTTGTCGGTGGCGAAAGACAGTTCCAGCTTCTTGCCGGCCTGCTTTTCGAGGTTGGCCTGGATTGCAGATTTTCTATCCTCGGAGAGTTCGCTTACGGTGATCAGTTCACCAGCGATGACGCCGGACACGGCGTCGATCATAGCCTTGTAATCCGAAGCGATGGCGGGAAGCATCTCGACCCGGCCATTGTCGGCCAGGAGATTACAGAAGTTCTCGACCATCTGGTCCACGGAAACCTTCTGGACCAGCTTGCTCAAAACAGCCTTCTTCTCCTCGGCGGTGAACGCCGGGTTGTGGAAGAAGGCGGTTGCCTCAGGTGCGCTCTCGATGGAAGCACCAATGGCGACAAGCTGCTCGCCGTACTTCGCCTGCTCGGCTTCGCCCTTTGCGGCGCCAACCGCGAAAAGAGCCTTGGCGTAGCGGCGGGAAACTACGTTACCGATCAATTGAGCACCACCTTTGTTAAATAGTCATCCACGAGCTTGTCGTGGTCCTCGGCGCTCAGCTTCTCGGCAACGATCTTCTGAGCGGCCTCGATCACCATTTCGGCCATTTCGCCGCGGATGGTGTCGATGGCGGCCTGGGCTTCGTTGGAAGCGGTGCGCTGGGCCTGTTCGGTCAGAGCCTCGGCATCCCTCTTGGCCTTCTCGATGATGGCGGCCTTGATGCTTTCCCCTTGCGCCTTGGCGTCTTCCAGGATCTGCTGCTTTTCCTGCGCCATGTTGGCGATGCTGGCTTCCACGTCCTTGAGCTTCTTCTCGGCTTCTGCCTGGCGTGCCTGCAGATCGTCGAGATCCTGCTTGATGCCGTCGCGGCGACCGACGAAGAAGTCCTTCACCTTGGCTCCGGCAAACTTGTAGAGCAGGAAGGCGAAGATAACGAAGTTCAGGATGCGAAGGCCGTAGTTCTTCACGTTGTCGGCCGTGAAAACTGCATGGCCCCCTTCAGCACTGGCAAAAGCGACAGAGGAGATAGCCAGGGCGGTCAGCAGGACCGCAAAAAACACTGTCCTTTTCAAGATCAAATCCTCCTCTCGTCTAAGCCTGGCCCAGGATTTTGCCTGTTGCCTGCTCAGCGTATTTGTCCACGTCCTTGGTCAACTGATCCATGGCGCTCTTGACCTGAGACTGAATCTCGGTGCGAGCGGCCTGGATGGTGCCGGAGGCTTCCTTGCCCGCGACGGACATCAGGGCGTGCTCTTCGGCCACACCTTCGTCCTTGGCGGCGTTACGGATGCCGTTGGCTTCCTTGCGGGCCTCGGCGAGCTGCGCCTCGTAGTCCGCCACCTTGTCTGCGGCACCCGTGTTGAAGCCTTCGATCTTCTCCAGCTGGTCATCCATCAACTTCTTGCGTTTGCTGATGATTGTGCGAATAGGATCAATGAGGATCTTATTCAGCAGAAAAATCATCGCAAGGAAGCTGGCCCCTTGGATTACGATTGTTGAATCAGGTATTACCATACCATATGCCCCCGATGAGGTTGTGAATTTTGGCGCAAAGTCATAGGGAAGTACCCAATTTCCAGCACTGTGTCAAAGGCTTTTTGCCTTTGCACCGGCTGGAAAAACAGCGGTCCCGCGACCGGGTTACGACTGAGGGGAGTCTTTTTCCGTTTTTGCGTCCGTAGCGATGCTGGCCCCGCCCATGACGAGCGCGCCTTCCAGCACTGCACCTTCCTCGACAACCAGGACAGGCGTCCTGATGTTCCCCTGTAAATTGGCCGTCTTATGGAGGACGACCTTGGTTTTCGCCTCGACTTCGCCCTTGATCTTGCCGGAAAGGACGAGCTGGCCCACCTTGACCTGCCCGTCGACTACGGCTTCCTGGCCGATGACCAGCGTTCCTTCGGACACCACCTCACCCTGGAAGTTGCCGTCGATGCGCACCGCACCCTGGAAATGCAACTTGCCGTGATAGTTGGTTCCGGCCCCCAAAAACGCGTTTATCTCGTCTCTAGCCATGAAAACCGCTCCTGCAATACCCGCCGTGTGAGACGGGTTTGTGAATTCTTGCGCTTACGCCTGTTTGAACAGGAATCGGCGCATGGAAACATTGAGCACAAGTCCGATAAGGCAAAAATTCACCAGTGTCGCGCTGCCCCCGTAACTGATGAATGGAAGGGGGATGCCGACCACCGGCATCAGCCCGAGGACCATACCCGTATTTATCAGGATTTGCCAGAAGAAATAGAAGAACACGCCCGCCGCAAGGTACGATCCGAAAAGGCCTCTGGCGTCCCGTGCGATGACCACTATCTGGTAGAGAAAGAAGCAGAAAAGGGAGAGCAGGACCATGGTTCCGACGAATCCCCACTCCTCGCCGAACACGGCCACGGCGAAGTCCGTGTGCCGCTCCGGCAGGAAGCGCAGCTGGGATTGTGTGCCTTCGAGGAACCCTTTGCCCCAGAACCCGCCGGAGCCGATGGCGATCTCGGACTGGATGATGTGGTAGCCCGCGCCCAGGGGGTCTGTGGTCGGGTCCAGGAAGGTCATGATGCGCTGCTTCTGGTAGTCGTGCAGGAAGAACCAGGACAGCGGCATGAGCGCGGGGATGGCCACCAGGCAGGTCTTGAACACCCGCGCCGTGACGCCCCGGAACAGGATCATGCCGCCGAGGATCATCAGGATGGACAGGCCGCTTCCGAGGTCGGGCTGCTTGATGATCAGCCCGGCCAGGACCAGCCCCACGCCGAGAACGTATACCAGCCGGATGAAGTCGAGCGGTTCGCGCTCCTTGGACAAAATGCGCGCGCCCACGATGAGGATGGCGATCTTGGCCAGCTCCGAGGGCTGGAAGTTCATGAACCCGAGGTCGAGCCAGCGGCGCGCCCCGTAGATGGTCTTGCCCATGAAGAAGACGGCTATCAGCAGGGCCACGGTGATCCAGAACAGGGGCCAGGCCAGGGTCTTCAGGTGGCGGTAGTCGAAGAACATGAAGACGGTCATGCCGCACAGCCCCATGAGGCCCCAGAGCAGTTGCCGGTGGTAGTAGGGAGCCAGGTTCATGCCCCCCTCGAGCCGGAAGCCCGAGGCGGAATAGAGGTTGAGCACGCCCACCAGGAAGAGGATGACGGCCATGCCGAGCAGCGGCCAGTTGATATAGAGCAGGAGCCGTCTGTCAATCGGCATCGGGCTTCTCCTTTTTTTGGGCGGCGGCCTTCTGGGATTTCAGGGAAAGGGCGCGCACGCGCCGGGCCTCGGCCTTTCGTTCCTCGGGCTTGAGCCGGATTTCACCCTTGAACAGGTAGTCGATGACCGCCTTGACCACGGGGCCCGCACCTGAGCCGCCGTGCAGGCCGTGTTCCACCAGGGCGGCGATGGCGAACCGTTTGCCGTCCTTTTCGGCGATGGCGGCCATCCAGGCGTGGTCGCGGAAGCGGTACGGGATTTCGTGGTCCTTGAGCTCCTTGAGCTCGTCCGTGAGCCGGACCACTTGGGCCGTGCCGGTCTTGCCGCCCACGGTCACGTCTTTGGTGCGCAGCCTGCGGCAGGTGCCGTGGTCGTCGACCACGGTCTGGACCAGGGCGCGCTTTATGCGTTCGAGCTGGTCCGGCGTCAGGGGGACTTCGGCCTGGACCTCGGTTTTGGCGTCCTTGAGCAGGAGGGGCTTGAGCAGCTTGCCGCCGTTCAGTATCCCGGCGAAGAAGCGGGCCACCTGGAGCGGCGTGACCAGGGTGTAGCCCTGGCCGATGGCCATGTTCAGGTTGTCGCCGCCCTGCCAGGATTCGCCGAACCGCTTGCGCTTCCATTCACGGGTCGGGATGTTGCCCGCCTTCTCGTGGGGCAGCCGGATGCCGGTCTTGTGGCCGAAGCCCACGGCGTTGGCGAATTCGGCCATGCGGTCCACGGTCAGCTTCTTGCCCATCTTATAGAAATAGACGTCGCAGGATTCGATCAGGGCGCGCTCGAGGTTGACGTTGCCGTGGCCGCCCTTGCGCCAGCAGCGGAAGACCCGCCGCCCGAGCCGGGTGGACCCGGTGCAGAGCACGGTCTCCTGGGGGTCGATCATGCCGTAGTGCAGCCCGGCCGAGGCCACCACGTGTTTGAACACCGATCCGGGCGGGTACACGGACTGGATGACGCGGTTCTGCATGGGGTGGAGCGGGTCGTCCCTGAGCTTGGCCCACTGGTCGGGCGTCAGCCCGGAGGAAAAGTCGTTGGAGTCGTAGGAAGGAGCCGTTGCCAGGGCCCAGAGCTGGCCGGTGTCGGCGTCCATGACGGCCACGCCGCCCGCTTCCTCGTCGAGCCAGTCCATGGCCAGCTGCTGCAACCCCAGGTCCAGGGACAGGGATATCTCGTGCCCGGCGCGCGGGTGCTTGAGGATGCGCTCCTGGAGCCGACGGCCGTTGACGTCCACCTCGTACTGGGCCAGCCCCTTGGCCCCGCGCATGCGGTCTTCAAGCATGAACTCGATGCCCTGCTTGCCCACGTAGTCGCCCAGGGCCAGGCCCGGGTTCTTCTCCAGCTCCTCCTCGTTGGCCTCGGCCACGTAGCCGAGAACGTGGGCCAGCAGCGTGCCGTACCTGTAGAGTCGGCGGGGCCGGAACTGGATTTCCAGGCCGGGCCAGCGGAGCTTGTTGGTCTCGAGCAGGGCGAGCTGGCCGAAGGTCAGGTCCGGGATGAGGATCAGCGGCTCGAACGGTTTCACCCGTTTCTTGTTCTTGTCGTAGAACGCCTTGAGCTCGAAGAAGTCGCGTCCGGTCCAGGCCGCGATCTGGTGCATGGCCTTGTCGATGTCCGGGCAGTCCTCGCGCACGATGCCCAGGGCGTAGGCGGGCTCGTTCACGGCCAGCAGGTCGCCGTTGCGGTCGCGGATCAGGCCGCGCGGGGAAAAGATCGATTCCTGCCTGAGCTGGTTCTCCTTGGCCTTGCGGGCGTAGTCCTCGCCCCGGTGAATCTGCAGGTACCAGAGGCGGATGGAGAACAGGCAGAAGAGTCCCAGGATGAGCGCCTGGAGCAGGAGCAGGCCCGAGCGCGGGGGCTGCTGGTCTGTTTCGTTATAGAGGTCTGGCATCCTGCCTCAGCCTTTTGGGGAAGAGGTTGTCGGCCAGAAGCCAGATGGCGGGGAAGGCCACGGCCTGCACGGCGCCCTCCAGGATCACGGGCTCCATGACCACCCGGAGGTTGGCCAGGGAGGAAAGCCCCCAGGTCAGGACGGGGTGGAGCACGCCGAGCCCCAATCCGAGGATGCCCATGAACAGGATGGACCGCCCCTCGAACAGCCAGCGGCCCATGAAGAACATGGTCGTGAGCAGCCCGTACCAGGCCAGGCCGTAGCCGAAGGGCAGGGAGCCCATGCCCTCGATGAGCAGTATCCAGATCAGGGCGAGCAGGGCCGAGCGTTGGCCCCCCTGCTCCTCCAGGGAGAGGATGAGGCCGGGGGCGAAAAAGTCGATGCCCGGGATGGTGCGGTGGGCCCAGACCCCGATGGCGGTATAGGTCGCCCACCAGAGGACGGCGAAAAGATTATTGGTCGTCAGCACCGGCGTCCTCCGTGCTGGCGGGCCGGGTGGGCGATCCGCTCTCCGGGGCCGCCTCGCGCTTGAGCAGCAGGACCTCCTCCAGACCGGCCATGTCCACCAGCGGTTCGGCCTGGACGGTCAGGAAAAGGGAGATGTCGGAACGCTGAATCTTGGTCACCCGGGCCACGGGCAGCCCCTTGGGGTAGATGCCGGACAGTCCCGAGGAGAGGAGCAGTTCGTTCGGATCGATGATGGCGTTCTGGTTGATGTAGCGGAGCATGAGCGGCTTGCCGTATCCCTGGCCTGCGAGCATGCCCGGCGAGCGGTTGTGCGCGCCCATGACCGCGATGGAGCTGTTGGGGTCGGTCAGGAGCAGGACCGTTGAGGTCGCGGCCCCGGTGCGCAGGATGCGGCCGACAATCCCGTCCAGTCCGGCCACGGGCATGTCTTCCGCCACGCCCGAGGTGGTCCCCCTGTCCACGGTCAGGGTGGACAGGGACCCGGCGGGCCCCATGCGGTGTCCGATGACGCGCATGCCCGAGAAGGTCCATTGGCCGGGGGGAACAAAGGCGAGCAGTTTTTCGAACCGGGCAGCGGATTCGGCCCTGGAGCGCAGGAGCATGTTGGCCCCGCGCAGTGCGGCCGCCTCTTCCTTGAGGGCGTCGTTCTCCTGCTTCAGGCCCACCAGGTAGATGTACCGGTTCCAGAACTCGGCCACCTTGTCCGAGACCCAGATGCCCGGGCGCAGGACCGTGCCGGAGATATCCAGGCCCGTGTACGAGGACAGGGCGTCGAGATGCCCGGTGCGGAGGTTCCAGGTGTACAGGCTCAGGTACACGAAAAGCCCCGCCACGATGAGTATGGCTATGCGTTTGGGCTTCGTCATGTCCCGGTTACCTGGGTGCCGCGCTTCTCACGGGCTAGTCTGTGGTGATGTCCTTGTACAGGTCGATGTTGTCCAGCGCCTTGCCCGAGCCGAGCACGACCGCGGTCAGCGGGTCCTCCACCACGGTGATGGGCAGCTGGGTCTCGTGCTGGAGCAACTGGTCCAGGCCCTTGAGCAGCGCGCCGCCGCCGGTCAGGACGATGCCCCGGTCCACGATGTCCGCCGCCAGTTCGGGCGGGGTCTGCTCCAGTGCGATGCGCACGCCCTGGACAATGCCCTCCACCTGCTCGGAGATGGCCTCGCGGACCTCCTCGGCGGTGATGGGCCGGTTCTGCGGGATGCCGGTGACCAGGTCGCGGCCCTTGACTTCCATGACCGGCTCCTCGTCGCCCAGGGGATAGGCCGAGCCGATGTGGATCTTGATCTGTTCCGCCGTGGATTCGCCGATGAGCATGTTGTACTTGCGCTTGACGTGCTGCATGATCGCCTCGTCCATCTTGTCGCCGCCGATGCGGACACTGCGGGCGTAGACGATGCCGGACAGGGAGATGACCGCGATCTCGGTGGTGCCGCCGCCGATGTCCACGATCATGTTGGAGGTCGGTTCGGTAATGGGCAGGTTGGCGCCGATGGCGGCGGCCATGGGCTCCTCGATGAGATAGACCTCGCGGGCACCGGCGGATTGCGCCGATTCCTTGACCGCGCGCTTTTCCACCTGGGTGATGCCCGTGGGCACGCAGATCATGATCCGGGGCCGGACCAGCCTGCGGGAGTTGTGGACCTTGGAGATGAAGTGCCTGAGCATGGCCTCCGTGACTTCGAAGTCGGCGATGACGCCGTCCTTCATGGGCCGGATGGCCACGATGTTCCCGGGCGTGCGCCCGAGCATCTTCTTGGCCTCGGCACCCACGGCCAGGACGGTTTTGCCGCCGCGCGAGTCCTTTTTCACGGCCACCACTGACGGCTCCGAGAGCATCACGCCCTTGCCCTTGACGTAGACCAGCGTGTTGGCTGTGCCCAGGTCAATGGCAAGATCGTTGGAAAAAGAGCCGATAATTTTGTTGAGCAGGCTACCCATGCATCCCCCGTTCACGTCGAAACAGATTCACATCCCTATTCGTATTGCGCGCTTTCCAAGAGAGGACAAGTGCGCTAGCGTACAATTTCAATTGACGATTCGTACCAAATGAAACCCGCTCTAGCAACACGTTCAGCCCGGTTTATGAACTTTTTCTCAACATTTTCTAAATAAAAATGTTTCGATTTTACGGTCTGTCCGCCTTCATGCGCCACCATTTCGGCAAACGGGTCAGGAAAATCCCCCTGGACGCGGGTTTTTCCTGTCCCAACCGGGACGGCTCCCTGTCCTCCGAGGGGTGCGTTTTCTGCAACCCGGCGGGGTCGGGATCAGGGTTGGGCACGAGGGGCCTGTCAATACCCGAACAGTGGGATTTCTGGCGTGACATTCACGTGAAAAAACAGGGGATCGATCAATTCACAGGTTACCTCCAGTCCTATTCCAACACACACGGTCCCATCGAAAAGCTGGCTGCGATTCTCAAGGAAATGCGCGGACTGCCCGGCATGGCCAGCCTGGCGCTGGGCACCCGCCCCGACTGCCTGGATGCGGCCAAGCTCGATCTGCTGGCCGACCAGAAGGAAGCCCTTGGCCTGGACGCGGTTTTCCTGGAGCTGGGGCTGCAATCCGCTGACGACGCCACGCTCAGGCATATCAACCGGGGTCACGACGTCGCCAGTTTTGCCGAGGCTGCCGAAGCCGCCGCCGAACGCGGCCTGCTGGTCGTGGCCCACGTCATGGCCGGGCTGCCCTCGCCGGACGGACGGGAGGGGGAGGCCGAACTGCTGGCCACCGTGGAGTTCCTCAACCGGCTGCCCGTGCACGGCATCAAGTTCCACAACGTGTACGTGTGCCGGGGAACGAGGCTGGCCCGCTGGCTCGAGGAGGGGCGGTACGCGCCGCCCACCCTGGACGAGTACCTCGCCTGGCTGTCGGCGGCCCTCATGCGCCTTGATCCGCGCATCGTTGTCCACCGCCTCAACGGCAACCCGGCCCAGGGAGAGCTGTTGGCCCCCGACTGGGCGGCCAACATGCGGCGGCTGCACAACCTGGTGCGCGAGCATTTCAACAGGTACGACGTGTGGCAGGGCAGGGGAAACGGGGCCGAGGACGGCCCGGCCCCTTGGTTTGATCCGAATCACGAGGGAGGAGAGTCATGAAGAAGACGGAATGCGACCGGATGGAAATCGTCAGGGGCGGCAAGCTCGCCCTGTCCCTGTGCTGGAAGGCCGGTGAGATCGTGGCGGTGCAGATTTATTGGGCCGACGAGGTGGAGGAGTCGCCCGCCCCCACGCCCCAGGCCCTCGGCCTGAAGGAGGCCCTTGCCCGGTACGAGGCAGGCAAGGACCCGCACTGGCCGGACCTGCCGTTCGACCTGACCCGACTCACGACGTTCCAGCAGGCGGCCCTCGACGAGCTGCGGCGCATCCCGTCCGGCACCGTCCGCACCTACGGCGAGATGGCCGAACGCCTGGACCGGCCCGGCGGGGCTCAGGCCGTGGGCCGCGCCATGGCCACCAATCCCTTCCCGCTCCTCTATCCCTGCCACCGCGTGGTCGGCGCAAACGGGGCCATGACCGGCTTTTCCGGCTCCGGCGGCGTGGACATGAAGGAATACCTCCTCCGCCTGGAAGGCGCGATCCAGGGGAAGCTGCCTCTGGAATAGCCGCGACCCCTTCCACACGGCGCCCGTCCCGGTCGGCCGTGGTTTTCCCCTTGCCGCCGCAGGCGGCCCCCCGACAGTCACGCCTTTGGGTACAAGCGTGACAATATAAACAATTCTCTAAGGTTGTCGTATTGACTGCATTCTGAAGGATGCCCGTTGCCTTTGGTCGGGGCGTCTTTGTGGCGGCGCGACCGCGAGAGTAGCTACCCATTGGAAGAGACAATGAATCTGATCTGGCTCGATTTTACCGATACGGCCTTTACCGGCCCCTTGCTGCTGACCCTCAAGGTGGCCTCCCTGGCAACCGCGGCGGCCCTCGTCTTCGGCGTGGCCGCCGCATATTTCCTGTCCCGGCGGTCCTTTCCCTGCCGGGATTTCGTGGACGCGATCTGCACCCTGCCCATGGTCATGCCGCCCACGGTGCTCGGGTACTACCTGCTGGTGTTCATCGGCAGGAAGGGCGTCCTGGGCGAGTGGTTGCTGGAGAACTTCGGCATCCGGCTGATGTTCACCTGGCAGGGCGCGGTCATCGCCGCCGCCGTGGTGGCCTTCCCCCTGGTGTTCAAGTCGGCCCGGGCCGCCCTGGAAGGGGTGGGCGGGCAGTATGAGGACGCCGCCCGCACCATGGGCCAGGGGGAGTTGGCCGTGTTCCTGCGGGTATCGTTCCCGCTGGCCTTCCGGGGCATCCTCTCCGGGACCATGCTCGCCTTTGCCCGGGCCATGGGCGAGTTCGGGGCCACGCTCATGGTGGCGGGCAACCTGCCCGGCAGGACCCAGACCCTGTCCCTGGCAGTCTATTCCGCCGTCCAGGCCGGGAACGACGGCCTGGCCAACACTCTGGTGCTGGTCATCAGCATCGTCTGCGTGATCATCCTCATGGCCACCGGCAAATTGCTGCAACCCCGTTACTAACCATTTCACAAGGAGATACCCATGCAACGCCGCAACCCCTTTGTCGTCGCCCTTCTGTCCCTGGTCCTGGTCGTCGGGACCGTTTCCGCCGCCTGTGCGCAGGAGCTGATCGTCTCGGCCGCAGCCAGCCTGACCGACGCCTTCAGCGATATCGAGCCCGCATTTGAAAAGGCCCATCCCGGCGTGGACGTGGTCATGAACTTCGCCTCCTCCGGTGCCCTGTATCGCCAGATCGAGCAGGGCGCTCCGGCCGACGTGTACGCCTCGGCCAACCCGAAATGGATGAACAAGGCCGTGGACAAGGGGTTCGTCGATCTCGCCGACGTCCAGGTGTTCGCCCATAATTCACTGGTCCTGGCGGTCCCGGCAGACAACCCGGCCGGCGTCAGGTCCCTGGGCGACCTCTCCGCCTCCAAGGTCGGCTCCATCGGCATCGGCACCCCCGAGACCGTGCCCGCCGGCCAGTACGCCAAGGGCGCGCTGGAGGCCAAGGACCTGTACAATGCGCTCAAGCCCAAGATGATCTTCGGCGAATCCGTGCGCCAGGTGCTGGACTACCTGAAGCGCGGCGAGATAGACTGCGGGTTCGTGTACCGCACGGATGCGGTCAAGGGCGGCGACAGGATTCTGATCGTCGAGGAAATCCCCCTGGAGAAGCCCGTGACCTACCCCGTCTCCGTGCTCAAGGAAGCCACCGATCCTGCCATGGCCCGGGCCTTTGTGCAGTTCGTGCGCAGTGAAGAGGGAATCAAACTGCTGGAAGGCAGGGGTTTCAAGAGGCCGTAATAGTGCGATTTGAAGTCGACATACAAAAGCGGATGCGGTGCGGGAAGGAGGAGTTCCTCCTTTGCGCCGCCTTCGAGACCTCGGACAGCGCCCTGGTGCTGTTCGGGCCTTCCGGCTCGGGCAAGACCCTGACCCTGCAGGCCGTCGCGGGCATCCTCACCCCGGATTCGGGGTGCATCAGGCTCGACGGCAGGGCGGTCTTTGATTCCGCAAAGGGGATCAACGTCCCGGCCAGGAAGCGCAACGTGGGCTATGTGTTCCAGGACTACGCCCTGTTCCCGCATCTCTCCGTGCGCGACAACATCGGCTTCGGCCTGAAACCCCTCCTGGGGCGGCTGACCGGGGCCGACCACGCGCGGGTGGCGGAGCTGATGGACGTCTTCGGCCTGACCGGCGTGGCCGGGCAGAAGCCGTCCACCCTGTCCGGCGGCCAGCAGCAGCGCACGGCCCTGGCCCGCGCCCTGGCCACCTCGCCCCAGGCCCTGCTCCTGGACGAGCCGCTGTCCGCCCTGGACCAGCCCCTGCGCATCCGCATGCGCGAGGAGTTGTCCCGCATCCTGCGCACCTTCGACATCCCCATGGTCATGGTCACCCACGACTCGGACGAGGCCCAGGCCTTTGCCGAATCAGTGGTGGTCTACCGCAACGGCAGCGTCACCGGCATGCATTCGGCACGGGAGATGGAGCGGAACGGGCACAGCCTGTCCGAGGCCATCCAGGCCGAAGTGGCCCTGGCCTACGAGTGACCGGCCCGTTTGTCTGAAATGAAAAAGCCCCGGCCTTGCGGTCGGGGCTTTTCTTGTGCGTTGGCGGGCGCTAGCCCACGTATTCGAAGCCGATCCTGGTGATGGCCTCCTTGATGGCGTCCGTGTCGATAGGGGCGTCTTCCGTGAAGGTCACGTCGCCGGACAGGAGGTCGATGGACACGTCCCTGGCGCCCAGTTTCTCCATGGCTTCGGTGACGGATTTGACGCAGTGCCGGCAGCTCATGCCTTTGACTTTGATGGTGGGCATTGTGGATACTCCTTTCGTTCTTGGGTTCAGGGTACCAAATTCCGGGCCCGGGGGACAGGGCGGATATCGCCTCCCGGCGGGCCTACTTGAGCGCGCCGAGGTCCATTCTGTCGGCGATGGCGGTCATGTCCTCAAGGGAGATTTCCGCATCGCTGATCCGGGCGGGCATACAGAGGATGGTCAGGGTCTTGCCGCAGTCGAGCAGGATCATGAGTCCGCCGGAACCGGGGATGCCGGGTTCGAAAAAGAAGCCGTTTAGCCTTTTGTAGAACACGGGCTGCGCGCCGGTCATTCCCGGCTCCTTGTCCGTGGACAGGGTGAACTGGTAATTCCATTCCTCGGTCTGCAGGCTGACGAAGGCGCTGAGATCGTCCGCGCCGGATGCGATCTTCTGCCCTTGGGGCACGCCCTTGGCGGCCTGGGCTTCCAGTGCGGCCAGGTTGAATGAACCGGCGAGGGCCGTGGCCGCGAGGCCGAGGGTGCAGAGCAGCGTGAGGGCGAGTACGGTTTTCTTCATATCAACTCCTGTGTGAGTAAGCGGTGTGTGGAAGCGAAACCATGTTGAATCAGAATACCGCTTAAACCGCAACTGCGAATTACGCGCCCGCAGGCTTGAAGAAACGCAGCCTGAGCGCGTTGGAGACCACGGTCACCGAGCTCATGGCCATGGCCGTGCCCGCGATCATCGGGTTCAGGGTCGGCCCGCCGAACACGTGCAGCAGGCCTGCGGCCACAGGGATGCCGATGACGTTGAAGGCGAACGCCCAGAACAGGTTCTCCTTGATGTTGCGCATGACGGCCTTGGACAGGTTCAGCCCCGTGAGCAGGGCGTGCAGGTCCGACTGCATGAGCACCATGTCGCCGGATTCCACGGCCACGTCGATGCCCGAACCCATGGCGATGCCGATGTCGGCGCGGGCCAGGGCCGGGGCGTCGTTGATGCCGTCGCCCACCATGGCCACCTTGCGCCCCTCCGCCTGGAGCTTCTCCACTTCCTCGGCCTTGCGGTCGGGCAGGACCCCGGCGATGACCGTGTCGATGCCCGCCTTGTCCGCCACCACGCGGGCGTTGGCCTCCACGTCGCCGGTGAGCATGATCGGGGTCAACCCCGCCTTCCTGAGCCGGGCCACGACCGCGGGGGTCTCGTCGCGCATCTCGTCGGCGATGGCGAACAGGGCGTTGAGTTTGTTGTCCGAAGCGAAATAGACCACCGTGGCTCCCTGGCTCTCGAAGTGGGGCACGGCCTGTCGGCCCAGGGTGTCCTCGCCGAAGTCGAAGCCGTGTTCCTCCATGAGCGCCCAGTTGCCGATGACCACCTCGCGGTAGCCGACCTTGGCCTTGATGCCCTTGCCCGGAATGGCCTCGAAGGACTCCGCCGCGGGGATATCCAGGTTCTTGTCCTTTGCCAACCGGACCATGGCCTGGGCCAGGGGGTGCTCGGACTGGCTCTCTGCGGCGGCGGCCAGATAGATTGCCTCGGTCTGGGCCATGGTGCCCCGGAGCATGACCACCTCGGCCACCTCGGGGCGTCCGTGGGTCAGGGTGCCGGTCTTGTCGAAGACCACGGTGTCGATCTCGCCCGCCTCCTGCAGGGTGCGGCCGGACTTGATGAGCACGCCGAGCTGCGCGCCGCGTCCGGTGCCGACCATGATGGAGACCGGCGTTGCCAGCCCCATGGCGCAGGGGCAGGCGATGACCATGACGGCCACGAAGATGCGCAGGCTGAACGGGAAGCCCGCTCCGCCGACGAAGTACCAGGCCAGCCCGGCCATGAGGGCGAGGGCCATGACCGAGGGCACGAAATAGTAGCTGATGCGGTCGGCCAGGTTGGCGATGGGGGCCTTGGACCCCTGTGCTTCCTGGACCAGCCGGACGATGCGCGAGAGCATGGTGTCCGCGCCCACGCGCTCGGCCTTGACGGTCAATGCGCCGTGGGTGTTGAGCGTGCCGCCCGCCACGGGGTCGCCCACGCTCTTGCCCACGGGCATGGGCTCGCCGGTGAGCATGGACTCGTCCACCGACGAGCGTCCGTCCACAACGGAGCCGTCCACCGGGATGCGCTCGCCGGGCTTGACCAGGAGAAGGTCGCCGGGTTCCACCTCGTCGATGGGGATGGTCACCTGCTCGCCGTCCTTCAGGAGGGTGGCCGTGTCCGGGGCGAGCTGCATGAGCGAGCGGATGGCGTCCGAGGTCTTGAGCTTGCTGCGGGCCTCGAAATACTTGCCTAGGGAGATCATGGCGATGAGCACGGCGGCGGATTCATAATAAAGGTCCATGGCCAGCATGTGCGCGTCCCCGCCCAACCCCATGAGGAGCGTGTTCCACAGGGAATAGAGGAAGGCCGCGCCCGTGCCCATGGCCACCAGGGAGTCCATGTTCGGTCCGCCGCGCAAAAGCGCCGGGATGCCCTGGAGATAGAAGTTCCGTCCGGACCAGACCACGGGCAGGGTCAGCAGGAGCTGGGCCAGCCCGAAGGCCACGGGGGAATGGGCCGGGTCGAGAAAGACGGGCAGGGGCATGCCCCACATGTGGCCCATGGACAGGATGAGCAGGGGCAGGGCGAACAGGAAGGCCGGGACGAGTTCCCGTTTCTGTGCGGCCAGCCGCTCCTCGGCCTCGCGGCGGCGGTCCTCGAACAGGTTGGCGGTCTCGGACTGGACCTCGGAGGTGAACCCGGCGTCGGCGATGGCCTGGCGGATGGCCCGGCGCGAGACTTGGGACGGGTCAAAGGAGAAGGAGCCGGTGTTGGCGGCCAGGTTGACCGAGGCCGCATCCACGCCCGGCAGGTTGCCCACCACGCGCTCGATGCGCGAGGAGCAGGAGGCGCAATGCATGCCGCCGATGGCCAGGTCGAGCTTCTCCGGTCCGTCTTCATTGATGAAGGCGGCTTCGAAGCCGAGGTCCTTGATGCGGTCGCCCACCTGGTCCGGGGTGACGGTCTCGGGGTCGTACGTCATGGATATGGTCTCGGCGGCCAGGTTCACGGAGATTTCGTCCACGCCGTCCATCCCCCCGACCACGCGCTCGATGCGCCCGGAGCAGGCCGCGCAATGCATGCCTTTTATCTGTGCCTGTATGGTCTTGCTCATTGAAAATCCTTCTCAATTGGTATGGGCCCATAGTGCGCATGATTTGGGCCGTTGGCAAGGGGGGATTTTTTATCGATGCTTCGGGGCCGGGCATGCGCCTGTGATCAATAGGAAAAGCGGCGCAGTCAGGGTACGGCGCGGGCTCAACGGGAAAGGATGGATTCGATGTCGGCCATGGCGGCCAGCAGCCGCTTGCGCCGGTCAGGGTCGAGCCCGGACAGCACTGCGCGCGCCTGATCCGCGGCCTTTGCGTGGAGGTCGGCCATGAGGGCCTGCCCTTCCGGCGTCAGGGAGAGTTCCTTGATCCGGGCGTCGGTCCCGGACGGGGTTGTCCCGACCCACCCCTGCTTGTGGAACCGCTTCACGATCCGGCTGACATACCCCTTGTCCAACCCCAGCCGCTCCCGCAGCTCGCGGGCCGGTGAGCCGGGGTGCGCGTCCAGCTCGTAGAGGATGCGCGCCTCGGTCAGGCTGATGGGATGATCGTAGAGCGAGTCGGCCAGCAGGCCGAGATAGTTGGTGTAAAACCTGTTGAAATGACGGAACCGGTCGATCTGCGTTCGGGATTTCATGGGTGGAATGTGGCAAATGTGGTTGACAAAGTCAACTATATTGGCAACAGTCCCAGCCATGAGCGAGACAGCCATTCATCCCTACTCGCCGGGAACCGTTGGCGAGGTGGTCCGGGCCCACGCGGCCTACTATGGTCTTCGCTGGGATTTCGACGCCCGGTTCGAGGCCCAGGTGTCGCGCGAGCTTGGGGAGTTCATCCGAGAATTCGACGCGGCCCGCGACGGGTTCTGGCGGGCCGAATGCGACGGGAAGTTTGCCGGGGGCGTGGCCGTGGACGGGTCGCGGTCGGGCCATGGGTGTGCCCGGTTGCGGTGGTTCATCGTGCCCGAATCGTTTCAGGGCAAGGGGATCGGTTCACGCCTGTTCGACGCGGCCATGGATTTCTGCCGCGAGCGGGGATTGCACACCGTGCATCTGTGGACGTTCGCCGGGCTGGACGCGGCCCGCGCACTGTATGAGCGCGGCGGCTTCCGGCTGGTCGAGGAGGCCGTGGGCGACGGCTGGGGGCCGGTCATAACGGAGCAGAAATTCGTCCTGTCCCTCAGGCCGACGCCTTGAGGAACCGCAGCATCTCGTAGGAGTATTGCTTGTTCAGGGTCTCGTAGACCGGGGTCATGGACACGATGCCCTTAGCTTCGAAGGATTTGATGGAGGACAGGATCAGGTCGATTTCGCCGTCGGTCAGGTCCACCACGGCGCGGTAGTCCAACCTGCCGAGGGTCGCGGCCTGAGCCAGATGTTTCCAGATGGACGGCGGCTTCAATCCCCGCACCTCGGCCACCCGGTCCACGTCGCCGTGCCTGTTGAAGAGTTCCAGGGTCTTTTCTTCCGTGGCGGACAGCTCGAATTTTTTCGTCTTTTTCTTTTCCAGCTTTTCCCGCAGTTCCTCGGGTATTTCCGGGACCCCGGCGGGCCTGCCGTGTTCCGCCTCATGGGTCTTCATGCAGTCCAGAAAGGTCTCGCCGTAGTGGTTGAGCTTGTTCAGGCCCACGCCGGGAATGCAGCCGAAGTCTTCGAGGTTGGCCGGCCTGTATCGGACCAGCTCCAGCAGGGTCTTGTCCGCGAAGATGGCATAGGGCGGCACCCCCTGCTCCTCGGCCACATTGAGCCGCAGGTCGCGCAGGGCTTCGAACAGGGCTTCGGCCTCCCAACTCGTGAGCACGTCCTCGGCCATGGCCGGGACGCGCCGTTTTTTCTTTTTGGACGCCTTGGGCAGGACCGGGTCCGTGCGCAGCCGGACGGTCTGCTCGCCCTTGAGCACGGGCCAGGACCGCTCGTTCAGGGTCAGGGCGTTGAACCGGTCGAGGTCCACGGAGCACAGCCCTGCGGCCAGAAGCTGCCGGTAGACCGACTTCCATTGATCCTGACTCATCTCCGTGCCGATGCCGAAGGTGGACACCTGGTCGTGGCCGAACCGCCGGATGCGGTCGTTGTCCGCGCCCGCCAGCACCTGTGCCAGGTAGTTGACGCCGAACCGCTGCTCGGTGCGGAAGATGTTGGACAGCGCCTTTTGCGCGGCCTCGGTACCGTCCCAGGTCTCCACCGGGCTCAAACAGTTGTCGCAGTTGCCGCACGGCTCGATGTGTTCGCCGAAATAGCCGAGCAGGGCCTGGCGGCGGCAGGACGCGGTTTCCAGGAAGGCGAACAGGGAGGCGAGCTTGGAGTGCTCCACCCGCTTTCGCGTCTCATTGGCCTCGCCCGCGTCGATCATGGCCCGCATGACCGCGATGTCCTGCATGCCGAAACACATCCAGGCCGAGGCGGGCAGTCCGTCGCGGCCCCCGCGCCCGGTCTCCTGGTGGTAGGCCTCAAGGGACTTGGGCGGCTCCAGGTGGCAGACAAAGCGCACGTTGGGCTTGTCCACGCCCATGCCGAAGGCGATGGTGGCCACCATGATCACGCCCTCCTCGCGCATGAACCGGTCCTGGTTCCGGGCGCGGTCTGCGGCTGACATGCCCGCGTGATAGGGCAGGGCGTTGTATCCTTCCCTGCACAGAAATTCCGCTGTCTGCTCCACCTTCTTGCGCGAGAGCCGGTAGACGATGCCCGCGTCCTGGGGATGGTTGTCCCGGATGAACCGCTTCAACATGGAGTTGGCGTTCTTCTTGGGCACCACGGAGTAGGTGATGTTGGGCCGGTCGAACCCGGTGGCGAACGTCTGCGCGTTCTCCAGTTGCAGGTTGCGCACGATGTCCGCCTGGGTGGGCTTGTCCGCCGTGGCCGTGAGCGCCAGGCGCGGCACGTCGGGGAACCGCTCCTTGAGGATGGAAAGCTGCGTGTATTCAGGCCGGAAATCGTGCCCCCACTGGGACACGCAGTGCGCCTCGTCAATGGCGAACAGGGCCGGGTTGCACTTGGCCAGGAAGTCGAGGAAGCCGGGTTTGCACAGCCGCTCCGGGGCCACGTACAGCAGGTCGAGCTGCCCGTTTTCCAGCATGCGCTCGATGTCGTAGGCCGTGTTCGGGTCGAGCGCGGAGTTCAGGCAGGCCGCGCGCACGCCCATCTGGGTCAGCCCCTGCACCTGGTCCTGCATCAGCGCGATGAGCGGCGACACGCACACGCCCACCCCACGGCGCAGCATGGAGGGAATCTGGTAGCACAGGGACTTGCCCCCGCCCGTGGGCATGAGCACAAGGGCGTCGCCCCCGGACATGACCTGATCGATGATCGGCTCCTGCAGCCCGATAAAGTCGGTGAACCCGAACACGGAAGAAAGGATTTCGCGAGGCGAGGGTGTGGCTGAGGACATGGAGAGCGAGGGTATGGCAAAGGACCGGGGAAGGCAATGGTGAGTGTCGCTTTGGGGTGCGCGGCATTGACAGTTTGTCGATCAACTCCCTTTCGTATCTCAGATGGACGCTTTTGTGCAAAGGAGTGGTGTGTATTTGGGGTGTACTCTAGGTGGACCTTACGTGTGATAGAAACAAACTCGACTCAGGCTCTAAAAAGGCCAGAGCTACAATCAGAGGATTTCTAAATCGAAAAACTGAGTATGCATCAGACATACCAACGAAAATGCGACTATTGGGCTTGACAACCAGTTAACCTAACACAGTAAAGGGGTTGTAGGAGGCCGGGGAAAAATCACAATTTTAATGGGTATTTATCTGTGGAATACGTGCGATAGTTTGTTTCATTATGGAACTCGCTGTTTAAACTGGCGATTTTCAGAACTCATTGATTTTATTGAAAGCCTCCACACGACTTTTATGTCGAAAACTAACCCAACTGATATACATAATATTTTTGGGGCTGTACCAGATAACTCCGTTGGGGTATCGGTATGGCAATGCGAAAGAGCCGTTTAGGTCGCGAGAAGCAGCTCCGTTTGATTGAGCATTTTGTAGCCGGGACAACAGCACGATGTGCCGCTGATCTGGTCGGCGTGAACTTCAAAACGGCTGCGTATTACTTTCACCGGATTCGTGAAATTATAGCCGAAGAAGAGGCCAACGAAGGAATGGCTTTCGGCGAATTTGAAGTCGATGAAAGCTATTTCGGCGGCAGGCGAAAGGGCAAACGAGGTCGTGGGGCCGCAGGGAAAGTGCCCGTGTTCGGGATCCTTAAAAGGGGCGGGAAGGTACACACACAGGTGATTCCCGACGCCAAAGGCAAAACGCTGATGCCGATTATCCAGGAGAAGATCCAGCCCGACAGCGTTGTTTACTCAGATTGCTGGTACGGCTACAATGTCCTCGATGTGTCCGAATTCAAGCACTTCAGGATCAACCACTCCAAGTTGTTCGCCGACAGCCAGAATCACATCAATGGGATTGAGAACTTTTGGAACCAAGCCAAACGCCACATGAGAAAATTCAACGGCATTCCTACCAAGCATTTCCATCTCTTTTTGAAGGAATGCGAGTGGCGCTTTAACAACAGCAATCCGCGAAGGCAACTTAAACAGTTGAAACAGTGGGTTAAGAAGCATATGGGCTAGTTATCTGGTACAGCCCCATATTTTTTTCTCAACTTTATCTAGCAAAATTTTAAAGAAAACACGATGATAGTATTTTTATACATGTGGATAAATTTTCCACAATTCGAATATTTGCTTATAATCCTGAAAAATCCATAAATATGAACATCGTAGGCATTTTTTTTCTGACATCCCCCTGTACAAAAGAAATTTCGCTTGGTAAAAGAAAAAGGCCATGAAGCTGCAACTCCATGGCCCTCTGGGTGGACTTTCTATGCTAGGTGGGTCCACCTACACGATCAACCCCTACTGGCGTAGGCCTTGAATGTGTATGTACATCCTCACACTACCACGCCAGAAAAGTCGATACAAGAGAAAATAGCGCCTAGCATGGAGGTCTAAGTGACCGAAGATTATACCATTATCTTCAGACCTTGGATTCGCCATCCCAAGACGGGGGAAAAAATTTATCCCCGGAAAGGGAAGGTTTTCCCGATCAAAGTGAAGAAGTCGAAATAACTTCTTCGTGACAAATGGGAAGGGCATAAGGCCTGCCCTTCCCTCTCTTGAACCTCAAAGAAAGGACTTTATCATGGCTAATCACATCAAAGGCAATCGCGACGGCGAAAATGGACGAAACGAATCCTACCGAATCCCCGGCAGAAGTTCTTCCATCGACCGAGACACGCTTGTTCGTGAAGTTGAGGCAGGCAAACACCCAGACTTTGGGACATACACTCGCAATGGCGAGACCTACGTTAGAGCAAACCCCGACTATACTGAAAGCAACAGCGTAAACAACGAGTAACCCTCAATGGCTCCGGGGCAACTCGGAGCCAACTTCAGTAGGAAGTGTGGCCTTAATTTCACCACGCAATCCGATCACGAGATTACTCAACCGCATCCCGTTTACTGGATTGTGGTTTGATTGGTTTGCATGCACCGGCCCACGAAAATGGCTTGCAGGGATCGCACTCGGCGCCTGTACCTGTCGGCCCGTCCCACAAATATATCTTGTAAAGTTTTCCGGCGCGGGTATGCTTTTTGGCATGGGACCTTGCCTGAAATTCAAAGCGCGACTGGCCTTGTCGGTGTGCGCTCTTGGTTGCGCCTTTTTGATGATGGCCTGCCCTCTTCCCTCTCGCGCCGAAGAACAATTCGTTTCCGTCTGGTCCTACTACTGCTTCCCTCCTTTCGTCACATCAAAGAACCAGGGCTTGTCTCATGAGTTGATTGAATTGCTGAACGCAAGAGGTCAGGGCCGGTTCAGGTTCGAGCTGCGGCTGCTGCCCAGAAAGCGAATCGATTTGCTCCTCTCGGACGGCATTACGGGCCTCGTTCTCTTTGTTAATCCGTCATGGATGGGGCTCAGGAATCTGCAAAAATACGAATGGACCCCTTCGCTCTTCTCGGACAGGAACGTTATCGTCTCGAATGTATCCAGGAAGGTTGATTTCACCGGGCCGGAGTCTCTTGTCGGACTGACGTTGGGAGGGATTATCGGGCGTAAATACGAGGCCCTGGATGAACTGGTCGACGCAGGTTTGATCAAGAGAGACGACACAACCAGTGAAAAGTCAAACCTGCTGAAGCTCTGCGAGAAACGCATTGATTTCACGACAGGCCCGGAGACCATGCTGCGGCCGCTGGTGGCAAGTCTCTGTATTGATGGCCAAATCTATTTTTCCCCAACCCCGCTTTTCCAATACACCAGACACATTCTCATCTCAGATGCGTCGCCCGCGCTTTCCGAATTCATCGTGCAATTTGTCAGGGAGCTTCCGGCGAATCCCAAATGGATCGCCATCAAGGACAAGTACAAATTGCGTGACTGACAGCCCTGCGCCACCCCGGCCAGACCTCCTAGATACTCCCGAAAACCTTTTGCAGGATGTCCGAGGTGCGGGCCACGGGATTCTCGCGGATGTTCTTTTCTTCCTGCCCCATGATGTAAAAGAGGCCCTCAAGCGCCATGTCCGTCACATAGCCGTCCAGGTCGGTGGCAGCGCTCTTTATGCCTGCGAGCCGGGCGGCGTTGGTCATTGTCTTGTAGTATTGGGTGACATCGACGCTGTCCATGGCCTCGCTGACGATGGGTTCGACCTTGACCTTGAGGTCCGGGGACATGACGCGCTGAAAATATTCGGTGGCCGCCGTGTCGCTCCCCTTGAGGATGTCCATGGCGTCCTGGAAGGTCATCTGCCGGATGGCCGTCATGAAGGCGTCCCTTGTGAAGGGCACCGCCTGTTCAGCCGCGCGGTTCATGCTGGTCACGAAGTCGTCGGCCAATTGGTCCTGGCCCACAAGCCGCAGCGTGGTCTCCACCTTGCTTAGGGAATCGGGCATGGGGATTTTGACCTTGTCGTTGCCCAGGAACCCGTCGGTTTGACCCAGAGCATCGATGGATATTCCCACGGCCTTGTCCAGAGCGGCCTTGAGCCCGCTGATTGCCTCGTCGGTCGTGATGGAGCGTGTCCCGGAGGTCTCCGCCGTGTCGTTCTGCAGGTGTTCTTCCCCGGCCTTTTTGAGGGTGTCGAGCCAACCTGCCTGACCGAGTGTGGGCAGGGCGATGACAAGAATCAAGGCAAGAAAGCGGCATGTACGCATGGTTTCTCCATCGTTAAAGGGAAAAGGAGCGATTGGGAGCATAGCACCAAGACCTTGAGGGGGTAAACGGTGGATCACCGGAGAGAGGTTATAAATCGGTACTGCCCGAAATATTCAGTGCAGACGTGCTACACCACCCCGGCCAGCATGTTGCCGGGCAGGGGGAGGGCATCCTCGGAGGACTTGGCATAGGCGGTAAGGGCTGAGCGCATGCGGTGCAGGGAGGGCTTGTTGCCGTCAAAGGCCTCGGCGCGCAGGTCGCGGTAGCTCGCGCCTTCGCGGCCCACCCGGGCGCGCAGGGATTCCACCTCGGCCTCGGTCCTGAAGGCCCGGGCCTTTTCCTTTTTCTCGCGGACGTCTTTTGAGAGGGAGGGGTCGAGGACCGTTCGTTCCTGCCGGTAGTCCAGGCCGAACTTGCCCAGGCGGAAACCGAACGACGTGGTGGTCGTCCTGGCCTGCGGCTGTACCGACGCCTTCTCGCCCGTCCTTTCGACAAGCTCCGAAGTCCTGCGGTATTGTTCCGATGCCTGGGAAGAAATCTTCACGGCAGACTCCTGCAAACATGGTGTACGACCCTTTCCATAAAAAAGGGCCGTGGCGCATCACATTGCAGCCCGGCCGTCCCTGAAGCTTTCGCTTCGCTCTATCCAGAGGGACCCGTGGTTTTCCGCTTCCCGTCCGTGGGAATTGGCAAATCCGAATCAGTCAACTCGGACTATACTATAGCCACTCACCCTTTTTTTGACAAGTCCCGGCGTTTGGAGCTACTGACTAACACCTTTCGCAGAATTTTCTTTCAGGTTCCGTGAGAGGAGAGAGAGTTGTTTCATATCAATCAGGGTTGACGAGAACGGTTCGCGCACAGGGCGCATACCGGGTCTTTTCCTTGCGCGCGGCGACGTGCGCCGGGAAACGCCCGGCATGCGGCTGCGCACGGGCACGGCTGTCGGCAACCGGAGGTTCCGAGATGGGTTACACGATTCGAGTCAAAGAGGAGTTGATCCCGGGCCAGACCACCATGATGGTCATTGAAGCGCCCCAGATCGCCAAGAAGGCCAAGCCCGGCAACTTCGTCATGCTCCGCGTCAGCGAGCACGGCGAGCGCATCCCCCTGACCATCGCCGACTGCGATGCCGAACAGGGCACCGTCACCATCGTCTACCTGGTGGTGGGCAAGACCACGGCCGAGATGAACACCCTCAAGCAGGGCGATCAGTTCATGGACGTGTGCGGCCCGCTGGGCAAGGCCACCCATATCGAGAAATCCGGCACCGTGGTCTGCGTGGGCGGCGGCACCGGCATCGCGGCCATGCACCACATCGCCAAGGGCCACGTGGAAGCGGGCAACCGCGTCATCGCCATCATCGGCGCGCGGAGCAAGAACCTCCTCCTGTTCTGTACCGAACTGTCCTCCTTCTGCCCCGAGGTGCGCATCGCCACCGACGACGGGAGCGAGGGCCACAAGGGGTTCGTCACCGAGATTTTAAAGGATATCCTGGAGACCGAGGACGAAGTGGCCGAAGTGGTCGCCATCGGCCCGGTGCCCATGATGGAGGCCGTGTGCCGCGTGACCCTGCCCTTCGGCACCAAGACCACCGTGTCGCTCAACTCCATCATGGTCGACGGCATCGGCATGTGCGGCGCCTGCCGCTGCACCGTGGGCGGCAAGACCCTGTTCGCCTGCGTGGACGGCCCGGAGTTCGACGGTCATCAGGTGGACTTCGGCGAGCTGAAGTCCCGTCTCTGGCAGTTCAAGAAGCAGGAAGAAGAGTCCATGGAATTGTTCAGCAAGGAGTGTCGGTGCAATGGCTGATAAGAAAAGGAAAGTCCGTGCCCGGACGCCCATGCCCCATCAGGACCCCATCGAGCGCGGCACCAATTTCAACGAGGTCGCCCTGGGCTATTCCAGGGAACAGGCCCTCATAGAGGCCGAGCGTTGCCTGCAGTGCAAGAAGCCGCTGTGCCAGCAGGGCTGCCCGGTCAACATCGACATCAAGGGGTTCATCGCCTGCCTCGTGGACGACGACCTCAAGGGCGCCTACGACACCATCCGCCAGACCAACTCCCTGCCTGCGGTCTGCGGCCGGGTCTGCCCGCAGGAGACCCAGTGCGAGGGCCAGTGCATCCTCGGCAAGAAGCACGAGCCCGTGGCCATCGGTCGGCTGGAACGCTATGTGGCCGACACCTTCGCCGCCCAGTCCGCGTGCGAGGACGTGACCGACCTGTCCACCTGCGCCCTGGAACGCGAAGACCTCAAGGTGGCCTGCATCGGCGCGGGCCCGTCGTCGCTGACCGTGGCCGGGTACCTGGCCGGGCGCGGCATCAAGGTGGACGTGTTCGAAGCTCTGCACGAGCCGGGCGGCGTACTCGTCTACGGCATCCCGGAATTCCGTCTGCCCAAGGCCGTGGTCGCCCGCGAGCTGGACGGTCTCAAGGCGTTGGGCGTGACCTTCCACACCAACTGGGTGGGCGGCAAGACCATCACCATCCAGGACCTGCTGGACCAGGGCTACAACGCCGTGTTCATCGGCGTGGGCGCGGGACTGCCCCGTTTCCTGGGCGTGCCCGGCGAAAACCTGGTCGGCGTGTTCTCGGCCAACGAGTACCTGACCCGCGTCAACCTGGGCCGGGCCTATGAATTCCCCAACTACGACACCCCGGCCTACAAGGCCCGCCGCGTGGCCGTGCTCGGCGCGGGCAACGTGGCCATGGACGCCGCCCGCACCGCCCTGCGCATGGGCGCGGACGAGGTGTCCATCGTCTACCGCCGGTCCGAGGAAGAAATGCCCGCCCGCTGGGAAGAGATCGAACACGCCGTCGAGGAGGGCGTCAGGCTGCGCTGCCTGTGCGGCCCCGCCTCCTTCCACGGCGACAACCAGGGCCGCCTCAAGGCCATGACCGTGCAGAAGATGGCCCTGGGCGACCCAGACGAGTCAGGCCGCTGCTCCCCGGTCTGCATCGAGGGCGAGACCGAACAGCTCCAGTGCGACATGGCCATCATCGCCGTGGGCACCCGGCCCAACCCCGTGCTCCTGGAAGCCACCCCGGACCTGACCCTCAACAAGTGGGGCTACATCGAGGCCGACCCGGAAACAGGCGAGACCTCCATCCCCAACGTCTTTGCCGGCGGTGACATCGTCACCGGTGCGGCCACGGTCATTTCGGCCATGGGCGCGGGGAGGCGGGCTGCTAAAACAATCGCTGAGCGATTGATTTAGCAGCCGGGCGGCTTGCGATAGCGGGCCATCTGCACATTTTTCGGGCTCGATTTGATCCTCAACGTAGCGCTGCTACGCCTGCGGTCAAATCGGCCCGAGATACCCAAGGGCATTAGATCTTGTACGGCTCGAGGGACTCGCCTACAATTCACTATAAATGCACAGCTGACCCACTCTCCCAAGCCTCACCAGGGTGGAATAAGCGTTAACGAAACAAAACTGCCAGCCCGGAATGCCGGGCTGGCCGCTTTCAACTGAATCCCAAAAAATCAACCTGCGATTTGCGCAAGGAAAACGCCGCACCATGAATCAATCATGGTGCGGCGTTTCTCGTTTTCCTTGCGCAAATCGCTCAACGGCACGGCGTGCGAAGCCCGCACGTCCCTCGCCGCAGGCGACATGGGGTTCCAAAGGGGCTCGCCCGTAGGCGGGTGCAGGGCAGCGCCCTGCCCGTCGGAGACGCCCCTATGCGACCGGGTTGTCGTCCCCGTCCGCGTCATTGCCGACCATCCTTTCCATGCGTTGCTGGATCATGCGGATGTGCAGCCTGAGGGAGTAGATGTAGTCGGTGTAGGACAGGGGCACCGAGGTCTCCAGGACCATCTTGTCCATGGCGACGAGCTGGCGGAGCATCTTGCGCGCCTCTTTCTTGTCGGTCAGTTCGTAGGCCTTGGTGTCGAGGCGCTTGAGCTGCTTGTACCACTTGAAGATGCGCCGCCGGATCTGCCAGCGATAGGCGGGCGGCGTGATCTTGAACAGGGGGAAGAGCAGGGTCAGCAGGGGGATGAGCAGAATCTTCAGCCGCTCGACCGTGATGGCGATCTGGAAGGGCAGGTAGCGCATGAGGAACGGCGGGCCGTTCTTGTGGAAGCTCTTGGCCTCGTCGCCCAGGGGGAAGAGCGCGGCGTCGGAGTTGGGGAACTGTCCGGGCCGGGCGAACATGTCCCCCTTGCCGTGCGCCTCGTCTGCGGCGAGCAGGAAGAGATACTTGATGGCCGCGTGCAGGTCCTCGCGCACGACGAGGTTGGCGGCGGGCGCGATGAGGGTGACCTCCTCGGCGGGCAGGTCGTTGATCAGGTCGAGGCCGCCGGGCGGCAGGGTGAGCTTGGTCAGGTAGTGGTGGGTGCGGGCGTATGTCTCGGCCCGGTCAAAGGAATGGAGGGTGACTTTTCCGGTCTCCGCAGCGAGCTTCTGGACCACGGCGGAGTTGATGCCCGCAATGGTGAACAGGACGTCGATTTCGCCCTTGAGCAGTTTTTCGGACGCGCTCCCGGCCCCTTCGGGCAAGAGCGTGGCGGTTTCATCGGTGACGCCGTTTTCCTCGAGCAGGGTACGCACCAGGTGGGCGGTGCCGCTGCCGTCGGCCCCCACGGCGATCCTGCGCCCCTTGAGGCCGGAGAGGCCCTTGAACTTGAGGCCCTTGCGGTGGAAGAGCCAGACCGGCTCGTAGTAGAGGCTGCCCAGGCTCTCCAGGTCGGGGTGTGCCTCGGGCGTGGTGATGCCGCCCTGCATGAGTGCGGCGGCCACCGTGGATTCGGGCTCGGCCATGCGGCTGAGGTTGTCCATGGACCCCTTGGTCCGGAGCACTTCCAGTTCAAATCCCTGCTTGGCGAAATACGCGGCGTATTGTTCGGCGTAGCCGTAGTATGCGCCGTTCGGGCCGCCCGAGGCGATGGTCACCTTGGACGGCGGCAGCGGGTCCACGTACTGGAAGGTCACCCACAGGGCCCCGCCCAGCACTCCTGCGGCCACACTGTATATGATGAATTGCATCAGTTGGTGGGATTTCAGGAACTTGACCAGCATTTTAAGCAAGGGATTCTGCATCATGGGGGAGAATGTACGTAAATCGCGTCAGCGCGGCAAGAGGCGGAAAGGTTTTTGAGATGTCGCGGGGCCATGCCGCCGGATGGCGAGGGCGGATCAGGCCAGGGCCTTGAGCAGCCAGAGCACGGCCATGCCCGCCGCGATGGTGGCCAGGATGTTGCGCGTCTTCCAGGCGATGAGCACGGCGGCCAGCCAGGCGACCGTTCGTTCCGGGCCCGCCCAGGCAACCGCGTCGCCGGACTGGTGCAGGAACACTGCCGGGAAGATGAGCGCGGGCAGGACCGAGGCCGGGATGAACCGCAGCATCCGGTGGACCAGGTCGGGCAGGGTGACCTTGTCCATGATCAGGATGAAGGAATAGCGGATGAGCAGGGTGCCCGCGCCGATGCCCAGCGCCACGGGCCAGTAAGTGGTCATGTCAACCATGGCGCTGCTCCCTTTCGGCCAGGCAACCGGCCGCGATGCCGCAGACCGCAGCGGCCATGAGCCCCAGGTTGTAGGGCAGGCCCACGGCCAGCAGGGCAACGCACCCGGCGGCTGCGGCTGCCAGGGCGGCGGGACGGTCCTTGACCGCCGGGATGACCAGGGCCGTGAAGGTCAGGGGGATGGCGAAGTCCAGCTCCCATTGGGGCGGGATGATCGCGCCCAGGTATGCGCCGAGGGCGGTGGTCAGGTTGAAGGCCACCCACAGGGTCAACCCCGCCCCGAGGTAGTAGCGGATCTTGTCCGGCATGGGCAGGTCGTCGCGCCCGAAGCGGAATACCGAGGTGGCGTAGGCCTGGTCCGTGAGCAGGTAGGCCAGGCCGAGCTTGCCCAGCGGGGAGGCGTCCTTGAGGTGCGGGGCGATCGATGCGGAATACATGAGGAAACGGGCGTTGATGATCAGGCCGGTGAGGATCACCACGGCCACCGAGGCGTTCTGGTCCATGAGTTGGACGGCCACCAGTTGCGAGGCCCCGGCAAAGACGATGGCCGACAGGGAGGTCGCGGCCCACTCGGGCATGCCCGCAGCCACGCCCACGGCCCCGCAGATCAGGCCGAAGGGCAGCACGCCCAGCAGGATGGGGGACAGGTCGCGCACGCCCTGCAGGAATGATGATCGCTTGTCCATGGTCTTCCCTTGCATGTGCGAGGGGTACTGTCCGGTCCGGATTCCGTCAACGTCAATATTGTACGCCGGACATTATCGGGCGCGGGCTCACGGAGGGGGCGGGACGGGCGATCCCGACCGCCTAATCGTAGCTGTCCGTGACCGGAGGGCACCGGTAAATGCGGATCGGCGAATAGGCTGTGGAGGGGATGTTGTTGCCCTGGCTCAATTGTGACAGCGCCCGATAGACCATGCGGCCCATTTCCTCGAAATTCAGGCCGATGTTGACGTGATTCAGCCCCTGGTCGAGAAGCTCGCGCTGTCTTGGTGCGGCCCCGGCGAAAAGCAGAATTTTCTTACGGGAATCCAGGAGTGGTTTGTAGGGACTGATCCGGCGTTCGTAGTCCTGGGCCATCTGGGCCCACCAGCCGACCGAGATGATGGCGTCAATGGTCGGGTCTTCGAGCAGGACTTCCAGCTGGTCCAGAGCCTGGTCGTAGTTGTCCCGGCAGGGCAGGGGCGATCGCTGGTACTGCGTCCAGGAGGATTGTTTTCCTCCCGTGTCCAGGCCGAGCAACACCCCTTTTATGCGATCGATCAGGTTCGTATCGTCAGGCCCGCCCGTCAATATGGCGAACCGGCCGCCCTTGGGCATCAGTCGGCGTGCCTCCAGGGCCAGGAGGACCCCCAGGTTCATGTTGTCGGTGCCGACGTATCCTGCCCGAAGATGGGTATAGTCCCCGCTGAAATCGGAGTCAAAGGTGACCACGGGAATGCCCGCCGCCCGGACGGCCTTGAACGAGTTCTCGGCCAGAAAGCAGCTATGCAGGACCGAGATGGCCAGGCCGTTCGGCTTGAGTTCCAGCACCTTCTGGACTTGGGCGTCCTGGATGCGGAAGTGCGCCTTGCCCGTGCCGCCGACCAGGATGATCCTGTCGCCGTTCTCCTCAGCCTCGACACGGGCCGCTTCATAGATCCGGACAAAATTCTGGTCCGACACGGATTTGGCCACGATGGCGAAGAGCTTTCCTTCCCCCAGGCAGGGAGCTCCCGTCAAAAGGACGGCCACGACGGCGAGGCAGAGCGATTGCACGGCGCGGGCAGGGGACATGGTTTTTTTGCGTATCATGTCCTGGTCATAGCCTGTCGGGCGAGGGTGTATATTATTATTTGGTGCCGGGGGGTCATTCTGTCCTGCCACCGGGAATGCCCGCCCTGATCCGGTCGACGCCTGCGATGCGCGCAGGGCATTTCCGGGCTGGACTTTTTCGGGGAAAAGACGGGATACTCGGCCCGAAGCTCTCGGAGGAGATGTTCATGACGCAACATCGGCCTGACCGTATTGTGCAGGCTGCTTCGTGATTCCCGGGTCGGCCGGGGCGAACCGGCAGGCGAAACCTGGACCAAGAAAGGCATCGTGAAAACCAAGGAAACATATCGTTGCGCCGCGTGCGGCGCGCAGTCGCCGCGCTGGCAGGGGCAATGCCCGTCGTGCAAGGAATGGAACACGCTGGAGGCCGTGACCGTGGCCAGGCGGGACTCCAAGCCCGTGGGCGCGGCAGCGGCCACCGACGCGCCCCGCCCCCTTGAGGACCTGGACAGCGAGCACCTGGACACCCGGACCTCGGGCATGCGCGAGCTGGATGAACTGCTCGGCTCCGGCCTGGTCCCGGGCGCGGCCATCCTGCTCGGCGGCGAACCGGGCATCGGCAAGTCCACGCTGCTGCTGCAGCTGGCGGGCAGCCAGGCGCGGCTCGGCAGCAGGGCCGTCTACCTGTCGGGCGAGGAATCCCTGCCCCAGCTCAAGACCAGGGCGGAGCGGCTGGGACAGCTCGGACCGGGCTTGCTGGCCATGGCCACCAACAGGGTGGAGGACGCCCTGGCCGTGCTGGAGTCCCACGAGCCGCCGGAGCTGCTCATCGTGGACTCGGTGCAGACCCTGGCCTCGAACATGGCCGAGGGCATACCGGGCTCGGTCAGCCAGGTGCGCGCCGTGGCCTCGGAGCTGGTGGAGAAGACCAAGAAGACCGGCACCACCCTGATCCTCGTGGGCCACGTGACCAAGGACGGCCAGATCGCCGGGCCCAAGCTCCTGGAGCACATGGTGGACACGGTCCTGTACCTGGAGGGCGACCGCAAGCATTTTTCCCGCATCCTGCGCGTGCTCAAGAACCGGTTCGGCCCCAGCGACGAGCTGGTGGTCTTCACCATGAAGGAGCGCGGGCTGGAAGTGGTGGAGGACCCGGCCACCTTTTTCCTGGGCGCGCGGGACCCGTCCCTGTCGGGCACGGCCATGGGACTGGCCGTGGACGGGCAGCGCCCCTTTGCCGTGGAGGTCCAGGCCCTGGTCACCAAGTCCTTTTTGTCCATTCCCCGGCGCACGGCCCTCGGGTTCGACACCAACCGGCTCAACCTGCTCCTGGCCGTGCTCGAAAAGCGGCTGCGGCTGAACCTGAGCGGGTACGACATCTACGCCAAGATCACGGGCGGCCTGGCCTACAAGGACCCCGGCCTGGACCTGGCCGTGGTGGCGTCCGTCATGTCGTCCTTCTATGACCAGCCCCTGCCGGAATCGGCGGTGTTCTGGGGCGAGATCGACCTCAACGGGCAGGTGCGCCCGGTGGCCGCCCACGACGTGCGCCTCAAGCAGGCGGCCCGGTTGGGCCACGACCCGGTCTGCCATTCCGGGACCGCGGCCACCCTGGCGGACCTGCAGCGTATTCTGTTCGGACGCAATTGACGGAGGAAAGCATGTTCGTTCGCGGATTCGTGCGCCGCAGGTTCCAGGAGGTCCCCACGCACCAGGGGCTTCCATGCATCGCGCGCTTTCCCCATTTCTGAAAAAAGTGGTATGACCGTTTCAGGACTGCGGTTATGCAAATGATACGAACCGGGCCGGGAACGGCCCGCACACCATGCCTTCCGGAGGGTGATATGGCTGATATTCTTGACTGGACCAACGCGCATCTGGACACGCTCGACACGGCCCTTTACGAGAAACGGGCCGATGAGATGGCCGTCCGTCTGCAGCAGGAGACAGGCGCGGGCAAGCTCCCGTTCCTGACCATGCCCTACGCGGCGCAACTCAGGAAGGATCTGGACGGGCTCAAGGACTTTCTCAGGAAATTCGACCATATGCTGCTGCTCGGCATCGGCGGGTCCGCCCTGGGGGCCCGCGCCCTGCAGAAGGCGTTCTACCCCCGGCAGGACCAGCCCGGCCACGACGGCCCCAGCCTGTGGATCGCGGACAACGTGGACACGTACGCCCTGGAGGCTTATCTGGCCAAGCTGCCCCCGAAAAAGACCGTGGTGGTCACGGTGTCCAAGTCCGGCGGCACCATCGAGACCGTGGGCCAGTATTTCATTCTCAAGGAGTGGATGAAGGGCCACCTCGGCGACGACTGGCATCGGAACATGCTGCTGGTCACCGACGAGGAACAGGGGTTCCTGCGCGGTGAGGTGAACGAGTACGGCATCCGGGCGCTGCCCGTGCCGGACAACCTCGGCGGCCGGTACTCCGTGCTCTCGGCCGTGGGCTTGATCCCGGCCCTCTTCCTGGGCATGGACGTGGAGTCCCTCATGGCCGGGGCGCAGGAGGTGGTCGCCCCCCTGGCCGATCCCGGCCTGACCGGCGATACCCTGGCCGGCCATTCCGCCTTCCGGCTGGCGGTCTGGGGCGCGGCCCTGCAGGACAAGGGGTTTGCCGAGTTGATCTTTTTCACCTATATCCCCCTGTGGGCGAGTTTCGGCGACTGGTTTGCCCAGTTGTGGGCGGAATCGCTGGGCAAGGAAGGCCGGGGCAGCCAGCCCGTGCCCGCAGTGGGCGTCACGGACCAGCATTCGGTCAACCAGATGTTCATGGACGGCGTGCGCAACAAGGCGTGCCTGTTCCTGACCTGCCCGAACCTGCCCGCCGGGCCGAAGTTCCCGACCGACCTGCCGGACAAGTTCGCCTATGTGCGCGGCAAGGAGTTCGGCGAGCTGATCCAGGCCGAGGGACTGGGCACCCGCATGGCCCTGTCCAAGTCCGGCGTGCCCCTGGTGGAGATGCGGCTCGGCGCGGATTCCCCCCGCCAGGCGGGCAAGCTCATCGGGCTGCTCGGCGCGGCCACCATCCTGTGCGGCTGGCTCATGGGCATCAACCCCCTGGACCAGCCCGCCGTGGAGCTGGGGAAGCGGTTGGCCAAGGCCCGCATGGACGCCGAAGGGCTGGCCGAAGAAAAAGCCGACCTGAAAAGTTTTCTGAACACCGACAGGGATTTACGGGAGTTTTAATTCATTGCTCAACCATACCGACGATCGCACCAGGCCCCTCCAGTTCGTCAAGGTCATTTCCTGGACCCTGCTTGTCCTCATCCTGAGTTTCAGCCTGCTGTTGTCGCTGTTCATCTCCAAGTACGCGGAGCAGACGCTGCTGGAAAAACAGGAACAGTTCGCCCTGCTCCTGGCCGAGAACGTCAGCCATCAGCTCTTCACCCGGTTCGTGGTCCCCACCCTGGTCAAGTACCGGGCCATCCAGCTGCGCTCTGAGGAGCAGGCCCAGGTCATGGACCAGGTCATCCGGTCCACGGTCCACGGCTTCAACGTCTCCTCGGTGCGCATCTACGACGAACAGGGCAACGTCATCTACTCCTTCAACAAGGACGAGGTGGGCAAGCCCGGCAACGCCGAGTTCATGGTCCGGGAGACCTGGGAGACCGAGGATTTCAGCGCTGAAATCCTTGCCCGCATGTCCAAGGTCGCCGCCCTGTTCCGCATGGAGTTGGAGCCCGGCGACATGACGCTGCGGGCCTACTCCCCCCTGCGGGCCGAACGCAGCCTGACCGACGCGGCCCGCAACCCGATCATGGGCATCCTGGAATTCCAGCAGGACATTTCCGAGGACTACATGTCCATGCTCAACTTCGAGCGGCTGATCATCGCCTTTTCGCTGATCACCTCCCTGATTCTCTTCTTCCTGGTCGTGACCGTGCTCCGGCGCGCGGAGCGGCTGTCCAACAAGCAGCTGCGGGAAAAGGAAAAGCTCATCTTCGAACTGCAGCAGCAGGAGAAGCTGGCCGGAATGGGGCGCATGGTGGCGGGCGTGGCCCACGAAATCCGCAACCCGCTGGGCATCATCTGCTCCAGCTCCGAGCTGGTCCTCAAGAAGGCCCGCAAGGAGGGCAGCTCCAACACGCGCATCCTGGAGGCCCTGTACGAGGAGGCCAAACGGCTGTCCCGCACGGTGACCGAGTTCCTGGACTACGCCCGGCCCAAGAAGCCGACCATGCTCGACGTGGACGTGGGCGCCATCCTCGATCAGGTGGCCGTGTTCATGGAGCCGGAATGCGAGAAGCTGGGCGTGACCATCGACAAGCAGGTCACGGGCGACATGTCCGCCAAGGGCGACAAGGACCTCCTGTATCGCGCTTTTTACAACCTGGTGGCCAATGCGCTCCAGGCCATGAACGGCCAGGGGGAACTAACCATCCGGGCGGCCCGGGGCGAGGAGGGGCTGCACGTGACCTTCGTGGACTCCGGGCCGGGGTTCTCCCCGGAGCATCTCGACCAGGTGCGCGACCCGTTCTTCACCACCAAGGACTCGGGCACCGGCCTGGGCCTGGCCCTGGTCAACACCATTTTCGAATCCCACGGGATCACGATGCACCTGTCCAACGCCGAGGAAGGCGGCGCGCGGGTGGACGTCATCTTTCCCGCTTAACCACGGAGTCCAAGGTTATGTCGAAAGCATGGATACAGGCCAAGCACCCCGAGTTCGTGCGGGACCTGTTCAAGTTCTTCTGCCAGGCGTGCGAGCTGCTCGAGGAGCAGTTCACCCGTTTCGACGACGACGGCACCGTCGAGTTCGGCGTCCTCAAGGAGCTGGTCGGCATCGAGACCAACAAGGGGCTCCTGTGGCGCATGAAGGACACGGCCCACCACGTCTTCCGCAACGATCCCCACTCCCAGCTCGTGGGCCAGTTCCTGGACTGGGCCATGGGGTACATCTTCCACGAGGCCATCAAGCTCAAGGAGGACGCCTACCAGAAGCAGAACTACGCGCCGTGGTTCCACAAGCTCTACGAGGGGGACCTGAACGCCTCGGAAAAGGACATCACCGAACAACTCTTCCTGGTCCTGAACCAGACCGAGGAGTCCATGAGCCGCGAGATCGACCGCATCCGGTTCATCATCGCCAAGTGCCGTCAATTGCTGCCTTATTACCTTAACAGGTACAGCGACAACGTGCTCCTGGCCCGCTATATTTTTTCGCAGAACGAGCTGGTCAGGACCGTGTTCGGCGACGAGTACGACGATCTTGTAACCGCCATTTACGGCGAGGAATCCGAACGCATGTACATCCTTGCCAGCCAAAGTCTGCGCATGGGCGGTTGGATGGCCGAGGCTTCCCAGGCCGTGGATCAGGCCATAAAGAAGAACCCGGCAAGCAAAATGGTGTTGCAAGAAAAGAAAATAATTGATAATTGGGCAGACAGACTGCAGAATTGATCCGGCTAATAGTCGGGGCTGTTTACGTTTGAGAATAATTGAGGAGGCACGCAATGAAGAAACTGATTTTACTCGCAATCGCCACGTGCATGATCTTTGCCTGGGGTTGCTCCAAGAAAGTCCAGACCGAACCCGAAGTGGTTGTGGTCGAAGAAAAGGAAGTCATGGCCGAGAAGCCGGCCCCGGTCATGGACCCCATGGCCGTGTACAAGGCTGAATACGATGCCCTGTCCACCACCCACACCGTGACCAAGGGCGAGTGCCTGTGGTGGATCTCCGAGTACAAGCATGTGTACAACGATCCTTTCATGTGGCCCCTGATCTACAAGGCCAACCGCGACAAGATTTCCAATCCCGACCTGATCTACCCGGGCCAGCAGTTCGACGTGCCCCGCTACGGCTTCGACCTCGAAGACGTGAAGGGTTCCCGCAAGGAAGCCGGTGCGCCGTGGAAGGCTCTTGAGCCCGGCCAGGATGCCATGATCCCCGCTGAAATGCGTGCGGCTCTCGGCTACAGCTTCTAGTCCGCCTCTTACGCACATAAAAAAAAGGCCGGTCGTCAGCAAGACGACCGGCCCTTTTTTTATAAGAGGCGGAGCGGCGGCTTGGGATGGCGGCGCATCTGCACCACTCTTCCAAGCCTGAGGGTGTCGGGGAACGGGAGAGTTGGGGTGTGGCTCGGCTCGGGGCGGTGCGCGTCAGGTCGCTGTCGAGTGCCTTTGGCACTCGAATCGCTCAGGGTGGGAGTTTTTTGGGGGGGAGGGGCGCGGTTTTGGGAGACGCGCCGGAGGCGGTAAAAAAAGTTTAGGAAAAGGAGGGGTTGGGGGTCCGGGGGAAGGGGAGGAAACAACCCTTTTCAAAGGGTTTTTCCTCCCCTTCCCCCGGTCGCCGGAGGCTAAAGTTCGTTGACGCCCTTGGGGATCAGGCAGACAAGGACCATGGGGTCGCTGCCGGTGTTGACCACGTGGTGTTCCTCGTCCGGGGCCACGTAGGCCACGCTGCCCGGCTTGAGGTCGATCTTCTCGCCGTTTCTCACGATGTACCCGGTGCCTGCGTGGTAGAACTGCTGGTGTTCCCAGGGATGGGAGTGGGGCGGAATCTGCGAGCCGGGCTGGAGCTCGATGACCCGCATGCAGAAATTGACGTCGTCGTCGGCCTTGCCGATGACCACCCGGCCCGAAACGCCGGGACCGGCCACGGGCAGATCGCGGGCCGCAACATCCGTGTAATGGATGACCTTCATAAAGATTCTCCTCTGATTTGACCGGGCGACAGTGGTTCAACAGTCCGGAATCATGTATCAAGCCCGCATTCCGTGCCGGGACATAATCCTTGAAGGGCAGGCTATCACAAGCCCTGGGCTTAGGCCAGGGCGAGGCCCGTGCGCCCGTCCCCGGAATCGGTGCATCCACCCCCGACGGCACGCCATGGAAAACCCCGGTTTGTGGTTCAGGGCCTGGAAACGGCGTTTTTATCTCTATGGTGCGTTTTTTGTTGCTCTTTTGAAAAAATCGACAATAAAATTCGCCAAAATGCAAAAAAACATGTCGATTTTCCGCTTTACATGCCTTTTTTTTGGATGTACCCAATACTCAACCCAATCGGGACTCTCTCCCTCTCATAGGCCCGGTCCAAGAGGCGTTCTCTTGGACCGGGGCTGTACTTTTTCAAGGAGGCCGACATGAAGGAACCCGCAGAAAAGGCAACAGAGCTTTTCCGGCAGATGAACAAGAACCGCCGCGACGTCTTCAAGGCGTACCAGGGGTTCACCGCCACCATCAAGAAGGGCAGCGCCATCGAGGACAAATACCAGTCTCTCATCCTGATCGCCTGCTCCATCCTGTCACAGTGCGACATGTGCATTTCCCTCCACGTCCAGAACGCCGCCACGCACGGAGCATCCCGCGACGAGATCATCGACGCCGGTCTGCTCGCCGTTGCCATGGGCGGTTCCCCCAAGATGATGTACATGCGCCACGTGTACGAAGAAGTGGAACGACTCTTCGACTAATTCCCGTTCATACGACTGCTCAGCCCCCGCCGGAATCATCCGGCGGGGGTTTTTTGATGCCTCCGGCGGCCAGGGGGGAAACTTTTGGAAAAGTTTCCCCCCTGGACCCCTCTTCAAAACTTTTTGTGTCGCCTTGCGGCGAAAGGTGGGTGGCACCAACAACGCACCAAAAAGAAGCACGCGCTTGCTTCACCCATAACCCGCGCGAATGCGCCGACAAAAAGTTTAGGAAAGGAGAGGGGATGGGGGTCCGGGGGAAGGGGAGAGGAAAACCCTTTTCAAAGGGTTGCCCTCTCCCCTTCCCCCGGCCGCCGGAGGCTCCCCCCTACTTCCCCTGAAGGAGCAGTTTCCAGTGTTTGGCCTGGTCCCAGTTGAAGCCGCCGGGGACGCAGGGCCAGATGGAGTTGTTCTGGAAGAGCGGCTCGTCGGCCAGTGGGTAGGCCGAGGCCTGGCAGGCCTTATGAAACATGGGCGATCCCGGGATGGGCGTGTAGTGAGCCAGGTGCGGCCTGAAGCCGAAGGCGCGGACGTGGTCCACGGCCTGTCTAACGTTGTCGAGGTTCTGGCCGGGCAGGCCGAACAGGATGTAGACCCCGATGTCGTCCAGGTCGAAGCCCGCGTCCAGCAGGTTGCGCGCCCCGGTCTCCCATTCCTCGCGGGTCAGCTTGACGTCGTTGCGGTGGTCGAAATCCGTGGTCTCCAGGCCGAGGCGCACGGTATGCAGCCCGGCCTGTTTCAGGCGCAGACAGACCTCTTTGGTGAGGCGGCGGATGTGCATGGCGTTGGGCGTGTGCAGCCGCAGGTCGAGCCCGGAATCCGTGACGGAGTCGAGCGCGGGCCAGAGCCAGCACTCCGGGTTGATGAGCAGGGCGTCGTCGTAAAAGGCGAAGTCGCGCACGCCCCGTTCATATTCCGATCGTATGGAGGCCGTGATCCGAGTGTGGTCACCCTGGGTGAAATGGGGATACAGGGCGCGGGAGGCGCAGTACTCGCAGGAGAACGGGCACCCCCGCGAACCGAGAATGATGGAGTAGGCCGGGTCGTCGTAGAGATCAAGAGATAATGAAAGTCCTGCGTATTCAGGCAGTTTTGGCGTCGGTAAATCAATCAGCCGCCAAAATGAATCCCAGTTGTCCGGGGCCTCCATCGGTCCTTGCTGGAGGTGGGCGTTGGCGTGCAGTGCTGCATGTTCGCCGCACAGGGTGGCGTAGCTCCCGCCAAGGAACCGGGGCACGTCCGGCCACAGCTCGGCGCAGATGTCGAGTATGTCCAGGGACCCCGGATACCAATAGGTCATGATGGTGGTCACCATGACGGCGTCCGGCCTGGGATCGATGGAGGCCAGCGCCCGGCGCACCTGCTCGCGCGGCAGTCCGTAGCGGGAGTATCGACGGTCCATGAAGGCGAGCGGCTCGGGGGTGTCGATCTCCTCCTTGGGATAGTGGCCGGTGCCGTACTTGCCGGGCCGGGGCCATTTGGTGTCCGCCCAGGTGGGGTCCAGGCAGTCCACGAGCGCCACGGACGCGCCCGCGCGGCGGACCATGTCCAGGCAGGCGAGCAGCCCCACGGGCCGCGACCAGACGTTGAAGGCGGCAAAGTCCGTGATCCACGGGTTGACGCCGAGGATGCGCGGTCCGTCCCCGCCGGTCCAGGGGATGTGGGGAAAGGGCGGCCGCACGGGCTACCTTGTCATGAAATTGGACAGGATGGACAGGCCGAGCATGGCGATGACGATGATCAGCAGGACATTGGTCCACTTGTCGCGCCGCGCAACCCGCTGCTGCTTGGAGCGCGTGAATTGGCCGACGATGAGGAATATCAGCCCGAGGATGACGATGATCTTAAGGAGGAAGCTCATGCCTGCTTCCTTATCCAGATAATTCCGCACTGTCGACCGGTGTCCCTGACCGGGGAGGCGCAGGCCTTGCGATAGGAGAAAAAGGTGTCGTCCAGCCCCATGGTGCAGAGGTCCAGGCCGAATATCTGCTTTTCGGGCACGCCCGCGTTCATGAGCTGGTCGCGGGTCATTCGCCACAGGTCCACCCGTCTGGTCCGGGGGTTGAAATATTTGTCGAAGCCGGGTCCGAAGTCCTTGTCGAAGTTGACGAATTCGGCGGCGTCAGGACCCAGTGACGGGCCGCGCACGGCGTACACGTCTTCGGACTTGAGGTCGTAGTGGGCGCAGAACCGGCGGACCCCGTTGCCGGGAAAGTCGATCTTGTTGCCGCGCCAGCCCGCGTGCAGCCCGGCCACGTATTTGCCGGATTTGTGCGCCAGCAGGATGGGTTGGCAGTCGGCGGTCTTGACCACCAGCCCCACGCCGGGGGTGGCGGTGGTCATGCCGTCGCCGTCCAGCGTGGCCCGTTCTTCGGGACCGACCGGTTTCGGGTCGAAGTGGATGACGTCGCCGTGGATCTGGTTCAGGTCGCACCAGCCGGTCAGGTCCATGCGCTCGAACACGGCGCGCCGGTTTTGGGCCACAGCCTTCGGGTCGTCGTTGACGTCAAAGGAGATGTTGGCCGAGTCGTGGGGCGGTTCGGAAACGCCGCCCCGCCGGGAGGTGAATGCGCAGGCCACCTGCGGGATGTCGATGAAACGGAAGGGGAAAAAGGCTATGGCCGCCATAGTTCGGTGTCCGTGCAGATGAGGTTCATGGGTTTGTCCCAGGGTTGGGCGGGGATGGCCGTGACCATCTGAAAACCATAGCCGATGCCGATCTTGAGTGTCTTGCGCATCTGCTCGGTGGACAGCAGCCGGTCGTAGTAGCCGCCGCCGAAGCCCAGCCGGTTGCCCGCGCGGTCGAATCCCACGCCGGGGATGAGGGCGATGTCGGGCGTGCAATCCTGCACGGGCGGGCATTTTCCCGCGTCCGGCTCCATGATGGAGAACGGGCCGGGCGCCAGGTCCGCCTCGCAGGCCGCGCAGGCCAGGTCCATTTCTCCCTGCTTTTCCGGGCGGCACCGGGGCAGGAGCACGCACGCGCCGCGCTGCCACAGTTCGGTCACCAGGGGGCGCAGGTCCACCTCGTTCCTGATGGGCCAATAGATGAGCGCCTCGGTGGCGTTCTTCCACTCCGGCAGGGCCCGGATACGGGCGATGATACGCTCGCTGCCCTCCCGCACCTGTTCGGGCGTGAGCGCTTGCCGCGTTTGGAGCAGGCTGGTGCGCAATGCACTCTTGTCCGTATCGACCATGGGGAACCCCTACCACGGGCGGAAAGGACAATCCAGCCTTCCCCCGATACATCTCTTTTAATTGCCCCGAAAGCAGCCTATCCCCTGATTAACCTGCTAACCGCGCGAATGCGCCTACAAAAAGTTGAGGAAAATGGGGGGTTGGGGGTCCGGGGGAAGGGGAGGGAAAAACCTTTTCAAAGGGTTTTCCCTCCCCTTCCCCCGGCTGCCGGAGGCATCCCTATCCCTGCTTGGGTTTCCGTCCGTCTTGATGTATCGTGTCCGGCGACAGAAACGACAACACGAGCCGGAGATCCAATGCCCGCGAATATACTGGTCCTTGACGACGAGAAAAACTACCTGCTCATCCTGGAGTCCATCCTGGAGGACGAGGGCTACAACGTGACCGCCCTGTCCGACCCGGAAATGGGGCTGGCCTACCTCGAAGACTCCGAGGTGGACGTTGTCCTGACCGACATGAAAATGCCGAATCTCACCGGCCAGGACGTGCTGGAGCATTGCAAGAAGAATTACCCGCACATCCCTGTGCTGATCATGACCGCCTTCGGGTCCATCGAAGCAGCGGTGGAGGCCATGCGCATAGGGGCGTTCGACTACATCACCAAGCCCTTCGCCAACGAGGAGCTGCTCCTGTCCGTGAACAAGGCCGAGCAGTACGCCGCCACCCAGCAGGAGAACATCCGCCTCAAGCGCGAGATTCGCGACCGCTACTCCAAGGACAACATCATTGCCCGGGGCAAGGGCATGCAGCAGGTCATGGACATGGTGGACCGGGCCGCGCCGAGCAAATCCACGGTCCTCATCCTGGGCGAGTCCGGCACCGGCAAGGAGCTTGTCGCCCGCGCCATCCACACTTCCTCGCCCCGCCGCGAGGGGCCGTTCATCACGGTCAACTGCATGGCGCTCAACCCCGGCGTGCTGGAATCCGAGTTGTTCGGCCATGAAAAGGGCTCCTTCACAGGGGCCACGGCCATGCGCAAGGGCCGCTTCGAGCAGGCCAACAAGGGCACGCTCTTCCTGGACGAAATCGGCGAGCTGACGCCCGAACTGCAGGTCAAGCTGTTGCGCGTGCTCCAGGAGCACCAGATCGAGCGCGTGGGCGGGGCCGAGACCTTTGACGTGGACATCCGCATCGTGGCCGCCACCAACAAGAACCTGCAGGAGGCCGTGGGCAAGGGCGAGTTCCGCGAGGACCTGTTCTACCGGCTGAACGTGGTCTCCATCTTCATGCCCCCGCTTCGGGAGCGGCGCGAGGACATCCCGCTGCTGGCCGCGCATTTCCTGGAGAAGTACACCAAGGAAAATCAGGTGGAGATCAAGGGCTTTTCCTCGGGGGCCATGGATTACATGTCCGCCTTCGAGTGGCCGGGCAACGTCCGCCAGTTGGAGAACGTGGTGGAGCGGTGCACGGTCCTGGCCCGCTCCGACACCATCCACGCCGACGACCTGCCGCCCGAGATCAAGGACGAGGAGTCCCAGTTCAAGTCCGCCGTCGACCTGCTGCCCACCAAGCTCAATCTGGCCGACACCATGGACAAGATCGAGGGCGCCCTGGTCAAGCGCGCCCTGGTCAAGACCGACTTCGTCCAGGTCAAGGCCGCCGAAATGCTCGGGCTTTCCAAGTCCAACCTGCAGTACAAGCTCAAGAAATACGGGCTCAAGGCCAAGTAGATGATCGTCCTCGACTACCCCTACGTGTCCCGGTTCCTGACGGACTCGGTCATGGAACTCGGGCTGCCCGTGCTGGATACGGAGAACGCCCGCAGGCTGACCGGCGGCGCGGGCCTGAATTTCATCGATGAGATAGAGTTTTCTGCCCGGCTGGGCGTGGGCACCCGACTGTACACCAATTCCGAGAACGGTCTGGAACACATCCTGCGCTGCCGGTGCAACGAGGACCTGGTCCGGCAGGTGGACATCTGCAAGGACAAGGCGCTGTTCCGCGAGACCGTGGCCCCGCTGCACCCGGATTACCGGTTCGCGCGGGTGGCCATCGACGACCTGGCCGAGTTCGACGTGTCCGGGTTCGACTGTCCGTTCATCGTCAAGCCCGCCCGCGGTTTTTTCAGCCTGGGCGTGCACCTGGTCAAGTCCCATGGCCAGTGGCCCGAGGTGGTCCGCACCATCCTCGAAGAGCGGGAGGCCCTGAACGCCGAGTACCCGGAAGGGGTGGTGGACGCGGGCGAATTCCTGGTGGAGGCGGGCATCGACGGCGAGGAGTATGCCATTGACGTCTATTATGACGGAGACGGCGCGCCGGTGATCACCAATATCCTGCACCACCACTTCGTGTCCGGCGACGACGTGTCCGACCGGCTCTACTACACGTCGGCCCGCATCCTGCGCGAGCGGCTCGAGCCGTTCACGGACTACGTTATCCGCATGGGCGAGGCGTGCGCGCTGCGCAATTTCCCCATCCACCTGGAAGTCCGCGTCACCCCGGAGGGCGGCATCGTGCCCATCGAGGCCAACCCCCTGCGGTTCGCGGGCTGGTGCGTGGCCGACATCACCGGTCACGCCTGGGGCTTCAACCCCTACGAGTACTATTTCAAGGGACTCGCGCCCGACTGGGAGGCCGTCCTGTCCACCCGGGAGGGCGAGGTCACGACCATGGTCATCGCCGACGTGCCGCCGGGCATGGACCGCGACCGCATTGCCGGGTTCGATCTGCAGGGATTCCAATCGATGTTTGATAACCCGTTGGAATTGAGAGAGATTGATTATTCTGCCTATCCGGTTTTCGCCTTCTGCTTCGCCCGCATGGACGAGGGAGGACTGGCAAGGCTGAAGACCGATCTGACCGAAGACTTCAGCCGGTTCGTGACCCTGAAGGGATAACGGACCCTCAACAGGTCTTTCAGGCCCCGCCCTTGAATCCGTCATACCACTTGAGGAAGGCCTCCACGCAGGTGGGGCAGAACAGTACGCCGGTGCCGTCGATGATGAACTTCCTGGCCGCTTCGGAGGACAGGGAGTTCCGGTAGACCCGGTCGCTGGTCATGGCGTCGAACACGTCGGCCACGGCGATGATCCTGCCGATGAAGGGTATCTCCTCACGCTTGAGCCCCTTGGGATAGCCCGAGCCGTCCCAGCGCTCGTGGTGGGACGACGCGGCCAGCAGCACATCTTCCATGCCCGGCAGGGGGGCCCGGATCACACCCCTTCGGGCAGGTCGATCATGCCGCCCGTGCGGGCGAACCACTTCAGGAAACCGTCCACGCTGCGGGGGCAGTGCTTTGTCCCTCTCTCTTCAGCGATCATGTCCGCAGCCACCGGTCGGGGCAGGGAATCGCGGTGGGGGCGGGAGGAGATCAGGGCGCTGAACACGTCGGCCACGGCTATGATGCGGGCGTGAAACGGGATCGATTCGCCCTGGATGGAGTTCGGGTAGCCGGAGCCGTCCCAGCGTTCGTGGTGGTTGAGGCAGACCTCGGCCACGTCGGCCAGTTGCCTGATGGGGTAGAGGATTTTTGCCCCCAGGACGGTGTGGCTCTGGATATGGATGTATTCATCCGGGGTCAGGGCACCGGTCTTGAGCAGAACCGAGTCGCGGGTGCCCACGATGCCGATGTTGTGCAGCCGACCCATGACCAGCAGGCGGTCGCATTCCGTCACGGACAGGCCGAGTTCCCGGCCTATGCCCTTTGCCGCCAGGGCCACGCGCTCGGAATGCCTTTCGGTCAGGGGATTGCGGGCTTCGGCGGCCTGGGCCATGAGGACGAGGGTTGATACGGTGTCGTCAAGGGTGATTGCTGTCATATCGTTCCTCCGTGGCGGTGTTGCCGATTTTTAACCGTGCGTAGTATAACGGCTTCATTTTCGACAGTTCAAGTATATTTATCAACTTGCCTCGGTGGCAGGCCCGTACTACCATCCTACCCGTGGAAAGCCCTGTCCTCGAATACGTCTCCGCCATGCTCGATTCCGACCGCATGGCCCACCAGATCGCCCACTACAGGCCCTTGGAGGGAGCGGACGCGCGCTTCGGCGAGCCGCGCCGCCCGTGGCCCGCCGCCATCGTGAACGCGCTCTCCCTGCTGGGCATCGACAACCTCTACGACCACCAGGCCGAGGCTGCGGATCACGTCCGGGCCGGGCACCACGTGGTGGTGGCCACGCCCACGGCCAGCGGCAAGACCCTGACCTACAACCTGCCGGTCATGGAGCAGGTCCTGGCCGATCCCGAGGCCAAGGCGCTCTATCTCTTCCCGCTCAAGGCCCTGGCCCAGGACCAGCTCAAGGGATTCACCGAACTGGCCGCGCTGCTTCCCGAAGACCGCCGCCCCACCGCCGCCATCTACGACGGGGACACCACGCCGCATTTCCGCAAGAAGATCCGCAACTCGCCGCCCAACGTGGTCATGTCCAACCCGGAGATGGTCCACCTGTCCATGCTGCCGCATCATGCTTCGTGGGCGGAGTTCCTGTCCGGCCTGACGCACGTCGTGGTGGACGAGGTGCATACCTACCGGGGCGTCATGGGCGGGCACATGGCCATGGTCTTCCGGCGGCTCATGCGGCTGTGCCGCTATTACGGGGCCAGCCCGACCTTCGTGTTCTGCTCGGCCACCATCGGGAATCCGGCCGAACTCTGCCGCATGCTCACGGGGCTCGACGTCCATCCCATCCTGGAATCCGGGGCCGCGCGGGGCGGTCGGCACATGATCTTTCTCAACCCGGACGGCAGCCCGTCCCAGGCGGCCATCCAACTGCTCAAGGCCGCCCTGTCGCGCAACCTGCGGACCATCGTCTACTGCCAGTCGCGCAAGATGACCGAGTTGATATCCATGTGGGCCTCCGAACGCAGCGGCCGATTCGCCGGGCGCATCTCAGCCTACCGGGCGGGGTTCCTGCCCGAGGAGCGGCGCGAGATCGAGGGGCGCATGGCCTCCGGAGACCTGCTGGCGGTCATCTCCACCTCGGCCCTGGAGCTGGGCATCGACATCGGCGGCCTGGACGTGTGCATCATGGTCGGCTACCCCGGCTCCATCATGGCCACCCTGCAGCGGGGCGGGCGCGTGGGCCGCAGCCGACAGGATTCCGCCGTGGCCCTCATCGCCCAGGAGGACGCGCTGGACCAGTATTTCATGCGCAACCCGGACGATTTCTTCGCCCGCCCGCCCGAGTCGGCCATGCTCAACCCGCACAACCCGGTGATCATGGACCGGCATCTGATCTGCGCCGCCGCCGAACTGACGCTGCGGCGCGGCGAGCCGTTCCTGGCCGAGGCCGAGGTGGGCAGCCGGGTCGAGGAGCTGGTGGGTTTCGGCCAGCTCTACGAGGTGGAACCGGACCTGCCGGGCCACCCGTCGGAGATCGTCACCCACCGCAAGCGGCCCCACCGCGAGGTGGACCTGCGCGGGGCCGGACAGCAGCTGCACATCGAGGACAACACCGCCGGACAGGAAAAGGCCCCGGTCATCGGGACCATCGATGCTCACCGGGCCTTTCGCGAGACCCATCCGGGCGCGGTCTACCTGCACCGGGGCCGGACCTACGTCATCACCGAGCTGGATCACGGCAGGGGCGCGGTCCATGCGGTCAAGGAGCGGGTGGGCTACTACACCAGGCCGCGCGGCTCCAAGGACACGGAAATCCTCGAAGTGCTGGGCCGGAAGGCGTGCTTCGGCACCCGCGTCTATTTCGGGCGGGTCCGGGTCACGGAGCAGATCACCGGGTACGAGAAGCGCAGCGTGCGCGGCGGCAAGCTGCTCGGCATCATGCCTCTGGACCTGCCGCCCCTGGTCTTCGAGACCGAGTCCGTGTGGTTCGAGGTGGGCCACGACATCCGCCGCCGCTGCGAAGAGGAATATCTGCATTTCATGGGCGGCATCCACGCCTTCGAACACGCGGCCATCGGCATGCTGCCGCTGCTGGTCATGACCGACCGCAACGACCTGGGCGGCATCTCCACCCCTATGCATCCGCAGGTGGAGGGCCCGGCGGTCTTCATCTACGACGGCATGCCGGGCGGGGCCGGGCTGACGCGCCAGGCCTTCGAGCGGGCGGACGAGTTGGTCGAGGCCACGCTCAAGACCATTGCCGACTGCCCGTGCGAGCTGGGCTGCCCGTCCTGCGTGCATTCGCCCAAGTGCGGGTCCGGCAACCGGCCCATCGACAAACGGGCCTCCCTGTTCGTGCTGGAGGCCATCCGGTCCGGCGACCCGAAATCCATCGAACCCAAGGAGATCGACGTGAACACCCTGCCAGGCATCGACATGAAAAAGCCCGCGCCGGGGCGCTATGGCGTGCTGGACATCGAGACCCGTTACTCAGCCGACGAGGTGGGCGGCTGGAGCCGCGCCGACCGCATGGGCGTGTCCATCGCCTGCGTCTACGACTCGGAAGACGACGGTATGCACGATTATGAGCAGGACCGGATGAACGAGCTGGTGGACCACCTGCAACAGTTCGATCTGGTCATCGGTTTCAATCACGTGAAATTCGACTACGCCGTGCTCGGCGGCCTGCACCCCTTCAAGTTCCGCTCCCTGCCCAACCTGGACCTGCTCATCGAGGTCAACAACCGCCTCGGCTACCGGGTCAAGCTGGACAATATCGCCCAGGCCACCCTGGACGCGGGCAAGTCGGCCGACGGCCTCCAGGCGCTCGCATGGTGGAAGGAGGGACGGCTGGACCTGATCACCGAGTACTGCCGCCAGGACGTGGCCGTGACCCGAGACGTCTACCTGTACGGCAGGGAGCATGGACATATCTTTTTCACCAACAAGGCGAAGCAAAAAGTCAAGCTGCCCGTTGACTGGTAGAAGGGTGCACAGTTCCCGTATGCCGGGTTATTCAAAGGCCGCCACGATGGCTTTCCCGAAACCGGACGCCGCCTTGGGGCCGTTGCCGGTGATGAACCTGCCGTCCACCTCGACCTTCTTGCCCGTGTAGGTGGCCCCGTGCTCCTTGAGGGCCGAGCTGGGGCTGCCGGAGTAGGCCGTGGCCCGCTTGCCCTGCATGACGCCCGCGTGGGCCAGGATGCCGGGCCCGGCGCAGATGGCTGCCACCACCTTGTCCTGGGCTACCGCCTCCTGAACGATGCGGTGGGCCTCCGGGTTCTTCCACATTTTCATGATCCCGTTGCCGCCGATGATCACGATGGCGTCGTAGTCGGCCGCGTTGACCGAGGACAGGGCCATCTCGGCCGTGGCCCGCTTGCCGGAGTCGCCCTTGCAGGGCCCGGCGGCGGAGGAGGCCACGGTGCAGTCCATGCCCCCGGACTCAAGGGCCGACCGCGTCCGGGAGTACTCCGTGGCCGAAAAATCGCTCTTGGCCACGATGAGCAGGGCCTTTTTGCCCTGGGAACCCGCCGAAGCGGTCGAGGCCGCGCAGATCGCAAAGGCCAGGAAAAGGATCGCCAGGCATGCTGTTTTCATGAAGATTTTCATGTTATCTCCCCCCATTGTCTACGGCCTGCGCCGGTTGCGGTTTCCGGAAGTGGATTAACCCGGTTACCGTCCGATATAGCCCTTTTGACAAATTATGGGAAGTCGGCGTACCACTTGGTCCGTAACCCCCAACCCAGCCGAGGACTTCTATGATTTTCCGATACCTTGCCGCCATTCTCGTTCCCGCCCTGCTTCTGCTCGGCGTCTACTGCACCGCGCTCCCTGAACTGGGCCATGAAATCAAGGCCGCCGCCAGGGGCGGAGATGCCGCCGCCCAGGTGGAACTCGCCCGCATGTACTACTCCGGCGACACCTTCGAGCCCGACATGACCGAGAGCCTGCGTTGGTTGAATGCCGCTGCAGACCAAAAATATCCCGAGGCCCTGTCCACCCTCGGCCTCTTCTACCTGAGCGGCCACGGCGTGGAAAAGGACGAGGCCAGGGGGTTCGCCATGATTACCGAAGCCGCCGAGCTGGGCTATCCGCAGGCCCAGGCCTATCTCGCCTTTGCCTACGGAAGCGGCACGGGGGTCAAGCCCGACACGGCCAAGTTCCTGCATTGGGTGCGGCTGGCGGCAGAGAACAACGACCCCCGCAGCCAGTTCAACCTGGCCGTTCTCAAGCTCACGGGCAAGCTCGTGGACCAGGACGTGCCCGGCGCAAGGGCCCTGCTCGAAAGCTCTGCGGATCAGGGCTATACCGAGGCCCAGACCATGCTGGGCGAGTTCCTGGCGCGCGGCATCCAGGGCGAGCCCGATCTGGTGGAGGCCTGCAAGTGGTTCGCCATCGCCGGGACCAAGGGCCACCAGCGCGCCAACTCCCTGCTCATGTCCATCGTCAACTCCATGACCAAGGACCAGATGAACGAGGCCGCCGACCGCGCCAACGCCTGGCTCGAAGCCCGGGGCCAGGGCGTCCGGTAACTATCCGGTCAGCCTCAATAATTCCGTCAGACACCAAGGCGCACCATGCTCGATGCATGGTGCGCCTTGGTGTCTGGATCTCGTCCGAACACGGCAATTCATTTTCCCAAATAAACAGCCCGAGCGATTCGGCTGCCAAAGGCAGACGACAGCGTAAAGGCTTGTGAGAGTGGTGCAGCTGTGCATTTTTCGAGGGGAAATCGCCGCAGGCGTAGCAGCGCTACGGTGAGGACGCATTTGCCATCGGAAAATGTGCAGATGCGCCGCTATCGCAAGCCGAGTCTACCGCATCGCGTATCGTTCGATCTTGCCCTTGTAGGCCAGTATCCCTTCGACGATGCCGTTGGCGAGGTAGTTCAGGTAGGAGTCGGACTTGAGCCGTTTGGCCTCGGTCTTGTTGGTCAGGTAGCCCAGTTCCACGAGCACCGAGGGCATGCGCGCGCCCATGAGCACGTAGAAGGGGGCTTCGCGGGTGCCCTGGTTCTTGACCGAATACTTCTTTCTGACCCGGTAGATGGTCTTGGTCTGCACGTCGCTCGCCAGGTCGCGGGATTCCTTGATCTTGGAGTTGACCATCAGGTCCGTGAGGATGAACTGGAGGTCCGAGATGGAGCGCGGGTCAACCGCGTTTTCCCGGGCCGCTATGCGCACGGCGGCGTCGGACTTGGCCAGGTTCAGGCTGTAGGTCTCCAAGCCGTTGACCGACCGGCTGCGGTTGGCGTTGCAGTGCACGGACAGGAACAGGTCGGCCTTTTGGGCGTTGGCCATGGAGGTCCGCTTGTCCAGGGGGATGAAGACGTCCGAGGTCCGGGTGTAGATGACGTTGAAGCCCTTGCCCTCGAGCTTGTCGCCGAGCAGCTTGGCGAAGCGCAGGTTGACTTCCTTTTCCCGCAGCCCGTTGGCCACTGCGCCGGGGTCCTTCCCGCCGTGGCCGGGGTCGATCATGATGGTGCGCACGGTCAGGCCGAGTTGCTCCAGGAGGTCGCCGGCCATCTTCTTGGACCCGCTGGGCGGGCGGTAGGTGGAGTTGGCGGTGGTGGCCCTGGGAGCGGGCTTGGCTGCGGTTTGCTTGCCGTCCGGTGCGTACACGTCGATGACGATGCGGTACGGGTTTTCCAGTGGGAATATCTTGTATTCCTGGAAGTTCTGGAAATCGAGGACCACGCGGGTGGTGTCCTTGGAGTACTGGCCGGTGCGGATGGAGCTCAGGATGCCGTCGGACACCGTGGTGGCGGAGGTCACGTCGTGCCCCAGCCGCGAGTTCTTGAGGTCGATGTAGAGCCGGTGCGGGCGGTTCACTGCCGGGTTGGGGTCGAGCACCTGATAGCGGTAGGTGACCCGTCCGTCCAGCTCCAGGACCACGCGGGTGTACTCGTCGCTGGAGGTGAAGCGGACCATGTCCAGGTGCGCTGTGCCCGACGGGTCCGTGGGCTTGGTGTTGGCGGCGTTCTTGGGAGCGGGCTTGGGCTTGTTGTTGACCGCAGCCTTGGCTGCCGCATCCAGGGAGTCGGCGGCGGGGTCGCTGTCCTTGGAAACCCGGGCGATGGCCCAGTCGTACTTTCCGAGTTTCCTGAGCGCGGCCTTGGCCTTGGAGTGCATGTCGGAGCGGGGATAGTCCGTGATGATCCGGGCCAGGTCCAGGCGGGCCGAGTCGGTCTCGCGGAGACGCCCCGCATAGATGCCCGCGCGGCGATACAGGCAGTCGTCGGCCCAGCCGTGGCGCGGATAGCGGGCCAGCACCCGGCCGAAGTAGTCCACGGCCCTGCGGAAGTCGGACTTCAGGCCGGACTGGATGCCGAGTTCCTCATGGACCCGGCCGATATAGTACAGGGACTTGGGCGCGTAGGGGCCGTTGGGGCTGGCCTTGAGGCTGCGGGTGAAGGATTTCTCCACCTTTTCCCAGTTGGACCGGTATTTGGCTTTCTTGGAGTTCCGGCGCAGGGCATGGAAGTCGGCATGGCCGACCGTGAAGTAGGATTTGGCCGTGGCCGCCATGGCGTCGGGCACACACAAAAGAAGCACCGCAATGACGAGAACCGCCATGACGTGCAGGGTGCGGTGGGGGGCGGCAGCGAGCAGCTTCATACCGTTACGGGCCGAATAAAAGGTCAATTTTTCCCAGATGCATGCCTTGGGACGCATGTCTTAATTGTACAGCTTGTCAGCATTCTTTAGAAAAATCTAAAAAAAGTCCAGAGAAAAAGGGCTCGAACCGGCGAAAAGGCAGGCCTGATCAGGCCAGGCCGGTGGTCAGCCACCGGGCCCAATCTTCGCGCCCGTTCTTCCGCGCCGTTTTCGCTGCCGCCGACCAGTCGTATTCCACGGTCAGGAGGTCCGCCTGCCAGCCGCTTCCGGTCCGGCTGACCACGGCGTACCGGGCGTGGGGCGAGCCCGAGGCCATGGCATGGGGCGGGACGTCGTCCGTGTAGGCGGGCAGTCCGACGCTGCCGGGGTTGATCACGGTGACCGGGCCGCAGTTGGCCAGCCCCGCGTGGTGGCTGTGCCCGGTCAGGACCAGGGTGCAGCCGTCCGCGACGTCCGCGAGGTCGGCCAGGATGTCGGCGCAGGGCCGCAGGCCGGGCAGGCCGGTGGACACGTCCTCCAGCAGGTAGGCGGTGTCGTTTTTCGGCGTGCCGTGGCAGAGCAGGACGTCCGGTTCCGGCCTGAGTGTGGCGGGCAGCCCCTCGAGCCAGGCCAGGCCGTCCGCGCCGATGCCGTCCAGGGTTCGCCCGATGGCCCGGGCCATGTCCGGCGCGGGGGTGGGCTCGAGCAGGATGCGGTCCTGGTTGCCGAGCACGGAGTCCATGGGGGTCTGCCTGAGGACGGCCCAGGTTCCGACCGGGTCCAGGGGGCCGTAGAAGGTGTCGCCCAGGTTGAAGAAGCGGGTCACGCCGCGTTGTCGCGCGTGGCCCAGCACGGCCTTGAGGGCCGCGGCGTTGCCGTGGATGTCCGCCAGCACGGCGAAGGATTCGGTCTGCGTCATGGACATGAATATGGGTGAAATCCGGTTGGATGACAAGGTGTGCCTTTACTCCGCGCGCATAACCTTCTATTGTTTTAGGATGAGGGATAGGTCCACTTTCATCTTCCCGGCGCGAAGAATGCAATGAGCACGCTGACGGTTTCCATATCGGACATGAAATTCTCCACCGATCCCGGGGACGTTCTCGTCACGTATTCCCTGGGCTCCTGTCTCGGGGTTACCGCCTATGACCCCAAAGCCCGCATCGGGGGGCTGATTCATTGCCTGCTGCCTTCGGCGGTGGGGGCCAAGGAGAGGGCGCGGAAGAAGCCCTTCATGTTCGTCAACACGGGGGTGGCCATGATGGTCCGCATCCTCCTGGAGAACGGGGCTCAGAAAAACCGCCTGGTGTTCAAGGTGGCAGGCGGGGCCAACATGCGGTCCAACGATTTTTTCAGTACGGGCAAGCGGAACATGGAAGCCCTGACCAAGCTGCTCGACAGGAACAAGGTGTCCCTGGCGGCCCAGGCGGTGGGCGGGACCATCCCCCGCACCATGTACCTGTACCTCGACACGGGCCGTGTGGTGGTCAAGTCGCTGGGAAAGGAGTCGGAACTGTGAATCGGCGTGAGGAAATACTGGACATTGTCTCGAAAGTCGTGGCGCTGCCGTCCTGCGTGGGCAAGGCTTCGTCCCTGCTCGAGAACAATGTGGAGGATTTCGCCAAGCTGGCCCGCATCATCGAGCACGATCCGGGGCTGACCGCCAATCTGCTCAAGATGGTCAACGCCTCGGCCATCGCCCGCAGGCATCCCATCCAGACCACCCGCGACGCCCTGTGCTGGCTGGAGGCTCCCGACATCCTCCAGTTCGTCATCTCCACGGGCCTCGCGCCCACCTACGTCAGGACCATCGACGGCTACGACCAGAGCCCCGGCATGTACCTGCAGCAGTCCGTGGCCGTGGCCATTGCCGCCTGCAAGCTCGGCAAGGCCCTGGGCGTTTCCTTTCCGGCCTATACCTATACCGCCGCGCTGCTGGCCGGGGTGGGCAAGCTCGTGCTCGGAACCTACGTCAAGGTGGACATGCACAGGCTGATGTCAAAGGTCCTGGAAGAGAACCTTCCGTTCGACAAGGCCGAGGACGCGGTGCTCGGCATCAACCACGCGGAGATCGGCGAGTTCCTGCTCAAACGGTGGGGGCTGCCCCCGGAGATCACCGACGTGGTCCGCTACCATCTGCGGCCGGACGACTATGCAGGCGAGAGCCTGGTCCTGGATCTGGTGCACGTGGGCAACCTGCTGGCCAAGCTCATCGGCGTCGGGCTGGGTGCGGACGGGCTCAACTACGACCTTTCCACCAACTCCATCGAGAGGTTGGGGGTCACGCCGGAGATCGCGGACAGGGTGTCCGCCGAGGTGGTCACGGAACTGGGCGGGCTCTGGGACCTGTTCGTGGAATGCGTGGACCGCGTCTGCGTCCTGTAGGCCGGCTTTTTCGCTATTTCGCCCTGTAGGCCTTCTTGAGGATCACGGTGTCCACCGGCACGTCATCCATCCGGCCCCGGCTGATGGTCCGGATGCCGTGGATCTTCTCGATCACGTCCATGCCCCGGATGACCTTGCCGAAGGCGCAGTAGCCCGCCTGGGTGTTCGCATTGAAATTGCCGACCCCCACCTTGGAGAAGGTCTGCTTCCTGTCCAGGACCGGATTGTCTTCCATGTTGAAGAAGAACTCGCTTGTGGCCGAGTCGGGCGCGTCGGTCCGGGCCATGGCGATGGTGCCCTTGGTGTTGAGCAGTCCGATGGCGGCCTCGTTGACCAGGGGCGGGTACAGGGGCGTCTTTTTCATCATCTGCAGGTTGAAGCCGCCGCCCTGGACGATGTTCATGGAATCGTTCTTCGATTTCGCCTTGGTGATGCTGCCCGGGCGCACCTTCTGCTTGATCACCCTGTGGAACACGGTCTTGTCGTAGAACCCGGCGTCCACGTACTTGAGGAAATTCTCCACGGTCTTGGGCGCGTCCTTGGGCGAGAGCATGACGATGATGCGGCCCATGGAGGTCTCCATGATGACCACCGGGTTGGGCCCGGCGGCGGAGGCTTCGGTGGCGGGGGCCGCCAGGAACAGGCCGCAGAGCAGGGCGGCGGCCAGGAGCAGGGTGTGCGCGTATTTCATAGGGTCACCTCGTGGTCTTATGCGTTCAGGGCGTCGAGCAACAGTGCCCGGGCGCCGTTTTCATTCATGTCCCGACCGGTCCACAGACGGAACTGGGCCAACCCCTGGTGCAGGAACATCTCCAGCCCGGAGATGGTCGCGCACCCGGCCTGGGCGGCCTCGCGCAGGAATCGGGTTTGAAGCGGGTTGTACACGATGTCGTAGGCGATGGCCCCCGGGGAGAACCGGTCGCGGTCCCAGGGCGTGGCGTCCGCCATGTCGCCGGACATGCCCAGCGGCGTGGTGTTGCAGATCAACCCCCACTCCGCGTCCATGCGGTGGTCCCAGTCGACGCAGGTCGCGCCGAAATCTGCGGCCAGCCGCTCCGCCTTGGACCGGGTCCGGTTGGCCACGCCGAGGTGGGGGATGCCGAGTTCCCTGAATCCGGCCAGGGCGGCACGCGCCGCGCCGCCCGCACCCAGCACGATGGCCGAGGCGGGGAGCGAGTCCAGTCCCTTGAGCGGGGCGATGACGCCGAGAACGTCGGTGTTCTCGCCGCACAGGTCTTCGCCGTCCCAGTAAAGCGTGTTCACCGCGCCCACGGACCTGGCCCGGTCGGTCATCCGGTCGAGAAAGGCCATGACCGCCTGCTTGTGCGGGATAGTCACGGACAGGCCCGAGATGGGCCGGGTGCGGACCTGCCCCATGAACGGGCCGAGGTCGTCAGGCGACACCGGCCAGGCCGCGTAGCCGGCGTCGATGCCGAGCTGCTCGAACCCCCAGTTGTGCAGGGTCGGGCTCATGGTGTGGCCCAGGGGCCAGCCGATGATGCCGAAACTTTTCATGGCCTAGATTTCCCGGGCCTGTGCCAGGGTGCCCACGTTGAGGCCGGACCACTTCTCCTCTTCGGAGCCGAGGTTGGCCTTGAGCATCTTGAAGAGCACGCCCTTGGGGCCGACCTCGACGAACCGTCGTACGCCGGTGGCGAACATGGCCTGCATGGTCTGGATCCAGAGCACGGACGAGGTCATCTGCCGCTGCATGATGCTCTTGACGGCATCGGGGTCCGGCTCGGGCAGGGCCGTGGCGTTGTGGAACACCGGGAAGGCGGGCGCGTTCCAGGAAAGCGTTTCCAGGAAGGCGGCGAATTCGTCGGCGGCCTCCTGAATGAGCGGGGAGTGGAAGGCCCCGGACACGGCCAGCCGGATGGCCCGCCCCTTGGCCTCCTTGACCAGCGCCTCGGCACTGTCCAGCCCTCCCTGCTCGCCGGAAATGACGAACTGGGCCGGGGTGTTGTAGTTGGCGATGCGCAGCTCCCTGCCGGAATCCTTCACGGCCCGGGCCACGATATCCTCCACCTTGTCCTGAGCCAGCTTGACCACGGCGGCCATGCCGTGGCCCGCGCCGCCGGATTCGGCCATCAGCTTGCCGCGCAGGGCCACGGCCTTGATGGTGTCGCCGGGGCTGAGCACGCCGGACGCGGCCAGGGAGGCGAATTCGCCCAGCGAGTGCCCGGCAGTGGCCGCCGGGGCGAGCTTGTCCTTCACGGCCAGCCACAGGGTCAGGTTGACCACGGTCAGGGCGGGCTGGAGGGCTCGGGTGTCGGCCATGTCGGCGGCCTCGCCGTCCCAGAAAATCTCGCGCAGGGGCAGGCCGGACTCCTTTTCCGCCAGTTTCCAAAGGTCCAGGGCGGACGCGTCCTGTTCGGCCACGTCGCGGCCCATGCCTTTTTCCTGGGACCCCTGTCCGGGGAAGAGTATGCCGGTCTTGGTCATTGAATGCTCCTTGTATGCATGCGGGCCTGGGCCCCATAGTCGTCGTTTGGTTGGGTATCGGGATATCGTGCGGGCGGAGGCCGCGTCAAGTTGTGCAATTCGGCGGGCAAGGCAACAAAAATGCGTCCGTCTGCCGCCCGATACGGCTCACTGGCCTGCAATGGTTGCCGTTTTTTTAAAGTGTGTTTATAACATGCTGAAATAATGTGTTTTATAATTGTAACATTGATTTCAAACACTTAGTTCAGGCCAACTGCCCGATTTTCAAGAATATTTCTAGACTCGCCGCCAACCGTTGGTGCGCTTGGGTTTCCAGAAAATAACGCCAACAGACTTGATTTAACTGGATTTCCCGGTTATAAAACCGGGTAACTGTCGAAAATTCTTCGTCCGAGCGAACGTTTTCCATGCACCCGGAAGGTATGGACATCGCAAAGAGGCGGAGGGGAGAACGCGGATGGCGCCAACGGATTCCGAATGCATTTTTTGCAAGATAGTCGCCGGGGAGATCCCCTGCGCAAAGGTTTATGAAACGGAGTCCTGCCTGGCCTTTCTGGACATCGCTCCCGTGAGCGGGGGGCACGCCCTGGTTTTACCCAAGGGCCACTACCCGACGCTCATGGACATCCCGGCCGAGCTGGGTGGAGAGCTGCTCCAGGCCCTGTCCAGGGTCGGCAAGGCGGTCATGGAGGCGACAGGGGCCGACGGGCTGAACCTCATGCAGAACAACTTCGAGGCAGCCGGGCAGCTGGTGCATCACGCGCACTACCATCTCATTCCGCGGTTTGCGGACGACGGCCTGCGGCTGTGGCCCCAGTCCCCGTACGAGGACCCGGACGAGATGGGGAGGCTCGCGGTGAAAATCGCGGACCTTGCCAAGTAAATTTCTGGTAACCTTTTCTGGAGGCGATCAATGAGCACCCTCACCAAAGCCGGCATCGTGGATTACATCTACGAACGCACCGACAAAAACCGAGCCGAAATCAAGGACCTGGTGGAAACCATCCTTGAGATCATGAAGAGCGCCGTCAAGAAGGACCACGCCCTTCTGATTTCCGGCTTCGGCAAGTTTGAAGCGTATGACAAGCGCGCCCGCAAGGGCCGCAATCCCCAGACGACACAGACCATCACCCTGCCCCCGCGCAAGGTGGTCGTCTTCCGTCTGTCCCGGAAGTTCCGCGCCGAACTGAATCCCTAGGCCGACGACGGTCTGAGCAGCTTGCACCGCGCGCCCGGAATCCGGGCCGCATGGGTGTGCCCGGCAATGCCGCGGCACGCGAGCCCATTGGTGCACGGTACGGTCGCCCCTGGACCGTGGCCTCCGGCTGCATGCAGGGCATGAAAAAAGGGCCGATTGATCTCAATCGGCCCTTTTCCCGTGCCTGGGGGAGAGGAAAGGTTACTCGACCTTGAGCACGAATCCGTTGGGGAAGGCGGTCTTGAGGTCCTCGAGGGCCACTGCCGCGTCGTCCGTGTTCTCAAAGGCCCCGGCGTGCACGCGGTACATGCCGTTGTCGGTCTTTTCGAGCATGGACCCCTTGTACCCGTCGGCCAACAGCCCGGCCAGGACCTTGTTGGCGTTCTCCAGGTCCGAGAACGCGCCCACCTGCACATAGTACGGGCCGGTTTCGACGATGACCGGCATTGCGGTCGACGGCGGTTCCGGGTCCGTTTCGGCGGGCTCCATGGCCATGACCTGTTCGTCCTCGGGGTCGGCCACGGGCTCGAAGGCGGCCTTGGCCTCGGGATCGACCACGGCCGTCTCGGGCTGTGCGGCGGGCTCCTGTGCGGCTTCGGGCGCGGGCAGGGCTTCCTCGGCCAGGTCATCCCCGCCGACGTCCGGCCGGTCGGTTTCCTCGACCGCCGCCTCCACCTCGATGGGGCCGTCGTTCTCTGCGGGCTTCACGTCGAATGATTCGTCGATGACCTCGGGCCGGTCCGCACCCACCTCGTGGGTCTCCTCGATGACCGGCGGCTCTTCCCCGCCCACGGTGTAGGTCTCGGAGATGATGCCGGGCTCCTTGGCGGGCCCGGGCTCGTCCTGGGACGCGGGCCGCTTTACCGGTTGCCCGGAGTCGATGGATTTGCGGAAACAGCCGGACAGCGCCAGGACCGCTGCGACCAGCACGATCAGCAGGAATATCTTTTTGTTCATGGGACAACCCTCTTTTCTTGCGTACGCTTCGATGCCAAATCTAGAGTTAGTCTAAATTATACGCGATGCATCGGTTTTGCAAGGGCGGATGCGTCGGGGCGGGAGGCCGCCGGGCTCAGGGCCTTGCGCCGCACCGGCTCAGGGCCAGGGCCAGGGCGGTGGACAGCTTGACCAGCTCGGAGTTGGAATTGCGGATGGTGGCGGCCATGCGCCGCGCCAGGGCGGCGAAGAGCTTGTTGCCGATGGCCGGTTCGCGGTCGAGGAGGTCGAAAAACCGGGCGCGGTCCGTGACCAGGAAGTGGGACGGCTCCAGCACGTGGATGGTTGCCGAGCGCGTGTCCCGGTCGATGAGCGCGATTTCGCCGAAGATGGGGTAGGACGATTCGTCCACCGTGGCCAGGACCTTGCGCAGGTTGCCCACCTCCATGAGGGGCAGGTCCATGCCCTCCATGAGCATGGATTTCGAGATGCGCACCCGGCCGCTGACGAGGATGAACATCTCGTCGCCCGGCTCGCCCTCGGTGATCAGGTTTTCCCCCGCGTCCAGGGAGCGGACGCCGAAGATGGCCCGGACCTTGTCCAGGGAGGCGGCGGGCATGCCCTTGAACAGGGTGATTTCCTCGAAGTTCACGTCGCCTATGTTCATCGCGCGGCTCCCGGCTTGAGGAACAGCACGGCGTCGAACTGGTCCAGTTTCTCGGAATCCGGCGGGTTGGCCAGCACGCGCGGGCCGGTGTCGCCGATGCGCGTCTCCTGGCCCGAGGACTCGAACAGCTCGAGGATGAACCGGTCCAGGGCCGAGCCGTCGTCGAGCACGTCCTCGAGGGAGAGCTGTCTGGACATCTGGCACAGGGCCAGGGGCAGGCGTCCGTCCTCCCGGAACCGGGCCATGAGCCCGCCCCAGTCGAGGGCCTTCTCGTCGCCGGTCAGCGGCTTGAATTCCATGTGGTTGTGGCCGCGCATGCCGAGCATCTCCTGGAGCATGGTCCACATGGACGGGTTGGCCCCCATGAGGCCGAGGACCAGGCTGGTCAGCTGGCCGTGGACCAGGATTTCGTTGACCCCGGCGCGCAGCAGGTGCTTGCGGTTCTCGGGCAGGGCCACCTCGCCGTAGAGCGGCACCTGGGGGGCCAGCTCGCGCAGGGCCAGGGCCGCGTACAGGGATTCCTGGTCCGCGTCCTTGGCGGGTTTGTCCGTGGTCTGGGACAGCAGGTAGACCACCGAGGCGCGGTCGGGCCGGGCCTTGAGCAGGGTGGCCTCCTGGGTGACCTCGCCCCAGACGAAATGCAGGCGTTCGCCCATGTCCAGGCGCTGGGCCAGGCTCTCCCGCTCTTCGGTCCCCAGGGAGTTGACCAGGACCAGGTGGGTGTCGCCCGGGCCGAGCACGCCGTTGTCGCGCAGGGCCTGTACCAGTTCCAGGCCGAAATCGCTCCAGCCCACGATGATGACGTGTTTTGTCAGGTTCACCTTCAAGAGCCCCTTGCGCTTTCTGGCCTTGTGCTCCACGAGCATGGAAGCCAGGTTGCCTGTCAGGGTGGAGACCAGGCCGATGCCGCAGACCATGACCACCACGCCCATGATCTTGCCGCCCGCCGTGGCCGGGACCATGTCCCCGTAGCCCACGGTGGTCAGCGTGACCACGGCCCACCAGAACGCGCCGAAGGCGTCCCGGGCGTTGCCCTCCGGACCGGACTCGAAGAACCAGAACCCGGTCGTGGCCAGGATCAGCAGGCCGAAAATGAGCAGGGTCAGTTTCCCGAATGGGGTGCGGCTCCAGGAAAGGGCCGCGTCGCGCAGGGGCGTGAGAGCGTGCAAGTCGTCCACCTTTATCATGTATCTTCCCTTCTATGACCAAAGTGGGGACGCGAGTCAAACGCCGCGAGGTGTGGACGGCGGCCCGGACCTTGGGCTATCGTCCGCCCATGCATATAGGTAGGTACGAAATTCGCGGACTGCTCGGCAGGGGCGGCATGGGCGCGGTCTACAAGGCGGCCATGCCCGTGACCGGCCGCATCGTGGCCCTGAAGGTGCTCAAGGCGGCGGAGATCATGGAGGACCTGGTGGGCGAGGAAGCCCTCAGGGAGATGTTCTTCAAGGAGGCCGCGGCCATGGCCTCCATCAGCCACGCCAACGTGGCCGCCATCCTGGACGTGGACCAGGGCGGGGAGGACTCGCCGCCGCATTTCACCATGGAGTATTACTGCGGCAACCTCGGCGTGCTCATGGGCGAGACCTACGAGGTGGAGAAGCCCTCCCGACGGCTGGGGGTGGAAGCCTCCCTGCACGTGGCCCGGGAGATGCTGTCCGGCCTGGACCGGCTCCACTACGAGGGCATCGTGCACCGCGACGTGAAGCCGTTCAACGTCATGCTGGCCGAGGACGAGGGCGGCACCGGAACGGTCAAGCTCATCGACTTCGGCCTGTCCAAGCTGCGCGGGGAAACGCCTGTCCGGCACAAGGGCATGGTGGTGGGGTCGCCCTATTACACCGCGCCCGAGCAGGAGGCGGACCCGGACGCGGCAGACGCCCGCTCGGACATTTTCTCCGTGGGCGTGACCCTCTTCCGCATGCTCACCGGCATGCTCCCCGGCGAGGGGGCAAAGCGCCGGTCCGTCTGCGACATCCACGGCGACCTCGACTGCGGATGGGACGATTTCTTTGACCGCGCCCTGGCCCCGGCCCCGGCGGACCGGTTTTCGGATGCCATGGACATGATCAAAGCCGTTGACCGGCTGGAGGCGGACTGGCGGGCGAAGAAGGACGCCACCTGCTCGGCGGCGGACCTTTTGTTCGAGCCGGAGCGCCACGCCCCGGACTGGCGGCCCCGCTCCGAACCCATCAAGGTGAATTCCAAGTCAGCCCGCGCCTACTTCGACCTGGACGAGCTGTGGCGGCCCAACGAGTACGGGTTCGCCCGCTTCGAGGACAGGGGCGACGGCGTGGTCCGCGACACGGTCACCGGCCTGGCCTGGGAAAAGTTCGGCTCCCGCTACCCCCTGACCTGGGAGCGCGCCCACGCCCATGTGGCCCGGCTGAACAGGAACGGATACGCGGGCCGGTCGGACTGGCGGCTGCCCACCGTCGACGAGCTGACCACGCTCTTCACGGGCCGCACCGAGCCGGGCGAGTTCTGCATGGAACCCGCCTTTGACCCGCGCAAGTCCCGCCTCTGGTCGGCCGACGCCAAGGCGTTCACCGCGGCCTGGTACGCTGACGCCGAACTCGGTTTCGTCTGGTGGCAGGACCGCACCTGCCGGTTCTTTGCAAGGGCGGTGTGCGGGGCCTGAGGTATCCTTTGCCATTAGTGGAGCGAACGTAACCGTTTACCGGTGGAGACCGTGCGGCTGCAGACTGATTCGCCGTTCACCGGGCGATATCTGACCGTTCACGGAAAAAGGGACGCCATCCCGGTTCGCTTCCAATACTGATTGTCGTGTCAGCCGCGACACAAATCATGTGGGGGCGCGGCAGGCCAAGACGATAGAGAGGATTGCGGTCCGTTCGCGGACGGATATTTCACAGAGACGTCAACGCAAGATCAGGAGAATCCCGAGATGAGCGAAGAGAAAAAAATCGAAAGCATGCAAAAAGAGGGGCAGATTTTCCAGCCGGACACCTCCATGCAGGCCCAGGCCTGGGTCAAGGACATGGATGCCTACAAGGCTGCCAACGAAAGGGCGCTCAACGACCCCGAAGGGTACTGGGGCGACCGCGCCAATGAACTGTTGGATTGGTTCAAGCCTTTCGACAAGGTTCTCGAAGCCGACTACGACAAGCCCGAATTCAAGTGGTACGAGGGCGGCAAGACCAACGTGGCCTACAACTGCCTGGACCGCCACCTGAAGAACGGCCGCCGCAACAAGGCCGCCATCGTCTGGCAGGGCGAGCCCGAAGAGGACACCAAGGTCTACACCTATCAGATGCTGCACACCGAGGTCTGCCGCTTCGCCAACGTTCTCAAGAAGAAGGGCGTCAGGAAGGGCGACCGGGTTTCCATCTACATGCCCATGATCCCCGAGCTGGCCATCGCCATGCTCGCCTGCGCCCGCATCGGCGCACCTCACTCCATCGTCTTCGCCGGTTTCTCCTCCATCGCCCTCCAGTCGCGCATCGAGGACGCCGACGCCAAGGTGTTGGTCACCGCCGACGCCGTCCTGCGCGCAGGCAAGACCATCCCGCTCAAGCCCAACGCCGACGAGGCCCTCAAGGACTGCCCCTCCGTGGAGCAGTGCATCGTGGTCAAGCGCGGCGGCAACGACGTCGACATGGTCGAAGGCCGCGACTCCTGGTGGCATGACGAGATGGCCGCCGAGGACATCACCTCCAATTGCCCCTGCGAGGAGATGGAATCCGAAGATCCCCTGATCATTCTTTACACCTCCGGTTCCACCGGCAAGCCCAAGGGCGTGCTGCACTCCACCGCCGGCTACCACACCTATGTGGCCCACACCACCCAGTACGTGTTCGACGTGAAGGACGACGACGTCTACTGGTGCACGGCCGACATCGGCTGGATCACCGGCCATTCCTACATCGTGTACGGCCCGCTGGCGCTGGGCGCCACCTCGGTCATGTTCGAGGGCGTGCCGAGCTATCCCAAGCCGGACCGCTTCTGGCAGATCGTGGACAAGTTCAAGGTCAACATCTTCTACACCGCGCCGACCGTCATCCGCGCCCTCATGCGTGAAGGCGAGGAATGGACCAAAAAATACGACCTTTCCTCCCTGCGCCTGCTCGGTTCGGTGGGCGAGCCCATCAACCCGGAAGCCTGGCTCTGGTATCACAACAACATCGGCGGCGGCAGGCTGCCCATCGTGGACACCTGGTGGCAGACCGAGACCGGCGGGATCATGATTTCCGCCCTGCCTTACGCCACCCCGCTCAAGCCCGGCTCGGCCACCCTGCCGCTGCCCGGCATCTCCGCCAAGATCGTTCGCCGCGACGGTTCGCCCGCCGCCGCCAACGAGGGCGGCCACCTGATCATCGACAAGCCGTGGCCCGGCATGCTCCGCAACGTCTGGGGCAACCCCGAGCGCTACAAGTCCACCTACTTCGCCGGGTTCCCCGGAGCCTACGAGGCCGGTGACGGCGCGCGCGTCGACGAGGACGGCTACTTCTGGATCATGGGTCGGCTGGACGACGTCATCAACGTGTCCGGCCACCGCATGGGCACCGCAGAGATCGAGTCCGCCCTGGTGGCGCACCAGGACGTGGCCGAGGCCGCGGTTGTGGGCATGCCCCACGAGATCAAGGGCGAGACCATCTACGCCTACGTCACCCTCAAGTCCGGCATCGAGCCGACCGACGACATGATCAAGGAGCTCAAGGTCTGGGTGCGCAAGGAGATCGGTCCCATCGCCACCCCCGAGTTCATCCAGTTCGCCGACGGGCTGCCCAAGACCCGGTCCGGCAAGATCATGCGCCGCGTGCTGCGCAAGATCGTCGAGGGTTCCGACGAGTTCGGCGACACCTCCACCCTGGCCGATCCGTCCGTGGTCACCGATCTGGTGGAAGGCAACAAGGACCTGGTCGGTTAACCGGTTTTCCGGGGAATCTGAAAAGCAACACAGGGCCGACATGGGAGACCATGTCGGCCCTGACGTATTTCGGGAGCTTGATTGTTCCGGCCGCTGCCTGTACCGATATCCCATCCGGACTTATCCGCAACAACCTGTCACTGTTCCGTTTTCGGGATGTTTCACAACCTGGAGCGGAGCCTTTTTTAAGGGTTAGCGCATAATAAACGGGTTGTTTTTTTTCAGGATTTCTGCACTGTGTCCCTATTGCCGACTGGAAGGGAGCGTCATGAGGGGAAGAGATGGGGTATTCATCGCCGGTATTCCGGCATTGATGATGGCGTTGTGCGCCATGTGCCTTGTCCTGCTCGCGCCCGCGCCCGCACACGCCGCCCATGGAAAGGGCGGCCACCTGATTGCCGTGGTTCTCAAGGATTTCCCCCCGCTGTATATCTCCGACGACGAAGGCGGGCATTCCGGTTTTGCCATCGACGTCCTGGTGGAAGTGGCCGAACGGACGGGCCTCCGCTATGAGTTGCTGGAGGTGGAAAACTGGGGCGAGGCCATGAGCGCGCTGGAAACCGGGCGGGGGGATTTCATCCCCGGCATCGGCATCAGCCAGGCGCGGCAGGAGCGGTTCATCTTTTCCGATGTCTTCGAGACCATTCCCGTGGTCTGCTTCGTCCGGAACGAGACCTATGACATAGGCGGCATAGACGACCTGCCGGGCCGCCGCACGGCGGTCATGGACCGCAGCGCTGCCCAGACCGTGCTCGGCAAGACCGCGGGCATGCTCCTCACGCCGTACAACACCATTGACGAGGCCCTGTTCAGCCTGCTCGCGGGCAAGGTGGACGCCTTTGTCTTTCCCGAATACGTCCTGAAGCGCAAGGCCCGGGAAATCGGGGTCGAGGATCAGATCAAGGTGGTGGGCGAACCGCTCATCGAGCTCAAGCGCGGCTATCTGTTCCGGAGGGACGAAGCGCCCCTGCGCGACAGGGTCAACGAGGCGCTGCGCGACTTTGTGGGTTCTCCGGAATACAATGAGATTTTTGCCCGCTGGTGGTTCAAGCCCGCTCCTTTCTGGACCATCTGGCGGGTGTCCCTGGCCGCAGCCTTCCTGCTTGTCCTGACCATGGTCTCCTTTGCCGTCTGGCGCTGGCAGACCGTCTCGGCCCTGAACAGGCGGCTCAACCGGACCATGGAGGAGCGGCTGTTGGCGCAGAACCGGCTGGAGGCGAGCGAGCGGCTGCTGAACAAGGCCCAGGAGTTGACCACGGTGGGCAGCTTCGAGCGGGACCTGTCCACCGGAAAGGGATACTGGTCCGATGCCCTGTTCAAGATTCTCGGCTATCCGCCTGCCGGGGAGTCTCCCTCGGAGGCCGCGTTCATCGAGCACATCCATCCCGAGGACAGGACGCGGTACCGGCATGGCATCGAAAGCGCAACGCCGGAATATCCAAACGACTTTTTCGAATTTCGCTTCAAGCCGCTCGGCAGTGACGAATACCGTTTTGCCACCTGTCTTTTCTCCTACGAGTTCGCACCGGACGGCACTCCCCTGAAGCGGATCGGGGCCATCCAGGACATCACGGATCGGAAGGCCATCGAGAAGCAGCTGCGCGAGGCCAAGGACAAGGCGGAGGCGGCCAACCACGCCAAGAGCGAATTCCTGGCCAACATGAGTCACGAGTTGCGTACGCCTCTCAACGGGGCCATGGGCATGCTCCAGCTCATGAAGATGGAGCGGCTCGACCCGGAGCACCGGGACTACGTCAGGACAGCCCTGGCTTCCTGTCGGAACCTGACGACCCTGATCAACGACATCCTCGACCTGTCCAAGGTGGAGGCCAACAAGCTCGTGCTGTCCATGGTCGATTTCAACCCGGCCGAGTTGGTGGAATCCGTGCGCGAGACCTTTGTCATGCTGGCCGCCGAGAAACGGATCGGGCTCGAGTTCTCCATTGCCGACGACCTCCCGGAATGCGTGGTCGGCGACCCGGCCCGGCTCAGGCAGGTGCTTTTCAACCTGGTGGGCAACGCCATCAAGTTCACGGAGATGGGATCGGTGTCCGTGGAGGTGTTCAGCCTGGCCCGCGACGAAAGGGGCATGTGCAGGTTGCTTTTTTCGGTCAGGGACACCGGCATCGGCGTGCCCGACGACATGGTGGATCGCATCTTCGGCCCGTTCACCCAGGTGGACGGGGCCTATACGCGGCGGTTCCAGGGAACGGGGCTGGGGCTGCACATCGTCAAGCGGCTGGTGTCCCTCATGGGCGGCAACATTTCCATCGAATCCATGCAGGACAGGGGGACCACGGTCCACGTCACGCTCTCTTTCATGGTGGTGGGCCGTCCGGATCCCCTGTTGCCGAAGCCGCCCCGGTCGCTGTCTTCCTCCTCCACGCCGCGCCATATCCTCATCGTGGAGGACGAGCGCGTGAACCTGCTCACCATCTCCCGGTTCGTGGAGCGGCTGGGCCACCGCCACACCTGCGCCGTCAACGGGCTTGAAGCGGTGCGCATCATGCAGGAGAAGAATATCGACATGGTGCTCATGGACGTCCAGATGCCGGTCATGAACGGCATCGAGGCGACCCGGGCCATCCGCGAGCTCGACACCCTGGGGCCCAGGCGGGACGTGCCCATCATCGCCTTGACCGCCCACGCCATGAGCGGCGACAGGGAGGCCTTCCTGGCCGAGGGCATGAGCGGTTACCTGGCCAAGCCCGTGTCCCTGGAAGAGCTGGAGACCATGCTGGCCGAGTTCTTCAACCCGTAGGCCACGAAAAAACCGCCGTCCCGGTCCGGAACGACGGTTTTTCCACCGGCCCCTCGGCGGGTCAGTGTGTTTCTTCGAATCCCTGGCTTTCCTTGTACGCTTCCCACTCTTCGTGGTCCACGGCGCCGTCCTTGTCGGTGTCGGCCTTTTCGAAAACCGTCACGTCGCCCCCGGAAAAGGCGACCAGGAACTCGCCCTTCGACATGACGCCGTTCTGATCGGCGTCCAGGGAGTTGAAGCAGACGTTGTAATTGGTTCCGGCTATGGCCGGGCGGCACAACAAGAGCACCAGCGCCACGGCGAACAGAATCTTCCTCATTGACTTCTCCATGCTGAAATTATCCTTCGATGAACCCTGTCACGACCCTGATGAACTTGTCCAGGGCCTCCTTGGAGTCGGTCCCGTCTTCCACGGATTCGGCGTAGCATCGAAGCAGGTATCGTTTCAGGATAAGCTTGTTGGCGGATTGCAGGGCGCTGCGCACGGCCCTGACCTGGACCAGGATGTCCTGGCACTCCTTGCCCGCCTCGATCATGCCCTGAATGCCGCGAACCTGTCCCTCGATGCGTTTCATGCGGGAGAGGACGTTTTTCTTGATTTTTTCCTCTTCGCTCATAGTGTCGGTCATATCCATTCTCCTTGACCCCTTTACAGGTTCCCGTTGCCCTGGGCGGGTCTTTACCCTACTATCGTAGGGTATTCATCCGCAGCCGACACGGGGGTTTTGATTTATGCCGATCGCCGATTCCAAAATCGTTCTTCTCAAAGCCATCGAGCTGTGCGTGGCCGTATTCCGCGGCCCCGGCGCATCGCTCTGGGCGGCTATGACCGATTCAGGAGTGCCCGAACTCCTTACCAGTGTCCAGCACTATTCAGGCCTCCCGGTCGAGCCGCTCAGCCGCCTCCGGGAAGGGCTGGCAGGGTGCGACGGCGACTTCGACACCCTGGAAACGGAATACGTCCGCCTCTTCATCGCCGGTCCCGGCGGCGTCCCGGCGCCGCTGTACGAGTCCTGCCATCTCGGCGGCGGGTCCCGGACCATGGGACGCCCCGCCCTGGACATGCGGGACAGGTTGGCCGCCGCAGGGCTGGCCGTGGACCTCGATTCCAACGAGCCGCCCGACCACCTGGCCATCGAGCTCGAATACCTCTACCACCTGCTGGCGCTGGGCTGGTCCGGCGACGAACCGGCCCGGGCCGATGAGGGGGTCGAATTCGCAACGTCCGTCATGCTCCCGTGGGTGCGCCGTTTTCGCGACGCCCTGGCCGGGAGCGATCCCCACCCGGTGTTCATGGCCGGAGCCGACCTGGCCGTCGGCGTGCTCGAGTCCGTGCCTCACGCCTAGTCCGTGGTCTCGGCCCGGATGACTGCGGCCTTGAGCACGTTCAGGAATTTTTCGTCCGGCTTGAAATAGCCCCGCCGGATCAGTTCGATGGTCCAACTCCCGTCTCCCTCGGCCCGGACCAGGTAGGCCAACGGCAACTCGGCCTGGCCCAGGCATTCGAATATCTGCCCGTCCTTGTCCGAGAAGAGCGGGTAGGCCACTTCGTAGTGCTTCCTGAACCGGACCACGGCCTGGTTGGAATCGTACACGCCCAGGCCGATGATCTTGAGCCGACCGGCGAGGACCGGGTCCGCCTCCACCTGCTTGAAGAACCGTGACAGCATCTTGGTCTCGGCCACGCAGTCGTTGCACAGTGTGTTGTACAGCTGGATGAGCACGAACCGTGCGGACAGCTCGCCCAGTTCCAGCCACTTGGCGTTGTCGGGAAGATTGAGATACTCCCTGTCCGCGTCGCCGCTCAGGACCGCCACCCGGCAGGTGGGGAAGGAGTCGCCCACGGCCAGCACGTGCCGCTCTTCGGTCCTGCCTTCCACCAGCTCGGGATGGGCCGTCTTCCAGCCATGGAAGCCCGCCGGGTATCTGAGCACGTTGGTGTATCCCAGCCGCGCCGCCCACCGGGCGGCGATGGAGCTGCGCAGTCACCTGAAGCTCCGACAGTAGATGACCACGGGCCGCGCCGTGTCCGGTCCCAGCAGTTCCCGGATTTCCTGCTGCTTGGCCTCGGGCAGGCCCAAACGGTCGCCCAGGTCGAATTCCATGTTCACGGCCCCGGGGATGTGCCCGGCTGCGAACTCGTAGTCCGCCCGCGCGTCGAGGATCAGCGGGGCGTCCCCGCTCCGGACCCGGTCGCCCAGGGTCGCGTCGTCGATGAGCCCGTATCCGTCGCGTTCGGCCTCGGCCTTGGCCGACGCCCACCAGACCTCGTTCTCGTCGGCGGCGGACGGGACGGCGGAAAAGGCAAAGGCGAGGAGCAGACATGCCATCAATATGATTTTCTTGCGCATAATGCTCCCCGCCCTGTTAACGGTGTTCTGGTCCGGCCCGAACTACTTGTTGGGATGGACCTCGTAGGTGTTGTCTTCGTTGAAGTCGTTGGTGGCCTCAAGGTAGAAGACGTTCTTGGCGTCCGGGAACTTGTCCAGGAACAGGTAGTAGGCCTCGCCCGCCCTGGCGCCGGTGGCGCAGGAGAAGACGATGGGCTTGTCCGTGGGGATGTCGGCACCCTTCTTGTCGACCATGTCCACCGGCATGTTGATGGCGGTGGGGAAGTGGCCCATGGCGAATTCCTCGGGATCGCGCACGTCGATCAGGGTGATGGACGACGGGTTCTCCTTGAGGGTCTTCATGAACCACTCGGCGTCCACGGCCCCTTCGGCCTCGCCCGCCTTGACCGCGACGTCGGCCGCGCCGAACATTTCCTTCCAGCCGGGGTAACCGGCTTCGGCGACCACGACCTTCTTGTAGCCCAGGGCCCGGGCCTTGACAGCGGACTTGTGGGACAGGGCGCACTTGTAGCCGCCGCAGTAGTAGACCAGGGTGGTGTTCACCTTGTCCACGGGCAGCATGCCGCGCTTTTCCGGAAACACGGAATCCGGGATGCCGATGGCGGACGGGATGGCCCCGTCAAGGTACTTCTTGTACGGGCGGGCATCGATCAGCATGTAGTTTTCGCCGCCGGTCAATTTGGCGTGGAGGTTCTCCAGGCCGATGGAGGTGTATGCGTGCCGCTTCTTGAAGTCCGGATAGCCCTCGGCATAGACCTTGACGTTGGTGTAGCCCATCTCCTCGGCCATGTAGGCGGACTTGTGGGACAGGGGGCAGGCCAGGCCGCCGCAATAGAAGATCAGCAGATCGTCCTTGTCGGCGGGCAGCTGGTCGGCCATCTTCTCGAACTGGCTGGCCGGGATGGACACCGCGGTCGGGATGTAACCGTCGACGTACTTGGGCTTGTAGGGCCTGGAGTCGATGATCATCACGCCCTTGGGCTTGGGCATCTTGGCGTACTTGGCCACGAAGTTGTAATCCACGATGGTGTGGTACTGCTTGAACTTGGGCTTCTTTGCCTCTTCGGCCACCGCCGGTCCGGCGAACGCCACCAGGGCGAAGACCAGCATCATGGCTGCTGCAATCATTTTCCTGTGCATGATACACTCCCTTCCTTGACTGTTGTTTGATCCCGGCCTCCCCTCAGAGGCCGGGGTTCCTCGTTTCGTATCTGCTCCGGGGGCTACTCACCCTCGGTCTTGACCTTGTTCCACCACAGGCGGTGGTGGTGCTTGGCGTAGTCGTCGGGCACCACGCCGGTGAACATGGACTTGAAGCCGGGCCGTTCCTCGGGCGAGATGGCGGCCATGTACACGTGGACCAGCAGGCCCGCGAAGACCAGCCCCACGGCGATGAAGTGCAGGGCGATGGACCAGCTGACCAGCACGGTGGCCTCGGCCCCGAAGCTCCGGTCGGACAGGTACATGATCACGCCGGTGACCGCGATGACGATGCCGCCGACCACGGACGCCTGGGCGAACGCCTTCTGGCCCATGTTGTAGTATCCCTGGTCCGGCAGCTCCGGGTCCATTCCGACCGCCTTGAGGGCCTTGGGCCCCAGCGTCATCAGGACCATCTTCTTGAGCATCCAGCCCATGTCCCGGGCCGGGCTGACCGCGAAGATCTCCGCCAGGAAGAATCTGGCTCCCCGGAAATTGATCAGCAGGTAGAAGACGAAGCCCGCGATCCAGATGAGCCCGAGGCCTTCATGGATGGCCAGCAGGTTCGCGCCGCCGCCCACCAGGGAGCGCAGCCCCTCTGGATAGCCCGAGCCGAACGGGTCGATGGCCGGGTGCTGGATCAGCCCCACGCCGGTCAGCAGGAGCAGTATCCAGCAGGCCGCATTGAACCAGTGGATGAAGATATCGGATTTGTCGTGCCGTTTGTGGAGCTTAGGCATCGGTGTCCTCCTTGTGGTCGCCGCTTCCGGCGATCAGCTGACGGCCGAGCATGGCCAGCACGCCCAGCCCGGACAGGCCGACCACGGCCTTCAGCAGCGGGGCGGTCTGCTTCATGGCGACCATGGAGGCGGGCACCACGGCCTCGCCGCCCCAGTCCGGGGTTCCGGGATCGCCGATGTAGAACATGTTGGGCTTGGTGTCGGTCCTGGCCGTCACGCGGGCCAGTTGGTCCTTGTTCTTCTGGTACAGCCGGCCCGCTTCGGATTCGGGGTCGTTGATGTCGCCGAAGACGCGCGCCTTGGTCGGACAGGTGTCCACGCAGGCCGGGGGTATCCCGGCGGCACGGCGTTCGGGACAGTAGTTGCACTTGTCGGCCTTGCGCTTTTCGGCGTTGCGGAAGCGCGCGCCGTAGGGACAGGCCGGGAGGCAGTTGCCGCAGCCGATGCACAGCCCGTGGTCGATGACCACTTCCCCGGTTGCCGGGTCCTTGTAGGTCGCACCGGTTGGGCAGGCGTCCACGCAGGTGGGGTTGTCGCAGTGCATGCACGCACCGGGCTGGAACTTGGCCTTGCCCGACGCCTTTCCGGGAACCGGGGCGTCGTCGGCCTGTTTGATCCAGTTGCGGAACTGGCCCTCGGGCACGGAGTTGGCGACCTTGCAGGCGGCCACGCAGGCCTTGCAGTCGATGCACTTGGCGGCATCGATGACCATTGCGAGTTGTTGTGCCATTACGCCACCTTCCTTGTTACGGAGACAAAGGTCGTGTGCATGGACGCGTTGCCGGTGACCGTGTCGTAGTCGTCGTCCAGCAGTTCGTTGATGGACGCGCCCACGTTGTGGGACAGGGTCTGCATGGTGGACAGGGTGTTGTAGCCCGAGAGCATGTACACCGTGTCCGTGCGGATTTTGTCCGTGACCTCTGCCGCAAGCTCCTGCCTGCCCACCGGGCTGGACACCTCGACCAGGTCCCCGTCGTTGATGCCGAGGCGCTTGGCGGACTCGGTGTTCAGCCACAGGGTATTGGCCGGGTTGAACTGGTGCAGCAGGGAGTTGTTGGCCGTGGAGGTCTGGGTGGTCAGGGCGTCGCGGCCCACCACCAGGCGGAACTGGTTTTTCGGGACCTTTGTCGGTTCGGTGTAGACGGGCATGGGGTCGAGGCCCATCTGCTCGTATCGCTGGTTGTACAGCTCGATCTTCTTGGAAAGGGTCTTGTAGATGCGGCCCTCGTAGATGCCGTAGACCTTGGACGGGTTGTAGTACACGCCGTCGCGGTCCATGACCTCCAGCGCCTCGGGGATATCGCGGGTCTGCTTCCTGCGGTATTCGTCGATGGTGAAGTCGAAGTATTCGCCCAGGTCCATCCTCCCGGCGATCCCCTTCATGACGTCGAACAGGGAGCGGGATTCGTACATGGGCTCGATGATCGGATCGCGCTTGACCACGCAGGCGCAGGCCACGGAGCCCTGGAGCCCGGAGCACGGGTCCGTGCGTTCCAGGTAGGACTGCGACGGCAGCACCAGGTCGGCCATCCAGGCGGTGTCGGACATGGCGATGTCCACCACGGTGACGAAGTCCATCTTGTTCATCATCTCGATGGTCTTCTTGCGGTTGGGGGCCGTGCCCATGGGGTTGGTCTTGTAGATGAACCAGCCGCGGATGGGGTACGGGTCGTCGGCCAGCACCGCGTCGCGGGTGACCAGGAAGGAGCCCTCGTGCTCGAACATCATGGGCACCTTGTGGGCGTCGATGCGGTCCTCCTGGTTCTCGTCGTACCAGGGGGCGTCATAGGGCACGCCCTTGAGCCCCACGGCGCGGGCCGCCAGCAGCCCGCCGGGCTTGTCCCAGTTGCCGAGCAGCCCGTTGACGATGGCGAACGCGCGTCGGATCTGGGTGGAGTTCTCGTAGTCCGAGGTGCGGCGGCCGGGGTAGATCATGGCCGCAGGGGCCGCAGCCGCCAGTTCGCGGGCGATGCGGGCGATGTCCTCGGCAGGGATGGAACACTGTTCGGCGGCAAAGCCGGGGGTGTATTGCTTGACGTGCTCGGCGAGCATCTCGATGCCGTAGGTCTTCTCCTCGATCCACTGCGGGTCGTAGAGTTTCTCGGCGATGATGACGTGCGCCAGGGCGAGCATGAAGGCCATGTCCGTGCCGGGACGCACCGGATACCATTCGTGGGACAGGGCCGCAGTCTTGGTGTAGCGCGGGTCGAGGGTGACCAGCTTGCAGCCGTTCTCGCGGATGGCGGTCATCAGGTCCATGGAGTCCGGGGTGACCAGCGCCTCGAAGCGGTTGGCCCCGGCCATGATGATGTACTTGGAGTTGAGTACGTCGGCAAAAGGCACCTCGCCGTAGGTGTCCAGGAAGGCCCTGTTGCCCGAGACCAGGCACAGGGATTCGTGCGAGGTGACGTTGAAGGAGCCGTAGACTTCGGCGAACCGGCCCACGAACTGGGAGTGCAGGTCGGTGCCGGCGGAGAAGAGATGGCCGCAGGGGGTATACTTGCTGCGGACCTCCTCCATCTTTTGGGCGGCCATGTCCAGGGCCTCGTCCCAGGGGATGCGCTGCCACTTGCCCTCGCCGCGCGCGCCCTTGCGGAGCAGGGGGTGCTTGAGGCGGTCGGGGTCGTAGACCTGGGCGATGCCCGCGTTGCCGCGCGCACAGAGCATGCCGCGCGACTTCAGGAATTTCGGGTTGGGGTCGAGTTTCTTGACGACTCCGTCTTCCACCCGTGCGATGAGGCCGCACTTGTTGAAGCAGATGTCGCAAGCTGAAAATTTGGAGTCCCAGGCAGGAGCGGGCACGGCCGCGTTCGCCTTTTTCAGGCCGCCCAGCAGGGCGGGACCGCCCAGGGCGCCGGCCGCCACAAGGCCGGAAGCCTTGAAAAAGTCGCGGCGGGACATGGTCTGTTTGGGATTCGACACGGATTACCTCCGGATTTCCGCTATGGTGCGCTGCCGTCGTATCCGACTGCACAGGTCTGGAAACGGCACGGTCGGCGGCGCGTTACGCCCCGGGGCTTGGCCCGAGGCAAACAAGCCGCACCGGCACCGTGCCGGCACGGCTTGCGTTACGCCATTAGGAGCACTTGGCCGGGGACGGGGAGTCCTTGGCGAAGTCGTGCAGATAGGTGAAGATGTCGTTCAGGTCCTTCTCGTTGACGGTCCAGTCGCCGGAACACTTGATCTTTCCGGTGTCGGCAAAGGTGGCCGTCCATTGGGCCTGGGTGCGGTCGGCCGGGCTCAGGTCGGGAGCGTCGGTGCCGTTGTGGCAGGACCGGCAGTTCTTGCGGTAGAGAAATTTACCCTTGCGGGCGTTGCCGCCGCCCATGGCGAAGGCCATGGATACGGCGAAAATCGTGATCAGTGCCGTTGCCACGGCCACGGTCAGCTTGCGGTTCATACTATCCTCCAGCTTGATATTGCGTTTCCAACACCTGTGACGATGCCTCAAACATATGCCCGCGGGGGCTTTTTTCAATTATAACCTGTACCCGGCATGGGCATCCTACGCCTCCCATATACCCATACCGGGTATAGGTGTCAACAGAAAACGGACAAAAATAATAGACGGGTACATGGGCAGGGTGAAATGTGAAAAACGTGAATCAAAATAGGGGGAATGAAATGATCTGCGCATACTCCGATGCCCGTGCCTCGTCGGTTTTTCTCGTACTGTTTCTGGCTCTGGTCCTGTTGATGCCGTCTGCCGCGAGGGCCGAAGACATGGCCGATGCCGTGGGCTCGGTGAAGACGGCAACCGGGCAGGCCTATGTCTGCCGGGGGACCGACCGGTTCTCGGCGAAGGTGGGCGACCATCTCTTCCAGGGCGATACCCTCGTCACCGCCGCAAGATCATCCATGGGAGTCATTTTCCGGGACGATACGATTCTCTCCCTGGGGTCCGGGTCCGAGATGGTCATCGACGAATTCGCCTTTGATCCGTCAAAGGAGTCCATGAAATTTCTGGTCAGGATGGGCAGGGGCACGGCGCAGTTCATCACCGGGCAGATGGCCAAGCTGTCCCCGGAGAACATGCACGTGGAAACGCCGCTTTCAACCATTGGAATCCGGGGTACCCGTTTTCTGGTCAAGGTCGATTAGGAGCCAGCCATGAAAAAGACATTCTCCTTCATTCTGTGTCTCCTGTTCCTGGCCGGATGCGGCCAGACCATCGTGCTCATGCCCAACCTTGACGGCTCGGTGGGCAGGATATCGGTCACCGCCAGGTCGGGCGAGACGGTCAACCTGGATCAGGCCAATCAGGCTGTTCGGGGCAAGGATGCCGTGTTCGTCATGACCGACGAAGAGGTGAAGGCCACCTTTGGCGAGGCCCTGGCCGCGCAGCCGATCCCCACGGCCCGGTATATCCTGTACTTCCTGATGGATTCGGACATGCTCACGAGCGAATCCGTCAAACTGTTTCCGGACATCATGAGGTCCTACGCGATCCGCCACTCCACCGACGTCTCGGTGGTCGGTCACTCGGACGCCGTGGGCGACGAGGAGTACAACTATAGGTTGTCGGTCAGGCGGGCGGAAAAGATAAAGCGGATGCTGGTGGACAACGGCATGGAACCGGACGCCATACAGACCACCTCTCACGGCGAGAACAATCCGTTGGTCCCGACCCCGGACGGCAAGGCCGAGCCGAGAAACCGGCGGGTGGAAGTGCTGGTCCGGTAAGCGTCACCAGAGGCGGTCTGCAAAGCCCCGGTGCAGGCCGGAGTGGGCGATGAGGTCGGCTGTTTTCCGGATGTCGTAGGGGACGGCGTGCAGGTCGATGACCTTTTTGTCCGTGTCGAAGATAAGATATTTCGCACGGTTGTCTCCGTCTCTCGGTTGGCCAACGGCTCCGACGTTGATCAGATGGCGGCAGTCCGGCTCTAGTTCGGTGGCGCCGACCTCCAGGGGGCGCTCCTCACATACCCCCCCCCGGTGCACGTACCGTTTCAGATCATGGGTGTGCCCCACGAAACAGATCGGCTCCGCAAAGTCGGCAAACACTTCGGCCATGCGGTGGCGGTGCCGCCACAGGTATTCGTTCACCGAGTCCGGGGGCATCCCGTGCACCATGCGGCAGCCGTGCGCGACAATGGATTTGTGCCGGGAGGTCAGCCAGTCATAGGTTTCACGGTCGATCGCCTCCCGGGTCCAGCGCAAGGCGTCGGCTGCGGGCTGGTTGAAGCGGCGCAGGTAATGGATGTTGATCAGCCCCTGCTCGTGGTTGCCCATGGTGCATTCCACGCCGCGTTCGCGCAGCAGGTCCACGCACTCCCGGGGCTGGGGCCCGTACCCGACCATGTCGCCCAGGCAGTAGGTCTCGGTCACGTCGCGCTTGTCGAGGTCCCTGAAGACTTCCTTCAGGGCTTCGAAGTTGCCGTGGATGTCGGACATGATGGCGATACGGGGCATGGCGCAACCCTACTCATTCGCCGCGTCCTCCGCAAGACGATGCGGGAAAATGCTTGCAATAACCCGTTGATTGCGGTGCAGTTCCCCGAACCTCAACCGGAGAAGCCCATGTACGCAGATGCCCTTCAGGAGACCGTTTCCGCCCTCACCGTCAACGGGTTCGAGGTCCATCAGGCAACCACGTCGGCCCATGCCGCAGACATCATCCTCAACCGGATCGTCCCGACCGTCGAGCCGGAGATAGTGTCCTTCGGCGACTCCATGACCCTCATGGAGACAGGGGTGCTCGACGCCTTCCGCAATGACCCGGCCATCAATTTCATCGACACCTTCGAGCAGGACGTGGACCGTTCGGAGATCATCGAGCGCCGTCGCCGGGCGCTGCTCTCCGACCTCTTCCTGACCGGGTCCAACGCGGTCACGCAAAACGGCAAGCTGGTCAACCTCGACATGGTCGGCAACCGCGTGGGCGGCATCGTGTTCGGTCCCAGGCACGTGGTCATCGCCGTGGGCGTGAACAAGATCGTGCCCGACGCCAACGCCGCCGTCCGCCGCATCCGCGAGGTCGCGGCCCCCAAAAACGCCCTGCGCCACAACGCAAAGACCCCGTGCGCCAAGACCGGACGGTGCATGGACTGCAAAAGCCCGGACCGCATCTGCAACGTCTGGACGATCACCGACAAGTCCTGGCCCAAGGGGCGCATCAAGGTCGTGCTGATCGATCAGGAGTTGGGGCTGTAGGGTGTGCGCGCATTCGCGTTCAGCATCATTCGTCATTCCTTCATCGTGTTCCGCCACTCGGCGGTCGCAACTTTTTAGGCTCTTCCGCGCTCCGCGTTATGCAGAGCTCGTTCTCCCCACGCTGCCTTTCGCCTTTTCGGCGACTTACTTTTGGACCAAAGCGGCCAAAAGTAAGCAAAAGCCGCTTTTTTGCGCTGTGCTCCCGATAGCGGGCCTAAGAGCCTGTAGGCGACTCCACCGCCCCGATAAAAAGCCTGCATGCGCAGGCGCAATCGGGCAACGCTGCGTCGCCTTCGACAGGCTCTAAGCCCCGCTATCGATTGTCGGGCTTCGTATGAACGTGCAGGCCCAACTTGGTAAGTCGGGATTTAAAGGCCCTCCAGTCACCCAAAAATATAAGTACGACCGACTTCAAAGTTGGAGCGTCTTGGTGAGCAAAGCGAACCAACAGCGGCTTTGGCAACCGAGCACCGGATGGAGTTGAAACTCCACCTGTTCGAAGCAGCATTTTCCGCCCACTACAGACCGCTCATTCTGGAAAACATCAGCCCTTGGTCGGCGGTTAGAAGCCGACCGCGAGGGGCGGCGGCTCCTGTACGAATACCGGCACGGCTCACCAGGGAGTATGATTTTGGATAATGGCAGCGCATCTCGTCCCCCCAAGGGACAGGAGCCGCCCTGAGCGGATCGGATTCTTGCCGCCGAACTTGGGGGCGGCCAAGTTCGAAAAGCGCCCTTTTTCCCCTATTTTTGGGGCGCCAGCCAAAAATAGGGCCGCCGGGCGGCGGAACACGATGAAGGAATGACGAATGAAGTGCAACGCGAATGCGCGCAAGCTGTGCGAATACCCCAACTCCCCGGCGTTGGCGCAGCCGGCGCCCTCCAGGGGCCCGTTGCCGGAGGCGACCTAATCCTCGTCCTGCAACCCTGTCAGGTCGCCGATCTCGTGGCCCAACTCCTCGGCCTTGAGCACGCGGCGCATGATCTTGCCGGAGCGGGTCTTGGGCAGCTTGTTGCGGAACTCGATGGACTTGATGACCGCCACCGGGCCGAGTTCGTTTCGGATGGTCTTTTTGAGGGCCTTGATCAGGTCGTCCTCGGGGGAGAAGCCGTCATTGAGCAGCACGAAGGCCTTGGCGGCCTCGCCCTTGATCTTGTCGGGCACGCCGATGACCGCGCACTCGTTGACCGCTTCGTGCATGCCGAAGGCGGCTTCCAGCTCGGCGGAACCGATGCGGTGCCCGGCGATGTTGATGACGTCGTCGGCGCGGCCCTGAATCCAGATGTAGCCGTCCTCGTCCTTGCGGGCCACGTCTCCGGCGAAGTAGATGCCGGGGAAGCGGTCCCAGTATTCCTTGTACCGGTCATCGTCGTTCCACAGCCCGGTCATCATTGACGGCCAGGGCTTGGTGATGACCAGCAGCCCGCCCTTGCCGGGCGGCACGGGCTTGCCGTCCTTGTCCACCACGTCGGCCACCACGCCGGGCAGCGGCTTGGTCACGGACCCGGGTTTGAGCAGGGAGATGGGCAGGGGCGCGATCATGAACATGCCGGTCTCGGTCTGCCACCAGGTGTCGAGCACCGGGCATTCGGAGCGGCCGATGTTCTTGTACAGCCAGGTCCAGGCCTCGGGGGAGATGGGTTCGCCCACGGACCCGAGCAGGCGCAGGGACGAGAGGTCGTGCTGCTTGGGGTACTGGGAGCCGAAGCGCATGAGCATGCGGATCATGGTCGGCGCGGTGTAGAAAATCGTCACCCCGTACTTGGCCACGATGGCCCAGAGGCGGTCGGCCTGGGGGTAGTTGGGGTGTCCCTCGTACATGACCGAGGTGGTGCCGGCCATGAGCGGCCCGTACACGCCGGCCGAGTGGCCCGTCACCCAGCCGGGATCTGCGGTGCACCAGAAGATGTCCGTGGGCTTGATGTCGAAGACCGTGGTCAGGGTGCGGTTGACGCCCACCATGTAGCCCGCGTGGGAGTGGACGATGCCCTTGGGCTTGCCCGTGGTGCCGGAGGTGTACATGAGGAACAGCGGGTCGTTGGCTTCCATGACCTCGGTGGGGGCCTCGTTGCGCTCCTGGCGGACGAGGTCCTCGTACATGAAGTCCCGGCCGTCCATCATGTCCACGCCGATGTTGCAGCGCCGGACCACGACCATGGACTCAACGCAGTCGGCGCAGGCCCCGACCAGGGCGGCGTCGGCGGTCTCCTTGAGGTTGATGATCTGACCGTTGCGGTAGAAGCCGTCGGCGGTGATCAGCAGCTTGGCCTGGGCGTCGTTGATGCGCTGCCTGAGCGCCTTGGCCGAGAACCCGGCGAAGACCACGGAATGGATGGCCCCGATCTTGGCCGAGGCGAGCATGGCGATGACGGTCTCGGGCAGTTGGGGCATGTAGATGACCACCCGGTCCCCCTTGCGCACGCCGAGAGAGCGCAGGGCGTTGGCGAACCGGTTCACCTCGCGGTAGAGTTCGAAATAGGTGTATTTGCGCTGGTCGCCGGGCTCGCCTTCCCAGATGAGCGCCAGCTTGTTCTTGTTGGCGGTCTCGATGTGCCGGTCCAGGGCGTTGTAGACCACGTTGCAGCGCGCGCCCGGGAACCAGTGGTAAAAGGGCGCGTCCTTGTCGTCCAGGACCTGGTCCCACTTCTTGAACCAGTCCAGCTCGTCGGCGGCCTCCTCCCAGTATCCGGCGGGGTCCATGGCCGCAAACTTGCGCGCCCCTTCCAGTTCCTGGGGATTGACGTTGGCCTCGATAACCAATTGCGGGAGCGGGCGGAAAACCCGTTCCTCTTGCAGCAGATTGTCCAAAGCGCCTGACTGATCCATATTTCCTCCTCGCATGCAAGGCCGGTCTAACCGGTTGTGCGAGTCTCATTGATAACAACTCCCCGCGCCAGCACCCGCCTTATTCGGTCAGCGGTCCATGCAACGGGGTAAACGGTTACAAGCCGATGATCTTCTTCAGCTCCGCGATGCGCCGACGGCTGATGGGCAGCTCTATGCGGGTCCGGCCCGCGGTGCGCAACATGAAGTTGGAGCCGGGCATGGAGGCGATTTCCGTCACCATGTCCAGGTTCACGAGGTATTTGCGGTGCACGCGGAAGAAGCGGTGCGGCCCCAGCCGGTCCTCCAGGTTCTTGAGCCTGTGCGAGGAGAGAAATTTCTGGTTGGCCGTGTGCACGTAGGAATAGTCCTCGAAGGCCTCCACGAAGATGATCTGGTCGTAGGGGATGAGGATGGTGCGCCCGTCCTGGGTGACGGCCAGCTTGTCGATTTCGGGCCTGCGGCTGGCGGACTGGTCCCAGGCGGATTTGAGGGCGGCCAGGAAGGAGTCCTGCTCTTCTTCGGGCAGGGGCAGCTTCACGGTCTGCTCGGTGTCCTCGGCGGGCGGCTCGTCGTGCCCGTCGGGCATGGACACGGGCATGGCCACCTCGCGGAAGCGCGTCTTGAACGTCTGGAGCCGGTCCATGGTCCGGGCCAGCCGTCCGGTGGCGGGCGGCCAGAGCAGGTAGTCCGTGGCCCCCAGTTCAAAGGCGGCATAGGCCTGGTTCTCTGAGTCGGAGATGAAGACCAGGGCGGGCTTGTTCTTGCGGCCCGCCAGCATCTGCGCCATCTCGATGCCGCTGGCGTCGCCGGGCAGGTCCACGGCCACGAAGAACACGCCGTAAGGGATGGCCTCAAGCAACTCCATGGCCTCGAAAGCGGTCACTGCCTCACCCAGCACCTGGATGAAATGGACCTCCTCCAGGACGTCGCGCAGGGCGGTCCTGATCTCGGGGTCGGGGTGGATGAGCAGTGCTTTGAGCTTGGGCATACGCGGAGGCCGATCACCTTTTAGGGTTTTCCAATTCTTGATTATCCCTACCTAAATTGGATGAACGTGGCAAGACGCCGACCGGTGGACGGACAAATTGGGCAGGTGGGCGGCGGGGATGCCTCCGGCGGCCCTCCGGGGGGCGGGCTCCGCCCCGCACCCGCCAGGGAGCAAGGCCCCCTGGACCCCCATCGTCGCCTTCGGCGAGGGGTGCGCTGGGGCGGGAGAGTTGGTGAGGGGTGGGGGTGGGTGACGGAATGTCCCGAAATCTTCGCGCCATGTTGTCGGCGGCGCGCCGCCGACAACATGGCGCGAATCTTCCGGGACGGTGCCCACGCCACAAGGGCCGTCATTCGGCTTTCCTAAATAATGATGGTGGCGTGTTGGGACGATGCGAGGAAAAGAGGGCGGGCTGGCGCGAACAGCATCCGCGCGGATGCGCATATAAAAAGTTTAGGAAGGGAGAGGGGATGGGGGTCCGGGGGAAGGGGAGAGGGGAACCCTTTCCAAAGGGTTCCCCTCTCCCCTTCCCCCGGCCGCCGGAGGCAAAATTAAACGTCCAGGCCCTGTTTTTTGTATTCGTTGAGTTTGTTGCGCAGGGTTCGGACGGAGATGCCGAGCAGTTCGGCGGCGCGGGTGCGGTTGCCGGTGGTTTCTTCCAGGCTCTTGAGGATGAGCCGTTTTTCCATCTCGTGGATGGGCATGACCGACAGGGCTTCGTCCGGGGTGGACGGCGGCGCGGCCTGTCCGGCTGCCTGCTGGTCCGCGTCGATGGCGGAGAGGTCGTCGGGCGTCCACTGCTCGTCGCCCATGAGGAAATGCCGGGTCTGGATGGGGCCCTGGCCCGCCAGGAGCACGGCCCGTTCCATGAGGTTCTGCAGCTCGCGCACGTTGCCGGGCCAGTCGTATCCGGCGAGCCATTTCTTGGCGTCGTCGGTGAAGGCGAGCTGGCCCAGCCCGTAGGCGGCCGTGAACTTGTTGACGAAATATTCGGCCAGCGTGATCACGTCGTCGCCCCGGTCCTTGAGGGCGGGCAGGGCCAGCGGGATGACGTTGAGGCGGTAGAACAGGTCCTGGCGGAACTTGCCTTCCCTGACCGTCGCCTCGATGTTGCGGTTGGTGGTGGCCAGCACGCGCACGTCGATGTTCACGGTCTCCACGCCGCCCACCCGGTCGAATTCGGACTCCTGGAGCACGCGCAGCAGCTTGGCCTGGAGGCCGAGGTCCATCTCCGTGATTTCGTCCAGCAGGATGGTGCCGCCGTCGGCCAATTCGAACTTGCCGAGCTTGCGGTTGATGGCCCCTGTGAACGCGCCCTTTTCGTGGCCGAAGAGTTCGGATTCCAGCAGGTGTTCGGGCAGGGCCGCGCAGTTGATGGCAATGAAGGGCTTGTCCGCGCGGTCGGAGTTGTGGTGCAGGTAGCGGGCGAACATCTCCTTGCCGGTTCCGGACTCGCCGGAGATGAGCACCGTGGCCTTGCTTCCGGCCACCTGCTTGGCCAGGGCGAGCACGCGCAGCACGGCCTCGTGGCGGCCGATGATCTGGAATCGGCCGGGCTGTTGGGGCGCGGCGGGTTTCAGTGCGACGGGAGCCGGTTCGTCCTCGGGTTCGTCCTCGGGTTCGTCCTCGGGCAGGATGACCTTGATCTTGTCCCAGACCAGCGGCTCGATCCAGTAGTCGCGTGCCCCCATCTGCAGAAATTCGGTGGCCTGCTCGGCGCTGCCCGCAGCCGTGAAGATGATCACGGGCGGGAAGCCCTCGGTTTCGGCGGCCTGCCTGAGGAACGCCTTGGCGTCGAATCCCTGCAGCTTGGGTCGGCAGAACACCAGGCAGGGATTGGACTTCTTGATGAACCCCAGGGCCCCGTTCAGGTTGTCTGCCAGCCCGGCCTGGAGCCCGGCCGCCTGAAGCGTGGGGAAGATCGAGGTTACGGATTGGGGTTCCGCAATGAAAAGAAGCGTTTTGGCCGACATGATCACTTCTATTATCCATAAGTTGACTTGTTTACAAGTGGCACGGTTTCATGTTGCGTGCGGGGTTCGAAAAAACCGCTGCTGGGGAGCCGCCTTCCTTTCTTGCCCTGCCTATCCCCATCTGGTAATTCCAGGGAGCTTCACAGCAATCGAGAAACCGCAATATGAGCATATCCATTCCTGTCCTTTGTTATCACAACGTCTCGGACGTTGACGGCCACACGCCCGCCATGTTCTGCGAGCATCTGGACGCCATGGTCGACGCCGGATACCGGACCATCACCGGTGGCGAACTGTTGAAAGTGGTTCGCGGCGACATGAAGCCGCCGAAAAAATCCGTTGTCCTGACCTTTGACGACGGCCACATCTCCAACTGGCTGCACGCCGTGCCCGAGCTGGAGAAGCGGGGCATGACCGGCACTTTCTTCACCCTGGCCGACTATACGGTCCCCGGCGCGGTGCGGACGGCGGACACGGCCCCGCCCCTGCTGCGCATGCAGGACTCCCTGCGGGCGGCCTTTACGGGCGACCTGTCCCAGTTCCTCAACGAGGACGAGATCCGGGCCATGCTCTCCAGGGGCATGGAGGTCTTTTCCCACGGTCGGGCCCATCAGGGTGCGTTCATCAGCCTGAAGAGTCCGCGGGCCATCCGCGACGCCCACTGGGCGTCATGGGCCATCTATCCCCCCGGCATCCCGGACTGGCCGCACTACCGAGTGGGCAGCGCCTATGTCTACGACGGGTACTGGCCCATGCACGGGCCGGGAGAATTCCCGCGCATGGTCAAGCGCTCCGAGGCGGACCGGCGGGAATTCTGCCGCCGGGACTTCCGCCGCTCCATGGAGCGCATCCGCGAGCTGAACGGGCTGGACGAGCAGCTCTTCTGCTGGCCGTGGGGTCAGTTCGACGCGGTGTCCGAGGCGGAGCTGAAAAAGGCCGGGTTCGCCGGGGCGTTCACCCTGGAGCGGCAGGCCAACAGGCCGGGAACCGATCCGTTCCGCATCAACCGCGTCGGCGTGGGCGGCGGAAAGGACGGCAAATGGATGCAGTCCCGTTTGCGCATGTACTCCAACACCCTGACGGCCGGCCTGTTCGTCAAGCGGTTCCGCAAGCGGGCCGAGGTGGGGAGCGTGCTCTATGCCACGGACTCGGACAAGGTGTCCGGGGGCAGCCGCCAGATGGTCAACAACATCAAGGCCATGATCGCCTCGGGGCTGAAGGTCTACGCCCTGATCAAGCCGGACACGCCCATCAACGGGGCGCTCGAGGGGCTGGACGTGGAGGTCGTCCACTTCGACCGCTTCCGCAAGTACCGCGAGGCCGGGAAATTTCTCAAGCGGCTGGTGGAGGAAAAGGGGATCGACGTGGTCCACACCTTCCACAACCGGGCCTACAAGGCGGGCGTGCTGGCCCGGCTCATGGGCGCCAAGTGCAAGTTGTTCATCAACCGGGGCGTCATCTCCAGGCCCAACACCGTGTTTTTTCTCTGGACGCGCATGGCCGACGGGGTCATCGCCAACTCGGCCCAGTGCGCCGAGGTCCTGCGGGGCCATCATGTGAAGGAATCCCTGCTCAACGTGGTCTACAACGCCTACGTGGGGCCCGACCACGGCGACCCCAGGCCGCGCAAGAAGCGGGGGTGCCGGTTCATCTACGTGGGCAACTCGGTCCACATCAAGGGGTTCGACGTCTTTCTGCGCGCGGCCAACCTGCTCTGCGAGGAGGGCGCGCGCGACATGGAGTTCGTGTCCGTGGGCGTGGACGAGGACAAGTTGCACAAGTTCGACGACCTGCTGGCCGGGCCGGTGCGGGAGCGGCTGCGCAACACCGGCACCATTCCCCATGAGCAGGTGCTCGACGAGCTGCGCTTTGCGGACGTATACGTCATGACCTCGCGCATGGAGTCCCTGCCCAACACCCTCCTGGAAGGGTTCGACCTGGGGTTGCCCGCCGTCTGCACCTCGGTGGGAGGCGTGCCAGAGGTGGTCCGCGACGGGATCAACGGCTTTTTGTGCGCGTCCGACGACGCGGAATGTGTGGCCGCAAGGATGCGCGAGCTTGCCGAGGACCCCATCCGGCGGCACGCCATGGGCGTCAACGGGCGCAACGTCGTCCGCAGGCTGCTTACCCCGGAGGTCAAGGGATTCAACCTCATGCGCGTGTACATGGGCGAGCGGCTGTTCGAGCCGCTGGCCGTGGAGGACGTGGCCGCACCCCCCGAATCCGTGGAGACGGACCATGACCATTCCGAGCACTGATTCTCCGGCCCGGCAATGGCTGTCCCTGCCCGAAGAACTGCGCGCCAAGCTGCGCCTGGGCTTCACGGGCAAGGGCCATCTGCTCGATATGGCGGGCTGGTGCCTGCGCTCGGGCGACCTTGAGCTTTTCCCGGTGGCGGCCCACGCCCTGGAAACGGCGATCCGCGAAAATCCGCTGGACGGGGCCATGGCCTGCGAACTCCTGGCCCTGGAACAGGCTCGCGGACTGCTGGAACCTGCCGTCACGCAGCATCTTCAACTTCTGGCCGACCGCTGGCACCCCCCGTCCGACCTCGACGAATACCGTCGGCTCCAGGCGGAGCGGGATTTCAAGTCCCTCAAAACGTTCACCCGGGCCGGTGCAGCCGACCAGCCCGGAAACCTGTTCTGGATCGAACAGGGTGTGGTTGCCGGGTGCATGGAAGGCGACCATGAATTTGTTGTCGAATTGATTGAATCCGGCTCAGAATCGGGTGCCGAAGTCGTGATCGAAAGAGCCTTGAAGCGGGTGAGCGACCTGTTTGCGCCTGAAAAATGGGTGGATGCCGAGGCCCTTCGTGATCAGGCCATGCGCCGCCCCTGGGACGCGGGAACAATCCTGCGGGCGTTCGACGCGCTCAACGGCGTGGCCGATCGGCGCGAGCCCGTGCCCGGTTCCGTGGCCGTGTGCCTCTATTCCTGGAACAAGGCGGACGAGCTGGCCGAGACCCTGATCTCCCTGGCCGATTCCGATCTGGCCGGGGCGTCGCTGTTCGTGCTGGACAACGGGTCCACGGACGGCACCGCCGGAGTCCTGCGGGAGTGGGTTTCCCGGTTCGAGTCCCTGCTGGGCGCGGGCCGGTTCACCGTCATTTCGTTGCCCGTGAATATCGGCGCGGCAGCGGCCCGCAACTGGCTGCTGCACCGGGAGGACGTGCAGGCGCACGAGTTCGTCTGCTACCTCGACGACGACGTGGAGCTGCCCGCCGACTGGCTGGCCCGGCTCGGCGCGGCAGTGGCGGAGTACCCGGAGGCGGGCGTCTGGGGATGCAAGGTGGTGGACCACTTCAACCCGTTGCTCATCCAGGGCGCGGACAGCCACCTCCTGGCCGACCCGGCCGCGACAATGGATCTGACCAGGGCCGCGCCCCATCCGTTCAGGCTGTCCGACCTGCATATCCGCACGCTGGACGGCGGCGGGTTCGATTTCATGCGCCCCTGCGCCTCTGTCATGGGCTGCTGCCATCTCTTCCGCTCTCGGACGCTGGTCGAGTCCGGCGACTTCGCCATCCAGCTTTCCCCGTCCCAGTACGACGACATGGAGCACGACCTGCGTTTGTGCGAGGCCGGGACGTTCCCGGTCTACCAGGGGCATCTCGCGGTGCGCCACAAGAAGCGCACCGGCGCGGCCTCCCGCACCAGCATGCAGGAGCAGGGCAACGCCCTGGGCAACAAGTACAAGATGCAGACCATGCACGACCCCGCCGCCATCAACGGGGCAGCCGAGGCAGGTCGGCGGCTCCTGGACGAGGATATCCTGCGCAAGCTCGCCTGGCTCGAAAGGGCGTGACGGCTCTCCTTTTGGGGGGGGGAGTGCTCGCCGCAGGGCGTCTCCGACGGGCAGGGCGCTGCCCTGCACCCGCTCAAGGCCGGGGGCCTTGAGAATCCCGTGTCGCCTTGCGGCGAGAGGCGCGCGTGGTCGGGAGAGTTGATGAGGGGTGGGGGGTGACGGAATGTCCCGAAATTTTCGCGCCATGTTGTCGGCGGCGCGCCGCCGACAACATGGCGCGAATCTTCCGGGACGGTGCCCACGCCACAAGGGCCGCTCTTCGTTGTCGGGAATTTGAGATGGTGGCGTGTTGGAACGGTGTGTGGGGGAGAGGCCCGACCGTTCTCAATCAGGACCCGCGCGGATGCGCCTATAATAGTTTTGGAAAAGGAGGGGATGGGGGTCTGGGGGAAGGGGCCTTCCCCCGGAACTTGCCATTCCCCCGGCCAGCCGATAGACAGAGCCCATGAAATCCTCGTCACGCAGACGGCCCCGGAAACGGGTCTGCCCACCCGCTCCCGAGTGGTCCGCGCGCACCTATGTGCGCATCGCCCCGGCCGACATCGGGCTCTTCCGGTTCCTGCTGGAGGGGCACGACAACCTCGGCATCTTCACGGTGGTGGACAAGTTCAAGGGCATCCTGCTCATGCGCTACAGCCCGCACCTTGGGCGGGAGATGAAGGCGTTCATCAGGCAGGCGGCCACGGAGATGGAGCTGGAGGTCCTGCCGCGGATGTAGGGAGAACGGAAACAAGAACGGCCCACACCGGACGGTGCGGGCGTTCTTTTTATTGTTTGTCGAGCAGGATGCGCCTGCACGGGTCGCTGTTGAAAACCTCCATGAGGGCAACAGGGGGAGGCATGATATCTTGTCCGTCCAGTTCCACCAAGGCCAAGTGGCCAAACTGGATAGCCACATCCTTGTCTGCGACTCGGGAAAACACAAAGACATGACCATCCACCTCAACATGTACCAGCATATTCGGAATCTGTTCTGCACCCAAATATTCAACAACAATCTTCTTTGGGGCGTCTTTTGGAACGACAGGAATGACGCTGGACTCGGCTGTCATGGAGTACGAGGTACACATGGCACTCTTCCCATAGCGACAACGCAGATATTTGATGCAATCTTCCGAGCTTGAATCGAAGCCCAGTTCTTCGCAGACAGCAAGTTCAAACTCCAACTCGATTCCACCGCCAACTCCATTCAAGTAGTAATGGTCTTTCAATGACCGAGAACCATGGATGGTAGAGAAAAACAAATCCACATCTTCTCGAACTGCATCCATTTTATATGGCGGCGGGACTATGGGGGGGGATCAGCAATGCATCTCTGCACGGGTCGCTGTTAAAGACTTCCATAAGGTTGGCTGAGGAAAGGTCGATTTTTTTGTGATTGACCTTAATCGGTATCAGCTTTCCGAAAGGCACCTAATATGTCGGCTTGGTCACACGATAAAAGGTGAACAGATCTTCGCCGATCTTTGCATGGACGAACACGTAAGGGAGTTCGGTCTTTTCCCATTTTCCTTCTTCGATCGTGATTTCAGCCAACTTGGCATTTGGCACGATTGTCGACAGAGCGGCCAGGTAGTATGATCGTGTGTTCAGAGGATCTTTTTCCCTGCACCGGGAGTAGGCCACACACTGGTCGGAGGTTGTGTCATGTCCAAGAGATTCACAAACCGATTCCATAAGCAACTGGTCGGAATTATCCTAAAATCCACATAAAGTCTTATATTCCGACATGCTCTGCTTTCCATGAACTGCCGTAACAAAAAAAGCGACGTCCGCCCGGATGGCTTCAAGGTCGGATGCGAAAAGCGGTGTACTGATTCCGAAGAATAGAATCATCGGGATCAATGCACCCAACCATCGGTTACTTGACCAGAATCTTTTCCCTTTCGCATAGGTTAGCGTTGACCAATGGTATCCGCGCAATGTGCGGGTCAGTCCTTCATCCTGAAACGCCTGCCGTTGACCTCAACGAAGCCGTTCTCCACCGCCTCGATTCTCAAGTCGCCCCCGTCACTCCCGCTCAGCAGTTTCGTTGCCGCCCTTTTCCTGAGGTCGAGTTCATAAAAGCCGTTGAATCCGTATACCCCCTCGGTTGTGACATACAAATAGTCGCCGGAAGGGGACCAGAGAAGATTGATGGCGTCATACACCCATTCGCCCTCTTGCCAAAATCTGTTGCCGTTACTCCACTCCGAGCTGGGTTCCACAGGTCCTACTCCGGGTTGGGTGTATATGATCCCCAACTGCGTTCCCAGTGCATCGTCGCAGAAAACAAACACCGCAAACTTGCCCCCGTCTGGTTGATGCAGGCCATGCCTGCAATGCACCGGTGACACGTCGACGATCTCCGCCGCTTCGGCGGGGGTGTAGATAAGCAAAAATGTGACAGCCACAAGAATTGCGGCTGTCCAAATCCTATTTAACAAGTATTTTTTGTCCTTCGACATTTTTGAAATGCCCCTTGGCTTCGGAGGTGTCTCGGGCGGACAGCCCTATGCACCCGAGTGTACCTGATTTATTGCCATCGGGGTGAATGCCGAAGCCTCCACGCCCATTTGCGTCGAAAGTAGGCGCAATCTTCACCCACCAGCAATTCCCGTGTTTATCACAGTACCCTTGGGTTTCTTGTATATTTTCAAGGGTAATCGCGTTCGTGATGATATTGTATACTCCCGGAGGCAGAGCGCCTTTGCCGAATCCGCCCGACACCGCCGCGAAGCACGGCCCGCCCTTGATACACAGATGTGTACCATCAAACATCCAGTCTGTCTCCGGATCTTTGATGTCGTGTTTCTTATATACGCACTTGCAGTTGGGGTGCGGGCGTTTCGGCTCCTCCGGGTAGGTTTCCTTGGCCATGTCCAGGCATCGCTCGCAGGCTCCGGGCTTGGGGTGAGCGGTCCAGTAAAATTCGCCCTCCACCTTTCCCTGGGCCTTTTGCCCGGCCATGTACTGGTCCAGGTTCTCCCCGGTGGCCGTGGCGGACATGTGTTTGGGAAGGCCGTGGACAAGCTGGTCTTCGCCGGTGCGTTTTGATTCGTTCTGCGCCATTTCATCGCTCCTTTGACCGTCTTCGGGACGGGCGGTTTGGTTTTGCCGCAAAGCGTACCACGGGTTTTGGGCACAACCCGGATTCGGGAACGAATGGAGAATAAAAACACGCTATAAGATAAAATCGGTACTTGACATCATTTGAAAAACCGCCCTTGTCCTTTTCGTTCCAAGCGGGTAATTTGTGTCCGGAAATACGAACCTATCCGAACAACGGAGATCATAATGGCTGAAACCAAAGTCACCGCCCTGATCCTGGCTGCGGGCAAGGGCACGCGGATGCGGTCCCCCCGGGCCAAGGTGTTGCAGACCCTGCTCGGCGAACCCATGCTTTTCTATGTGTATGAGGCGCTCAAGCCCCTGGTGAGGGAGAACATCCTGACCGTGGTCGGCCACGACGCCGACACCGTGCGGGCCGCTTTCCCGGACATGGCCGACCGGTTCGTCATGCAAAAGGAGCAGCTCGGCACGGGCCACGCCCTCCAGGTGTCCTGGGACGCCCTGCAAAAGACGGGGGCCACCCACTGCCTGGTCATCAACGGCGACACCCCGCTGGTCACGACCGAGGCCCTGGATCGGCTCATGGCCGCACAGGGGTGCTGCGACCTGGCCTTCACCACCATCACCCCGCGCGACGCGGGCGCCTTCGGTCGCGTGGTGCGCGACCCCGAGCGGCGGGTGGCGGCCATCGTCGAGGCCAAGGACTACGACCTGAACCGGCACGGCCCGGTCACGGGCGAGGTCAACGCGGGCGTGTACCTGCTCAAGCTCGAAACCATGGGACCGCTCCTGTCCCGGCTGTCCAACGAGAACAAGTCCGGCGAATACTACATCACCGACCTCGTGGAGCTGGCCGTGGCCGCAGGGCTGTCCGTGGAGGGAGTCCAGGCGGGCGACGACCTGTCGCTCATGGGCATCAACTCCCCGCGCGAGCTGATCACCGCCGAGAACGCCCTGCGCCGCCAGATAGTGGAGGAGCTCCTCGACGACGGCGTGCTCATCCACAACCCGGACACCGTGATCATCGGCCCGCGTGCCACCGTGGAGCCGGGAGCGGAGATATTCGGCCACTGCGAAATTTACGGCGACTCCTTTGTGACTGCCGGGGCGAAGCTCGGGTCCTACAACTACATCCTCGATTCACGCTTCGCGACCGGCTGCGTGGTGCGCCAGTTCAACCACATCGAGGGCGCATCGGTGGGCGAGGGGGCCCAGGTCGGTCCCTACACCCGGTTGCGGCCCGGCGCGGTGCTGGAGCGGGATGCGCGGGCGGGCAATTTCGTGGAGATGAAGAAGGCCCGGCTGGGCGAGGGCGCCAAGGCCGGCCATCTGACCTACCTGGGCGACGCCGAGGTGGGGGCAGGGGCCAACATCGGGGCCGGGACCATCACCTGCAACTATGACGGCAAAAACAAATTCGTCACCACCATCGGCGAGGGGGCGTTCATCGGCTCCAACACCGCCCTGGTGGCGCCGGTGACCGTTGGCCGGGACGCCCTGGTGGGCGCGGGTTCCACCATCACCAAGGACGTGCCCGAAGGACAGGCCGGGATCGCCCGGGGCAAGCAGGTGAACATCAAGCGCCGCCTCAAGAAGTGATCCGAGTAATATATCAATAACCAAGGCAAGAAAGCATTGCCTTGCAATGAAAAAAAGAATAGATATCCGGTATGGAATTAGTTGCCCAACTTGAAGAACGTTTCAACTTGTTGTTGAATAAAATCAATCAACTGAAAGAAGAAAACCAACGCTTGAGGGAGGAGGTCGAGGCTGAAAGGCAGACGCGGCGCGACATCGAATCTCGTATCGACACGCTTTTGGAGAAAATCCAAAACGAGCTGGAATGATAGCGTTTTACGATGCCTCGCTACACGCTGACCCTGTTGGGACTCGACATATCCTTCAAGACGGATGCGGATAATAAACGCATCGAAGCCGCTCAGGCCTTCATCGAAAACAAGTACAAGGAGCTTGTGGCCGGAGCGGGCGACATCAGCAAGGAAAGGGTGCTCACATACCTGCTCCTGAGCCTGGCTGATGATTATCTGGTCGCTGGGGACAAACTGCAGCGGCTGGAAGGGAAGATCGGAGAGATTTTGGAAAAGACCTCAACGGAACCGGACCGATAACTGGACGGGGCCAAGGTCGCCAAGGAATTACCCTGGGGCGTGCGTGATTGCCCAGAGTGTTATTGAGCCAATGCTCTATAAAAGGGCTAGGACTCCAGCGGGCCGGTGAGCATGCCCGGCACAGGCCGGGAAGCCTGAAGGTCCGCGAGACGTGCCCACCTGGACATACCAGGTTCAAAACATACCGGCAACACGGCGCTTTCCCGGGGATTTATACCGCCCGACCGCAATAAGCGGCGTTTTCGGGCAAAGATATAGACAGCCACCTTCCTTATCCAAGTTCCCGCCACCCTTCCCTTCAAAGAAAGGCGCGTTTTTTCGCGTTCTTCAACTTGCGTTACGGCGTCAACAGACCGCCCATAGTCTGTCAACATACAATGAAGGAGTAATCCCCATGCTTTTCGAAATCGCCATAGTCGGCGGAGGGGTGCTTGCCGGACTGGGTACCGGGTTCATTCTCTTCAAATACGTCTCCGACAAGAAAGTTTCCGATTCCAGGGGGCTGGCCGAACGCATCGTCGAAGAGGCCAGGAAAGAGAGCGAGGCGTTGAAAAAGGAAGCGCGCCTGCAGGCTCAGGACGAAATTTATAATCAGAAAAAGGAGCTGGAGCGGGAGTTCAAGGACCGCGAGAGCCAGCTCAAGAGCGAAGAAAAGCGGCTGCATTCCAAGGAGGAGCGCCTGGACGCCAAGCGGGAGAAGGCCGCCGACAAGGAAGCGCAGGCCGTGGAGCTGGAAAAGCAGCTCATCAAGCAGGAAAAACATTTGAGCGAGCTGGAGGAGGACCTGGAGCGCAAGGCCGACGAGCACGAGCGCAAACTCCAGGAAATCTCCGGCCTGACCGTTGAGGAAGCCCGTGAGAACCTGCTCAAGGAAATCGAGTCCCGCACCCGCCACGAGGCGGCCAAGATGATCCGCAACATCGAGATGGAGGCCAAGGAAAACGCCTCCAAGAAGGCCAAGGAGATACTCTCCCTGGCCCTGCAGCGTTATGCGGGCGACTATGCGGGTGAGCAGACCGTCACCGCCGTGACCCTGCCCTCCGAAGACATGAAGGGCCGCATCATCGGTCGCGAGGGCCGCAACATCCGCGCCCTGGAGGCGGCTACCGGCGTGGACCTGATCATCGACGACACGCCCGAGACCGTGGTCCTGTCGGCCTTCAGCCCCCTCAAGCGCGAGGTCGCCAAGCAGGCCCTGGAACGCCTCATCCACGACGGCCGCATCCATCCGGCCCGCATTGAGGAGATCGTCAAGAAGGTCGAGTCCGAGATGGACACCAAGCTCAAGGAGATCGGCGAGCAGGCCACCTTCGACGTGGGCGTCCACGGCATCCACCCCGAGGTCATCAACCTGCTCGGGCGGCTGCACTACCGCACTTCATTTTCCCAGAACGTGCTCCAGCATTCCATGGAGGTCGCCTTCCTGTGCGGCGTCATGGCCGCCGAACTGGGCCTCAACGAGAAAGAGGCCAAGCGCGCGGGGCTGCTGCACGACATCGGCAAGGCCGTGGACCACGAGATCGAAGGCCCCCACGCCATCATCGGCGCGGACCTGGCCAAGAAGCACGGCGAGTCCAAGGAAATCATCCATGCCATCGCCGCGCACCACGAGGACACCCCGCCCATGACCATCCTGGCCAACCTGGTCCAGGCCGCCGACTCCCTGTCCGGCGCCCGGCCCGGCGCCCGCAAGGAGCTGCTTGAGAACTACGTCAAGCGGCTGGAAGAGCTGGAAGGGCTGGCCACCGGATTCGACGGCGTGCAGAAGGCCTACGCCATCCAGGCGGGCCGCGAAATCCGCGTCATGGTCGATTCGGAAAAGGTGGGCGACGAGAACACCTACGTGCTCTGCAAGGACATCGCCGAGAAGATCGAGAACAACATGACCTATCCCGGCCAGATCCGGGTTACGGTCATCAGGGAAAAGCGGGCCGTGGGCTACGCGAAATAATCAGACGTCGACCGCGCACCCGGACTTCCCTGATGTCCGGGTGCTTTTTTTATAAGCCGGCAGAGATTATCATGGCGCAGTGCCACTATTGTCACTTACCATCTGGCTCTATGTATCCATCTTCGAATTTTTGGAGCGCAGCTGAATGAGAAAAGATCCATCCGCCGCCAATGACCAGACCTCCGAAGGGCTCAGGCAGACCATGCAGAGCAGCATGAGCCTGGTGCGTTCGGAGATGGGCGAGTCCGAATTCCAGCGGTTCAGCGAACTCATTCATTCCGAGTTCGGCATCAAGATGCCGCCGTCGAAGAAGGTGCTGCTCCAGAGCCGCTTCCAGAAACGGCTGCGCGCCCTCGGCTTGAGCGGATACAAGGAATACTGCGACTACGTCTTTTCTCCCGACGGCAGGGAAAATGAACGGTCCCATCTCATCGACGTGGTCACCACCAACACCACCCATTTCTTCCGCGAGCCCAAGCACTGGGATATCATGAACAACACGGCGCTGCCCGAATTGTGGAGCCGGGGAGTGGGCAAAAACAACGCGCTGCGCATCTGGTCGGCCGGGTGCTCCAGCGGGGAAGAGCCCTACACCCTGGGCATGGTTCTGTACGAGTGGGCCGCCTCCCGCCAGGGGTTCGACTTCTCCATCCTGGCCACGGACATCTCCCGGAAGATTTTGTCCGAGGCGAAACGCGCGGTCTATTCCATGGACAAGGTCGCGGACGTGCCCATGCAGTACAAGAAAAAGTACATGCTCAAGTCCAAGGACAAGAAGCTGGTCAAGATGGACAAGCTCCTGACCAGCAAGGTCACCTTCCAGCGGCTCAACTTCATGGAAAATTTCAAGCTGCCCCAGCAGCAGGACATCATCTTCTGCCGCAACGTGGTCATCTACTTCGACCGCCAGACCCAGGAAGTGCTGTTCAACAAGTTCTGCAACAATCTCAAGTCCGGCGGCTATCTGTTCATCGGCCATTCGGAGTCCCTGTCAGGCATGAAGCTGCCCATCAAGCCGGTCGCCCCCACGGTCTTTCAGCGGATTTAGCCCCTTTACAATTCCCGTTCAGCCCTTATCAGTCTCTCCATCAACGGTTCCATCCAAGGGAATACCATGCGCATATTGTTTCTCGGCGACATCGTCGGCAGGCCCGGAATGCGGGCCGTAAGGGAGAACCTCGCCCGCATCAGGGAAGAGGAATCCGTCGACTTCGCCTTTGCCAACGGCGAGAACGCCAGCGGCGGCTACGGGCTCAAGGCCAAGCACGCCAAGGAGCTGTTCAAGGCGGGGCTGGACGGCATCACCGGCGGCAACCACATCTGGAAGTTCAAGGACCTCTACTCCCTGCTCGAGTCCGACGGGCGCATCCTCCGGCCCCACAACTACCCCGACCACCTGCCGGGCTCCGGCGTCCGCGTCTTCCGCAAGAAGGGCTTCCCGCCCGTGGCCGTGGTCAACCTCATCGGCCGGACCTTCATGCCCCCCATCGACTGCCCGTTCGCGGCCGCCGAAACGGTCATCGACGCTCTGCCCGCCGACGTGCCCGTGACCATCGTGGACTTCCACGCCGAGGCCACCGGGGAAAAGATCGCCATGGGGTATTTCCTGGAGGGCAAGGTGTCCGCCGTGGTCGGCACCCACACCCACGTCCAGACCAACGATGCCAAGATACTGCCCGGCGGCACGGGCTACCTGACCGACCTCGGCATGTGCGGCGCCGAGGACTCCTGCCTGGGCATGAAGCCGGAAATCATACTCGACCGTTACCTGACCGGACTGCCCCGGCAGCTCGAGGCCGCATCGGGTCCGGGGATTTTACAAGGCGCGATTTTTGACATAGATGATACCTCCGGCAAGGCGGTTTCCATGACCGCCTTCCAGCAGAACAACAGAGCGTGACCTGTCACGGAATTGACGAGACCAAGAGGGTAAAAGTGAATATCTACGATGAGTTGAAGTGGCGCGGGCTGATCAATCAGGTTTCCGACGAAGACAAGGTGCGCGAGTTCCTGTCCAAGCCAGGCGCCACCATGTATTGCGGCTTCGATCCCACCGCCGAATCCCTGCACGTGGGCAACCTCGTGCCCCTGCTCTGCCTGGTGCGCATGAAGCGGGCCGGGCATAATCCGCTCTATCTCATGGGCGGGGCAACGGGCCGCATCGGCGACCCGTCCGGCAAGGACAAGGAACGCGAGTTGTCCAACTCCGATCTGCTCGACGAGCGTCTGGAGCTGATCAAGCGCCAGGTGCGCCGGTTCGTGGAGCGCAACACCGGCGAGCGTCCGGACATCGTCAACAACTACGACTGGACCAAGGACATGACCGCCATCGAGCTGCTGCGCGACGTGGGCAAGCACTTCACGGTCAACTGGATGCTCCAGAAGGAGTCGGTCAAGGGCCGCATCGGTCGCGAGGAATCCGGCATCTCCTACACCGAGTTCTCCTACATGATCCTCCAGTCCTACGACTTTTACCACCTGTACAAGAACTACGACTGTCGCCTCCAGATAGGCGGCGGCGACCAGTGGGGCAACATCACTGCGGGCTGCGAGTTCATCCGCCGCCGGTACGCCCACGACGACGAGCAGGCCGAGGCGTTCGCCCTGACCTTCCCGCTCATCACCACCGCCTCGGGCAAGAAATTCGGCAAGTCCGAGGGCAATGCGGTCTACCTGAACGCGGACCTGACCTCGCCCTACGCCTTCTACCAGTTCTTCATCAACACCGATGATGCCGACGTGATCAAGTTCCTCAAGCTGTTCACCTTCCTCGGACCCGAGGACATCGCGGAGCTGGAAAAGCAGGTCGCGGAAGCCCCGCACCTGCGCGCCGCCCAGAAACGGCTGGCCGAAGAGGTCACCACCATGATCCACGGCAAGCACGAGCTGGAACGCGTCCTGGCCGCCACCGAGGCGCTGTTCGGCAAGGGCGATCTCAAGGCCATCGACCCGGCCACCCTGCGCTCGGCGCTCGAGTCCGCGCCCAACAAGCATTACGCGTCCGCCGACCTGCCCGACCTGCCCCAGATGCTCGTGGATCTCGGGCTGGTCAAGTCTAAGGGCCAGGCCCGCAAGGACATCAAGGGCGGCGGCGTGTACATCAACGGCGAACGCCTGGAAGACGGTCGGGAACTCGCGGACCACGATTTCATCGGCGGCGAGCTGCTGGTCATCCGCAAGGGCAAGAAGAATTACGGGCTTGTGACCAAGGGCTGATGCCCTTGGGGCGCGGCTTGCGATAGCGGCGCATCTGCACATTTTTCGGGCCCAGTTTAATCCTCAACGTAGCGCTGCTACGCCTGCGGTTAAACCGCACCCGAGAAAATGCACAGCTGCACCACTCTCACAAGCCTGAAATAATGATCAATAAGGGCCGCACTCCTGCGGCCCCTTTTTTTGTTCTTTCGCCGCAGGCGACACAAAAAGTTTGGGAAAAGGAGGGGATGGGGGTCTGGGGGAAGGGGAGGGAACAACCCTTTTCAAAGGGTTTTCCCTCCCCTTCCCCCAGCCGCCGGAGGCATCACCATACTTGACCTCGGCGGGAATAAGGGGCACACCGACCTCCATGAACGAATTGCTTTGGATATCTTTCGCATTGGTGGACCTGTGCATGGTCCTTGTGGTGTTCCGCCTGTTCGGTCGCGTCGGCCTGTTCGGGCTGTTGGTTTTCAACCTGCTGCTGTGCAACATCCAGGTCCTGAAGACCGTGGAATTGTTCGGTTTGACCACCACGCTGGGCAACGTGTTGTATGCCAGCGTGTTCCTGGCCACCGACCTGCTCAGTGAATTCTACGGCAAGAAAGAGGCCAAGAAGGGCGTGCTGCTCGGGTTCGTGGCCCTGGTCATGATGGTCGGGTACATGCAGATGGCGCTCTATTTCCAGCCTGCCGCAGACGATTTTGCCCAGCCCCACCTGTCCGCCCTGTTCGGCTTCCTGCCGCGCATCGCGCTGGCGTCCATGATCGCCTACCTGGTCTCCCAGCTGCATGACGTGTGGGCCTTCCACGCCATCAGGGAGCGCACCGGCGGCAAGTTCTTGTGGCTACGCAACAACGCCTCGACCATGGTCAGCCAGCTCCTGGACTCGGCCATCTTCTGCGTCATCGCCTTCTGGGGCTTGTTCCCTGTGAACGTGTTCCTGGAAATCCTGCTCTCCACCTACGTCATCAAGGTCGTGGTGGCCGGTCTGGACACGCCGTTCATCTACATGGCCAAGCGCATTTTCAGCAAACGCCACGCCGAGCTGAGCGTGTAGGGGATCATTGGTACGAATGAAGAGGGCGGCCCGTCGGGGTCGCCCTTTTTTGTGCCCATTGTACGAGTGCGCCCCGCTGCCGGGTTATTCGAGCACGATGTCCAGGTTGGCGAGCAGCGAGACCGCCTCGGGCAGTGAGAACCGGGTCTTGTGCAGCGTGTTTTCCGTGGCGTTGACGTAGTAGTTTCGGGATGTGGTGAAGTCGGCGAAGCTCAGGTCCGCCTGGGAGAACGTGCAGCCGCTCAGGTCGCAGTCGTCAAAGGCGGCATGCCGCAACCGCGTGTTGTGGAACGAGGCCTCCACCAGGGCGCAGGACGTGAACGTGAACCGGGTCAGGTTCATGTCGGAGAAGATGTTGTTGTTCAGGATGCACCGGTCATACCCGGCGGTCAGGAAACCGCCGACCGCGCTCCAGGCGATGCCGATCATCTTGCAGTCCCTGAAGTGAACGTCAAGGAATGCGGTGTTCCGTATTTCCACCAGCGAGAGGTTGCACCGGGTGAACTCGCAGCTGTCGAAGCTGCATCCGGTCAACCGGCTGGACTGGAAGGATGAATCCGTGAAAACGCAATTGTAGAACTCGATATCCTCAAGTTCGTCTTCCCATTGAACGTTCTTGAACGTTTCGTTCTCGTAGGCGGCATCCTTAAAAATCGTCATTCGTCCTGACCTCGGGGCGGGTTTTGCGACGTGGGTTAGGGGCACCGGCTCCATGCTTACCATGTCCCGGTCTGGAATCAATGAATTTGACTGGCCGGGGGAGGGCCGGGGGGAGATGCGGCATCACGGATGCCGATTCGGTCGTGTGCCCCCGTGGCGTCCGCCTACTGCCCGTATTTTTTCAGGATGGCCCGATAGCGATCCGTTTTCTTGAACTGCTTCAGGGCTTTTGCGAACTCGACCGCCAAGGCGTTCTTTGGGCTCTTCCTGGAAAAGGCCAGGTACACGTCGCCTGAGCTGATTGTCTCCTGCAAGTGGTCGATCTGATCCGAGACGCCCATCCTTTGGGCTTCGAAAAGGCCGAAATTGCGGTTGGCCATGAAGAGGTCGATCCTGCCGTAGAGCAATTTCCGTATGTTGATCTCGACGGATTCCACCGGCTCCTTGATGAATCCCCGGGCCTGGTTGAACTCGTCGGAATAGGAATAACCGAGTTGGGTGCCGACCTTCAGTCCCTTCAGATCTGCGAGGGAGCGGAAGACGAACAGCCTGCCCTTCATGTGGAACAGTACGGTCTGGCTCGAGGACAACGGTTCTTTCGGGAAGATCAGTGTTTTTTCCCGTTGCTGGGTCTTGCCCGCATCCATGAGAGCGTCGGCAGAGCCGTCTTCGACCATGGCGATGCACCGTTTCCAGGGATAGAAGGTCAGCCTCAACTGATGACCCATTCCTTCCAGCACGGCCTTGACCGTCTCGTAGTCGGTTCCGGCGATGCATCCGTTGTCTTCGAAGACATAGGGCGGCCACGAGTCGGATACCACGTCGATGGTATCGGCGGATACGGTGCCGGACCCGAGGACGAGCAGAACCGCCATCGTGGTGAAGGAGAGCAGAAGAGCCTTCAAGCGATGTGGCGGTGCGTTTCCCGCATCGGGAGGAGGTGAACTGGCGCGTACCTGCATATGATCACGGGCCTTGTTTTTGCCAAAGAAAAGCTGCTTCTTATTGTACTTGGGTCTTTTTCTTGAGCAACGGCTTCTGGATGCCGAATCCGGAGAGAATCTCGCGCATCCGGTCGGTGGAGGCCGGGGTGCCGGAGTGGAGCACCTGGACGCGGTACCAGGTGGAGCCCTTGGCGTCGCCCGCCGTGATGTTGGTGGTCAGGCCTGCGGCTTCGAGCTTCTTGCCCAGTTCCTCGGCCATTTCGACCTTGCGGAAGGCGGCCACCTGGTAGACGTAGTCGTAGACGGGTTCGCCGGGTCGGGCCGGTTCGGCGTCAACCGGTTCGGGCTTGGGCGCGGGCTTGACCTCCGCCTTTTTCTCCGGCTTCGGAGCAGGCTTGGGCTCTGGCTTGGGTTCGGGTTCGACGGCGTCCATTTCGGTCGGCGCCTGGAGCCGATCCTGGTACTCCAGTTCCTCGGGAGTGAGGATTGTGGGCGGCTCCTGCCCGACCGCCTGGCCGTGCTCGTTGCGCGGCATGATCGGTTCAAGCTGCGGGATGTCCGCCTCGGGCCGGTAGCCTCGGCCGATGAGGATGCCCATGACGAAGAAGAAGGTCAGCGCGAGCACGCCGGCTCCCACCGCGCTGATCATGCCCGGCAGGGACAGGGTGAAGCTGTAGGACCGCTTGGCGGCGTTGAGCTTCGGGACCTTGACCTTGTATTTCGGTTCGGTGTTGTCTGCCATATCCCTACATTGATTCGGGTGCGTTGACGCCCAGCAGGCCCAGGCCGTTCTTCACGACGCCGGCCACGCAATCGAGCAGCATGAGCCGGGCCGCAGCCACGTCGTCCCCGGCGCTGAGCACATGACAATTTGTATAGTACCTGTGCAGCGTTGAGGCAAGTTCCTGCAAATACATGGAGATCATGTGCGGGGACTGGGCGCGCGCCGCAGCCTCCACAAAGTCCGGGTACTGGTCGAGGAGGCGCAGGATTTCCATGTCCCACTCGGTGTCGAGCAGGGCCAGGGATTCCGGGCTCACGGGGGCGGCGGACTTGCCCGCCTCGGCCGCCTTCTTGTTCAGGGAGCAGATGCGCGCATGGGCGTACTGCACGTAGTAGACCGGGTTGTCCATGGACTTCTGCTTGACCAGCTCCAGGTCGAAATCGAGCTTGGAGTCGGACTTGCGGGACAGGAACATGAACCGGGCGGCGTCGGAGCCGACCTCGTCCACCACGTCCTTGAGGGTCTCGAACTGGCCCGCGCGGGTACTCATGGCGATGGGCTGGCCGTCGCGCAGCAGGTTGACCAGGTTGACCAGGATGACGTGCAGGCCGCCGGGCTTGCCCAGGGCCTCGCAGGCGGCCATCATGCGCGGCACGTAGCCGTGATGATCCGCGCCCCAGATGTCCACGACGAGATCGAAGCCGCGCTTGAACTTGTTGTCGTGGTAGGCGATGTCGGACGCGAAATAGGTGGTGTCGCCGTTGGATTTCCTGAGCACGCGGTCCTTGTCGTCGCCCAGTTCCGTGGACTTGAACCAGAACGCGCCGTCTGCGGCGTAGCCCATGCCGGATGCGGTCAGGTCGGCGAAGGTCTCGTCCACCTTGCCGTCGGTGACCAGGGATTTTTCCGAGAACCAGACGTCGTGGCGCACGCCGAAGGCGGCCAGGTCTTCCTTGATGCCGTCGAGGATGTCGTCCTTGCCGTACACCTTGCAGATCTCAAGGGCCTCGTCTTCGGGCTTGTCCAGCAGGTCGGGGTGGAGCTTCAGGACCTCGCGGGCGATGTCCGCGATGTAGTCGCCCTTGTAGAAGTCCTCGGGCTCGGGCACGTCCACGCCCTTTTCCAGCCGGGCGCGGTACAGGATGGAGCCGCCCAGGATGAGCATCTGGCGACCCGCGTCGTTGATGTAGTATTCGGCCTCGACGTCGTATCCGGCCTTTTCCAGGATGCGCACCAGGGAATCGCCCAGGGCCGCGCCGCGACCGTGACCGATGTGCAGCGGCCCGGTGGGGTTGGCGGAGACGTACTCCACCTGGACCCTGGTGCCGTTGCCCATGGTGGATTTGCCGTAGTCCTCGCCCGCATCGCGGACCGCAGACACGGTCTCCTGCCAGAAGGACGGGGCAAAGGTGAAATTCAGGAATCCCGGTCCGGCGATGTCGATCTTCTCGATGAGCGGATCGGCGGACAACGCCTCCTTGATGTCCTCGGCAATGGCGCGGGGGGCCTTCCTGGCCTCCTTGGCCAGCATCATGGCCACGTTGGCGGACATGTCGCCGAACTGCTTGTCCTTGGGCGGTTCGATGACCGCCTTTTCGGGCCAGGCCCAGCCGAAGGTGTCGAGCGCCTTTTTCAGCGCGGATTCCAGATGTATTTTCGCTCTCATGAGTGTCTATCTCCTTAACATAGCTCGTGGACGAAGGCACTAGCATGAAAGGTCTGACAATCCAAGTATAGAAAGGGGGTGCCTCCGGCTTCCGGGAGCAGCCCTTCCGCCCCGCTTTCGAAGGGGGCTGGAGTTGCCTTTTGAGGGGAAGCGGGGCATGCAGGGGGTATGCAGGGCGCAGCCAGGGAAACAACGCACGTCATGACCCTCCCCTTTCTGGGCGGGGTGGACATGCTGCGCGCGCGGTTCGTGACCCAGTCCTTTTCCCGGCATTTCCACGAGGGGTTCGCCGTGGGCTGCATCGAGTCCGGGGCCATGCGTTTCAACTACCGGGGCGCGAGCGTGGTGGCCGCCCAAGGCCAGGTCAACCTGGTGGTGCCCGGCGAGGCCCACGACGGGCACGGCGCGGACCGCGAAGGCTGGGCCTACCGCATGTTCTACCTCAAGCCCGAGGCGTTGATGGAAGGGGCCCGGGCGCTCATGGCGCGACCGGATCTTCCCCATTTCCGGCAGGGCGTGCTGGACGACCCCGCCCTGGCCGGGTGCATCGCCCGCACCCACAGGCTGCTGGAGCGGTCGGATGTCTCGCTCATCGAAAAGGAGACGCGGCTGCTGTGGCTGCTGGCCCACTGGATTTCCCGGCACGCGGATGAAACCGGCGCGTGGCCGGAGTACGGCCATGAGCATCATGCGGTGCGGCGGGCGCGGGAGGTCATCGAGGACCGGTTCGCCGAGGACATGCCGCTGACCGAACTGGCCCGGCTGGCCGGGTTGTCCCCCTTCCATCTGGTGCGGGTGTTCGAGAAACGGATCGGCGTCACGCCCCACGGCTACCTGACCCAGACCAGGGTGGAGCGGGCCCGGCAACGGCTGGCGCGCGGGGAGCGCATCGCGGACATCGCTGCGGAGTGCGGCTTCTCGGACCAGGCCCACCTGACCCGGCTGTTCAAGCGCCAGACCGGGATCACCCCCGGCAAATACCGCAAGATCGTTCAAAACTCCTGACCGCGTTTGGGGCATGGTCCGGCCATGTCCAAAACAACAATCGCCTATGTCAACCTGTCCCTGGCAATGGTCCTTGTGGGCAGCTCCGTGGTGGCCGGGAAGATCATGGTCATGGAATTGCCCGTGTTCCTGGCGTCCGGCCTGCGCTTCATCCTGGCCCTCGCCATTCTCGTCCCCGTCGTCCTGCTGCGCGAGGGCGGGCTGCCGCGCATCTCCCGCCGTTCCTGGCTGATGATGGGGGTGCAGTCCCTGTGCGGGTCGTTCCTGTTCACGGTCTTCCTGCTCTACGGGCTGACCATGACCGGCCCGGCCTCGGCGGGCATCGTCACCTCCACCACCCCGGCCTGCATGGGGATCATGGCCTGGCTGTTCCTGGGGGATCGGCCGTCCCGGAAAACCGGGCTGGGCATCGTCCTGTCCGTACTCGGCGTGGCGGTCATCAACCTGGTGCAGTCCGGCGGGGGCGTCGGCTCCAACCCGGTGCCGGGCAACCTGCTGGTGCTCGGCGCGGTCGTCTTCGAGTCCCTGTTCCTGCTCATCCGCAAGACCGTTCCCGAGCCGCTGTCCCCGCTGGCCGTGTCGACCATCATTTCCTTGTTCGGCCTGCTCTGGTTCCTGCCCATGGGCGCGGTCGAGGCCCTGCAGACGGATTTCACGGCCATCACCGCCACGGGCTGGCTGGTGGTCGCCTACTACGGCGCGGCCGTCACGGTCCTGGCCTATGTCTTCTGGTTCGCGGGCATCACCAGGGTCCCCCCGTCCACGGCCGGGGTGTTCACCGCAGTCATGCCGGTCTCGGCGCTGGTGCTGTCCGCCCTGGTGCTGGGCGAACCCATAGGCTGGCAGCAGCTCACGGGCTGTGCCTGCGTGCTGGGCGGGATCGTGCTGATCTCGAGGTAAACCGGAAAGGGCCTAGAGTTCCAGATTGGTGAAGGGCCGCCGCTTTTTCTTTTTCTTCTTCTTTTTCGGCGGTTCGGGCAGGGAGTCCAGGTCGATGACGTCTTCCTCTTCGGCCAGGCTCATGGCGAAGCTTTCCTCCGGCGAGGGCTCCGGGGCGAGCTTGGTCCTGTCGTGGGCCTCGTCCAGCTTCCTGCGGGCCAGGGAGTTGTCGGGGTCGATGTCCAGGACGTGCTCGAAGAAGGGGATGGCGTCGTCGTACTGCCGGAGGTCGAGATAGAGGGAGCCGACGTTGAGGGCCGCGCCCACGCTGCCGATGTAGAAGCCCGGGTCGATCCGCAGCGCGTTCTCGAAGCTGTCCATGGCCGGGGTGCGCTGGTTGCCCTCCCACAGCGCCAGCCCCATGTTGTAGTGGATGACCGGGTCCTCCGGGGCGATGGTCAGGGCCTTCCCGTAGACCTCCACGGCCTCTTCCCAGCGGCCTTCGCCGCGCAGGATGATGCCCAGCCGGTTGAAGTGGATCAGATCGTCGCGGCCGAGCACCCGCTTGGTGTCGATGACGCGGTTCAGATACTTGACGGCCAGGTTGGGCGCGATGGCCGAGACCGCGTCCACGATGCGCTGGGTCAGGTCGCCCACGATGCTGGTCGCCTCGCGTTCGGCCACTGAGATGCCCCGGTCGAGGTACTCCTCGGCCTTGTCGTGCTCGCCCTGCCTGAGGTGGTGTTCGGCGATGTCCACCTTGCGCTCCGGGTTGAGCGGGCTGATGTCGTCCAGCTCCTTCAGGTAGGCCAGGGCGCGTTCGTCTTCCATGTCGCGGAAGGCACCGGCCAGCCGGATGAGCGGGGCCATGAAGATGGGCTTGGCCTCGTGGGCGGCCATGTAGCACTGGATGGCGCTGTCCGTGCGGCCCACGCCCATCAGGGCGTCGCCGCGCAGGACCAGCCCCCGGGCGCTGTCCGGGCGGATCATGAGGATGCGGTCCGAGGCCTCCAGGGCCTCGTCGTATTCCCTGTTTTCCAGCAGTTCGGCGCACCGCTCGAGGTGCTGCCTGAGTTCCACGGGCGGGGCGATGGCGGCGGCCAGTTCCTCGATGACCTTGTTGGCCGAGGCGGGCTTGACCAGCACCCGGCTGACGCCCAGCTCGAAGAAGTAGGCCACGGTCTCGTGGGTGGCCTCCCAGGTGAGGACGATCATCGTCACGTCCGGGAATTCCTTTTTCAGACGGATGATGAAGTCCGTGGAGGGCTGGCTCCCGATCATGCGCTCGACAAAGACCACGCAGGGGGTTTCCGCGTCGCGGAGCTCCAGGCATTTGTTCAGGGCGGCTTCGGTGGAGGAATAGGGCAGGAGGGTCTCGCCGCGCAGGCCGATGACCCGCGAAACGATGTTTCTCAGGGCGCGCGTGAACACGAAGTCATCGGACAGGTAGACGATGACTCCCTCGTCCTTGTCGAGAAAATCTCGGACGATCTGGTCTGGGCTCTCTGGGGGCATGGGTACTCCCTTTTATGTCCCATCGGGCAGCAGAGCGGATTACTTAAGGATGATACGCGAAATGGGGGTGTTGGGCAATCGGGCGGACTCAGCGCCCACGACCCTTGATGGTGTCGAGCTTGCCCCGGGCGGTGTCGTTGTCGGGGTTCAGTTTCAGCGCGCTCTCGAAACAGGGGACGGCCCACTCGTACTCCTTGAGCTCGCTGAAAATGGTGCCGAGGTTCATGGCCACCGCCTCGGACCCCTTGTAGAAGTCGGGGTTTATCTTGAGGGCTTTCTCAAAGCATCTTGCTGCCTTGCGTTTGTCGCCGCCATCGAAGTAGGCCATGCCCATGTTGTAGTGCAGTCCTTCGTCGTCAGGGGAGATGCTCAGGGCGTTGGTGTAATTCTCCATGGCTTCCTTCCACTTGCCCTGGCCGCGCAGGGCGATGCCCAGCCGGTTGAACAGGGTGATGTCGTCCTTGGTCAGGGTGCCCTGTTTGGCTTCCAGGACCTTGCTCAGGTATTTTTCGGCCAGCCGGGGAGAGGTATGGTCCACGGCCTCGGAGATTTCTTCGGCCACGGAACTGATCAGGCTCATGGCTTCCCTGGTGGCGGTCTCGATGGCCTGGTCGAAGTAGGTCTCGGCCTGGTCCATCTCCTGGCGTCGGACGTGGAGCTTCCCGATCTGGGTTTTCCGCTCGGCGTTCAGCGGGCTGAGCTTGTCGAGCTTCTTGAGATATTTCATGGACTTTTCATCGTCATATCCCTGATAGGCGTCCACCAGCTTCTTGAGCGGCTCCAGGTAGAGCTGGGAGCTGTCGTGGGCCCGGTGGAAGCAGTCCAGCGCCTTTTCCGGGTTGTTTTCGGCCATGAACACATCGCCCTTGAGCATCAGGCCCGCCGGGCTTTCCGGTTTGATCCGGAGGATTTTGTCCGCGATCTGCTTGGCCTCCAAGAGACGACCGGCGTTCAGGCATTTCCTGCCCACGGTCATGTATTCGCTGAGCTTGCCCTGCGGTTTGACCGTGAAGGCCATCTTCTCGATGATGTTGTTCATGGAGGCGGGCTTGGCAATGACGTTTGAAACGCCCACCTCGTAGAAGTAGGCGATGTTTTCCCTTTTGGTCTCGCCGACCAGGACGATGATCTTCAGCTCGGGCATGAGCCGCTTGAGGGTGATGATGGTGTCCGTGGTCGGGTGGCCGCCCAGGACGCGCTCGATGAAGACGATGGTCTCCACCCCTTTATTCTCCAGGGCCTGGATCTGCTTGAGCCCGGACTGGAACCCCTCAAAGGCGAAGAAGCAGTCCCGTTTGGTGGCGATGATCTTGAAGATGGTGGAGGAGATGGTCCGCTTGAAGAGCAGGTCCTCGCTGATGAGCACTATTGCGCCATGAGTTTTTTCAAAGAAATCGTAGACGATAAGATCGTATTTTCCGGCCATGGCGTCCTGGTGCTCCGACTGTGGGGTGTAGTGTGATTGTGCGTGCGCCAAGAACGTGGCACAGGGCCGTCCAAAAGGAAATGATAATATGACGACGGTCGGGCGAGGCAGGGTCAGACGTCGAAGGTGTCGCCGGGTTCGGGCAGGAAGCCGTGCAGGCCCGAAAGGGAGGCGATGTGACCCATGATCTCATCCTTTTTAGCGTGGCGGACTGCGCGGTCCATGTGGATCAGGGCGCACGCCCTGGCTCCGGACTCGGCTGCGAAGGCCAGGGCGGCCTCCACCGTACCGTGGCCGGGCACTCCCCTGTTCAGGGCATAGGCCTCGTGGATGATGAAGTCGCACCCACGGGCCAGCTTCCGCGTGCTGTCCGTGGGCCGCCCGTCCCCTGAATACAGCAGGGACTTCCCGTCGGCGGTGAGCCGCAAGGCCAGGCAGGGCATGAGGTGGTCGCCCATGGCAAAGGCGAAGTTGAACCCTGCGTGCTTGAATTCGTCGCCCGGGGTGCACTCGAGGAAGTAGACGTCGAACCCGGCCTTGGCCAGGATGTTGGAGTAGGCCATTTCCAGCAGCCGCCTGACGCGGCCCTCAATGCCTGTGGGGCCGAGGATGGTCAGCCGTTCCTTTCTCCCTTCCTCGGCGAATCTGGCCAGCAGGGCCGGAATGCCGAAATAGTGGTCCGCATGGAAATGGGAAACGAATATGGCGTCCAGGCGGCCGGCACGGTCCCCCAGTTTCCAGACCGGTCCGGGGGCGCTGAAGCCGCAGTCCAGCAGGATGGAGGAAGTTCCGGATTCAACCAGGATCGAGGTGTTGGGCAGGTTCTCGTCAAAGGCTTCGCCCACTCCGGCAAAGGTAACGCGCATGGGGCTCTCCAGGGTGAAGAATGTTAGGGTCCAAGGAGAGTATCGCCCGAAAAACGAATTCAGGCAAGGGGGGAGGGGAAAATAAGGTCAGTCGTCGTCGCGGTTGCGCACATCGTCGCGCCAGGAGTTGAGCGGGGCGTAGCATCCCTGCCCGGCGTGCTGGGAGCGCTTGACCTCCACGGCGGTCTCCGGGTCGAGCATCAGGCCGCACATGTACCGTCCTGCCGCCTCGTCCCAGAACAGGTCGGGGCAGCGGCGCATGTAGCCGTATCGTCTGTGGGATTCCATGCAGGGGTCCTGGATGCAGCACCACCCGCATCCCACGCAGGGTTTGGACATGGTTTTCTCCTTGGCAGCGTGGCCTGCGTTACCTTTGCCCGGGACTAATTGCAAGGTCAATCAACTTGACATCCCGCCGGGACTTGCTCAATTATTTGTATATCTGAAGAAGTATCGGAAGGAGTTGGTGTGCGGTTAGAGGTCGAGCCCAAAAATACGTATGCGCTGGTCCGCATGAGCGGGGCCGTGCCCGCCGGAACGTTCAGGAATGAAGTTTCCAGGCTCATGGATGCCGTACGGGCTTCCGGCCTGAAACGCATCCTGCTGGACGAGCGGGGTCTTGTTCTCGGGGTCGACACGCATGAAGCCTATCTGGTCGGGGAGTCGGAGCAGATTGTCATGGCCGCCATCCAGGGATACCGTTTTGCCAGCGTGCCCGATCCGGCCAACAAGGCGCGGAATGAAAATTTCGAGACCATGCTGCGAAACCGGTCGGTCAACTATCGGGTGTTCGACACCATTGCCGACGCCGAGGAATGGCTCCGGGAGTGACTTTTTTCATTCATACGCAAAAAGAATTGGACTATATCCTTTGTCCCCGTTTAGCTGGGGGCAAATGGAGCGAAACCGCATGAACATATTCACCGAGTCCGTGCCCTTCTACAAGATGCAGGGGTGCGGCAACGACTTCGTCGTCATCGACAACCGCGAGATCAAGGTCCCGGAATCCGTCATGGCGGACTGGGCCAGGGCGGTCTGCGCCCGCGCCTTCGGCGTATACGCGGACGGGCTGTTCTTCCTGGAGGAGTCCGGCGACCCGTCCCTGGACTACCGCTGGCATTTCTTCAACTCCGACGGCTCCCGCGCCGAGATGTGCGGCAACGCCTCGCGCTGCGCGGGCAAGCTCGCCCACGCCCTGGGCCTGGCCCCGGCCAGCCACGTGTTCGGCACCGACGCCGGGCCGATAGCGGCGCAGGTGCTCCTGGACGGTCCGGACGCGGGCCGCGTCAAGGTGCAGCTCACTCCGCCCGTGAAGACCGAGACCGGCATCGAGCTCGATGTGGACGGCCGACCGCTGACCGTGCACTTTTCGGACACCGGCGTGCCCCACGCCGTGGTCTTCGTGGACGACGTCAAGGGTGTGGACATAATGGACCTTGGCCCCAAGCTGCGTTACCACGCCCGGTTCGCCCCTTCGGGGACCAACGTCAATTTCGCCCAGGTCGTGGACGGGAACACCATCCTGCTGCGTACCTACGAACGCGGCGTGGAGGCCGAGACCTACGCCTGCGGCACCGGCGCGGCGGCCACCCAGCTGCTGGCCAGCAAGCTCGGCCTGACCGGCGAATACGCCAACCTGACCACCACCGGCGGCGAGGTCCTGACCGTGTTCCTGGAAGGGGACGATGTGTTTTTGCAGGGCGCTGCGGAACTGACCTTCAAGGGCGAATTCTACCTCGCCCCGCTGGGGTTGACGTTGTAGCCGACACCAACGTCGACCCGAAAAGGGCGCACCTTCCTATGGGATGGTGCGCCCTTTTTTTTAAGAGGTTTGACGCGCATTCGCGTTGGACGGTGCGCGTTCTTCTTTTTATGTGTTCCGCTTTTACAGCGGCTGACTTTTGATTCGGGCCGTCCATGGCCCCCACCCCTTCGGGGTCGCGCCTTATCAGGCGCGGTCCAAATCCGCTGTCCTGCGGATTTGTGGCTGGCGCACCAAAAAGTAAGCAAAAAGTGCGCTTTGTAGCGCGGCCGCCCCAAGATCGCGGGGAGAATCCGATCAGCTCGGGACGGCTCCCATCCGTGGGGGATGGCTGGCATTGATTGTCCGGGGAGGTGTTGGCCCTGATTAGGCGCACGTACTGCGTTTCGGGAGCCGCCGTCCCTCGCTGTCGGCTTCTAGGCCCGCGATCAAGGCGGGTGCAAACGATAATTGTCCGGGCGGCGGTTTCGAAAGGTGCACCTGTCGGAGGTGGCAGAGATGGACGGTCGCGGAAGACAATCGCTGGCGGGTCCTAGAGCCTGTTTCGGGCGACTTGCGCAGCCCGTCGACCTTGCCGCAGGCCAGTTTGCAGACGGGCAGCAAAGTCGCCTACAGGCTCTTGGGCCTGCCAGCGCGAGCTACAACAAAAGCGCCCTTTTTCCCCTATTTTTGGGGCGCCAGCCAAAAATAGGGCCGCCGAGTGGCGGAACACTTCAAGGGGAGAACGAAAGAGGTTCAACGCGAATGCGCTTCACACCCCAAAAGTCTTCTCTTCCCCCCACACACAAAAAAAGCCGCGCCATGTCTCGACATGGCGCGGCCAATTTTTTCATCTGATCAGACTACATCGAATCCACCGCCAATCGGCAGCAAAATCCAACGATGTCCACTAGCTCACCAGCGGGTCCAGGGACACTCCCTAGCCCTTGAGCACCTTGCCGACCCTGGTCAGGGCATCCACCAGCGTAGCGTCATCCACGGCATAGGAGAAGCGGATACACTTGTCGTCGCCGAAGGCGGAACCGGGCACCAGGGCCACGCCGACCTCTTCGAGGATTTTGGTGCACATGGCCGCCGAGTCCGGGGCGTCGTCGGTGTAGAATTGGTCCAGCACCGGGAAGAGGTAGAACGCGCCGTCGGGCTTGGGACAGGGTGCGCCCCAGCCGGTGATGATGTCGTATGCCAGGTCGCGGCGGCGGACAAAGGACTCCTTCATCTCGTCCACGATGTCCCAGGGTCCGGTCAGGGCGGCCAGGGCGGCCTTCTGGGTGATGGAGTTGATGTTGGAGGTGGATTGTCCCTGAATCTTGTTCATGGCCTTGATCAGGTCCTCGTGGGCCAGGGCGTAGCCCGCGCGCCAGCCGGTCATGCAGAAGGACTTGGACAGGGCACCCACGATGGCGATGGTCTCGGGGTGCGCTTCCCAGGTCTTGGCCAGGGACACGGGCGAGAACGGGGCGTAGACCAGACGGTCGTAGACCTCGTCGGAGATGATGAAGATGTCGTTCTTGCGCGCCCAGGCCGCGATGGCTTCGAGCTGTTCCCGGGTGTAGCAGCAGCCCGTGGGGTTGGACGGCGAGTTGAGGATGAGTACGCGGGTCTTGTCCGTGCGCACGGCTTCGAGGCCGTCCACGGTGACCAGGTAGTCCTCGTCGGCGGTGGTGGGCACGAATACGGAAACGCCCTCGGCCAGCTGGACCATGGCCGGGTAGCTGACCCAGTAGGGAGCCGGGATGAGCACTTCGTCGCCGGGGTTCACCACGGCCATGAGCAGGTTGTAGAGGACCTGCTTGCCGCCGTTGGAGACGATGGCGTTGTCGCCCGAGGCGACCGCGCCGTAGAATTTCGTATAGTATCCTGCCACGGCCTTGCGCAGTTCCGGGATGCCCGGCACGGCGGTGTAGCGGGTGAAACCCTCGTCCAGGGCCGCCTTGGCCGCCTCGCAGACGTGCGCCGGGGTGGGGAAGTCGGGCTGACCCACTGCCAGGGAGATGATCTCCCGCCCCTGGTCGCGCAATTCTTGGGCCTTGGTGTTCACGGCCAGGGTTGCCGACGGCTTGATCCGGGCCAGACGATCGGAAATACGCATGTGAAAGCTCTCTTTGCTGAAATAATATGAACAGGACCGCTGATTTGCCTCATAGATTAATTTATTTCGGACGTAAATCCGCTTTTTGCCCGTATGAGAAAAAAGTTGTCTTTCTCCTTTACCTGTCTATAGGTTCATAGTTCAGGCATGGGGGCGTGAATGAACGCCAACAAGGAGAAACCCATGGCTGAATTTGTGAGTAACCCCGTGACCGTGTCCGAGGAAACGTACCTGGATTTCACGTCGGAAACCATCTGGCCCCAGCTGTGCCCGACAAGAGAATACGACTGGATCGAACACTGGGAATGCGATCTGGTGCGCTCGGCATCGGGGTACAATGAACTGGATTGCGTGTTTCTCAGGGATTTCCCCGGCGAGTGTGGCCGGGAGACCTGGGTCACGAGCCGTTTCGAGCCGTTTCAGCGCATCGAGTTCGTGCGCACCAACCAGGCCCGCGTGATCCGGTTCGTCATCGAGCTGACGCCCGACGGCGCGGGAACCGTGTTGCGGTGGACGCAGCACATCACGCCGCTCAACGCGGAAGGCAATGAATACGTGAAGGACAAGCCCCGGGCCTTCAAGGCCCAGATGGGCATGCTCGCCAAGATCCTGGCCCACTACCTGGAGACCGGCGACATGTTCCGGGGCTGATACATCGGGCTGCCCCGGAGAATCGCGAATGACGTACACGGTAGGAAGGCTGGCTAAACGGCACGGGCTGTCGCGGTCCACGCTGCTGTATTACGACCGCATCGGGCTGCTTTCGCCCGGCGGGCACATGAAGGGCGAGTACCGGCAGTACTCCGGGGCCGACGACGCGCGGCTGTCGAAGATATGCGAATACCGGCGGGCGGGCATTGCCCTGAAGGAGATCGCGCACATGCTCGACGGGGGGGCTGAAACCTCCGTGGCCGAGGCCCTGGAGAATCGGCTGGGCGAACTGAACCGGGAGATGGACGACCTGCGCGAGCAGCAGCGGCTCATCGCCGGGTTGCTGGGCCGGGCCGACCTGCTCAAGGAGACCGGCGCCATGGACAAGGCCACCTGGGTGTCGCTGCTGTCCGCCGCCGGATTTTCCGAGGAGGACATGCGCAACTGGCACGTCCGCTTCGAGCGCACCGCGCCGGACCAGCACGAGTTGTTCCTCCGCCGCCTGCACATTCCGGACAGCGAAATCTCGGCCATCCGGGCCATGGCCGCCGCGCCCCACGAGATATTCAACATCAACAAGGAATCAGGCCGGTTCATGGAGATGTTCTTCAGGATATACGAGGGGCTGGAGCGAGAGGGCCCGGGCAGTCACGAAATGACCAGGCGTGCCTACGCCCTGTGCGAGGGCATGCCCGACCGCCCGAATATCCTGGAGCTGGGTTGCGGCACGGGCGGGGCCACCATCCCCCTCGCCCGCATCTCCGGCGGCATGATCACGGCCACCGAGATATATCGGCCGTTTCTGGACCGGATGGTCGAGCGGGCCAAGGCGGCGGGCGTGGCCGACCGCGTCACGGCGGCGGTCATGGACATGGCCGATGTCCGGGCCGAACCCGAGTCCTTCGACTGCATCTGGTGCGAGGGCGCGGCCTACATCATGGGCGTGGACAACGCCCTTGAAGCGTGGAAGCCGTTCCTCAGGCCCGGCGGATTCCTGTGCATCACCGACGCGGTCTGGCTGGTGGACCCTGCCGACGCTCCCGCCCCCGTCCGCGAGCACTGGGCCAAGGGGTATCCGGTCATGCGCACCGCAGCGGCCAACAATCGGGCCGCCGAGGCCGCGGGGTACTCCGTGACGGGCAACTTCACCATGGATGCGTCCTGCTGGGACGCGTTCTACGACGATGTGGAAAAACGGATCAATGCCATCGAACCCGTGTACGGCGACGATCCCGACGGACGGGCCATAATCGACATGACCCGGGTGGAGATCGACCTGTACCGGAGGTATCCGGGCATGTACGGGTATGAATTCCACGTCTGGAAAAAATAGCCCCTTCACGCCTTCGGAGATCGGGCCCCGCGTGTCGAGCGCGGGGCCTTTTTTTCGTCTCCGCGCCGACGAAAATGTGCCCCCGGAAATACCGTTTTTGAAATAAGAGCCATTCCTAGCTGGCTCCGGTGTCCATGGAGTGAGACAGGCCAAGGGCTCCCGGCGATCTCTCGGGAAATTCAAATTTGGGCTGGCGTTTTCAGGTCTCTTTCTGTAGTCTAGACATTCTCTAGCGCCAGCATCTCGGCTCGGCGATTCGTTCGTAAAAAGTTAAACATTACAAACTGTTAAAAAGGTTCTCTGTATGCCCAAGCTCAAGATGCCCGCCAACCTTCCGGACCCGATCATCAATGAAAACGCCAAGATAGTATTGAAACGGCGTTATCAGAAAAAGGACGCCGAAGGCATCGTCTATGAGACCACCAAGGAACTCTTCTGGCGGGTGGCATCGGCCATCGCGGAAGAGGAGGGCAAGTACAAGAACTCAAGCTGCAAGCCCGCATCGTTGGCGCGTGACTTCTACGACCTGATGACCTCCTACCGGTTTCTGCCCAACTCCCCCACGCTGATGAACGCGGGCACGGACATCGGGCAGCTGGCGGCCTGTTTCGTCCTGCCGGTGGAGGATGACATCGAGGGCATCTTCGACGCGGTCAAGCACGCGGCCATGATCCACAAGTCCGGCGGCGGCACGGGCTTCTCCTTCTCCCGGCTCCGGGCCAAGGATTCCGTGGTCGGCTCCACCGGCGGCGTGGCTTCCGGCCCGCTGTCGTTCCTCAAGATTTTCAACTGCGCCACCGAGCAGATCAAGCAGGGCGGCACCCGGCGCGGGGCCAACATGGGCATCCTGCGCGTAGACCATCCGGATATCATGGAGTTCATCAAGGCCAAGGAGCGGGACGGCGACCTGAACAACTTCAACCTGTCCATCGCCCTGACCGAGACCTTCATGAAGGCCGTCGAGAAGAAGGAGGACTACGATCTCGTGGCCCCCAACTCCGGCGAGACCGTGGGCACCCTCAACGCCCGCGAGGTGTTCAACATCCTGGTGCAGAAGGCCTGGGAGTCCGGCGATCCGGGCATCGTGTTCCTGGACCGCATCAATCGCGACAACCCGACCCCCAAGCTGGGCGAGATCGAGTCCACCAACCCGTGCGGCGAACAGCCCCTGCTGCCCTACGAGGCCTGCAACCTCGGCTCCATCAACCTCGGCAAGTGCTACGCCAAGGGCAGGAACGGCAAGGATTCCGAGGTGGACTGGGACGAGCTCAAGCGCATCGTCCACCTGTCCGTCCGCTTCCTGGACAACGTCATCGACGCCTCCCAGTATCCCCTGGAGCAGATCACCAGGATGGTCGAGACCAACCGCAAGATCGGCCTGGGCGTCATGGGCTGGGCGGACCTGCTCTACCAGCTCAAGATTCCGTACAACTCCCAGACCGCCGTGGACCTGGCCGAGCGGGTCATGAAGTTCGTCCACGACGAGTCCCGGTCCGCGTCCAAGATTCTGGCCGCCGAGCGCGGCGCGTTCCCGGCCTACCCGGAGTCCACCTTCGGCGAGGCCAACCTCGGCCCCTACCGCAACGCCACCACCACGACCATCGCGCCCACCGGCACCCTGTCCATCATCGGCGGCTGCTCCTCCGGCGTTGAGCCGCTGTTCGCCCTGTCCTTCGTGCGCAACGTCATGGACAACGACAAGCTGGTGGAGACCAACCCGTTCTTCGAGCAGGCCGTCAAGGACGTGGACGCCTATTCCGGCAAGCTCATGGAGGAGATCGCCAAGGTCGGCTCCATCAGGAAGATGGACCACCTGCCCGAGGAATTGCGCAAGATTTTCGTCACCTCCATGGACATCGAGCCCATCTGGCATCTCAAGATGCAGGCCGCCTTCCAGAAATTCACGGACAACGCGGTGTCCAAGACCGTGAACCTGCCCGCTTCCGCCACCAAGGAAGACATCTGGGACATCTACTGGAAGGCCTACGAATACGGCTGCAAGGGCGTCACGGTCTACCGCGACGGGTCCAAGACCTCTCAGGTCCTGTGCACCGGCGACGGCGACAAGAAGAAGGACAAGGCCAAGGGCGAGTCCGTGGTCAAGTCCCGCCCGGACGTGATCTACGGCTTCACCCAGAAGATCCCCACGGGCCTGGGCATGCTGTTCCTGACCGTCAACGAGATGGACGGCAAGCCGTTCGAGGTCTTCGCCACCATCGGCAAGTCCGGCGGGTCCATCACGGCCAAGGCCGAGGCCATCGGCCGTCTCGTGTCCCTGGCCCTGCGCTCCGGCGTTGAGGTGCGCGAGATCGTGCAGCAGCTCAAGGGCATCGGCGGCGAGAACCCGAAGTTCATGAAGAAGCACCTGGTCAAGTCCATCCCGGACGCCATCGCCCACGTGTTCGAGTCCCGCTACCTGAGCGGCGAGAACGTGGACGGCAACGTGGCCTCCCTGAACAAGGAACTCTGCCCCGACTGCGGCGAGCCCCTCGTGTTCGAGGAAGGCTGCCACATCTGCAAGTCCTGCGCCTACACCAAGTGCGGGTAAATTCGTCTCCGACGGCCGGGGGAAGGGGAGGAAAAAACCTTTGAAAAGGGTTTTTCCTCCCCTGCCCCCGGACCCCCATCCCCTCCTTTTTCTAAACTTTTTATAGGCGCATTCGCGCGGTTGCACTGCTTTGGCAAGGTGCGTCACTGTTCCTTCGATGTGACGCCTGCGGTCGGTTGCGCTTTACAGGAATGGTTCTTCCTTCTATCTTTGATGATGGAGGAAGAGCCATGTCCGGATTGAACAGCGTATTGGATCGTCGGCGGTTTATCAGGAACGTCATCATGTTGGGGGCCGGTATCCTTTCGGGGGTCGGGCTGCCCGCGCCCGTGTTCGCGCGGGGGAAGTCCAGGGTGGTCCTGGTCAAAACCGATGATCGGGCTCTGGGCGTGGCCCGGGCTCTGGCCGAGTTCGACCTGTCCGGGTTCCGGGGCGCGACCGTGGCCCTCAAGGCCAACTACAACAGCGCGGACCCGTTCCCCGCCTCCACCCACCCGGACACGCTCCGGGCGTTGACGCAGGGCCTCAAGGACGCCGGGGCCGGGCCCATGGCCCTGGTGGAGCGGAGCGGCATGGGCGTCACCGCCAGGGTGCTCGAGGAGCTGGGGGTCCATGACGTGGCCCGCGAGGTCGGGTTCAAGGTGGTGGTCATGGACCGGCTCGGCGCGGACGGCTACGTGCACCACGCGCCGCTCGACAGCCACTGGAAGAAGGGGTTTCTGCTGGAGCGCCACTTCGCCGAGGCGGACCGCGTGGTCCAGACCTGCTGCCTCAAGACCCACCAGTACGGCGGCCACTTCACCCTGTCGCTGAAAAACGCGGTGGGTGCCGTGGCCAAGTACGACCCGGCAACCGGCTACAACTACATGAACGAGCTGCACGGCTCGCGCCGGCAGCGCACCCTCATCGCCGAGATCAGCCAGGTTTTCCGCAACGACCTGATCGTCATGGACGGTCTCCGTGCGTTCGTCTCCGGCGGCCCGCACGCGGGCAGACAGGTGGAGCCGGGCGTGATCGTCGTCGGGACCGACCCCGTGGCCGTTGACGCCGTCGGCGTGGCCATCCTGCGCCTGTACGGGACCACCCCCGAGGTCGCCCGGGGAGCCGTCTTCGAACAGGAGCAGATCGCCCGGGCCGTCGAACTCGGCCTGGGGGCCGCCACCCCCGAAGACATCGAGCTGGTCCCCCTGGGACCGGACGCTGACAACCTGGCGCGGCGGGTGCGGGAGGAGCTGGCGTGAGGTCCGGAACCGGCGCGCCGCGTTTCATCGACGGCTTCGACGTCATCCTGCTCGACGTCCAGAAGACGTTCATGTTCGGTGTGGACCGGTTCGGCCCCGAAGAGAATTTCGCCGACACCTACCGGGGCATGGGCGGCGACCGCCTGGGGGACGCGGCCGTCAACGCCGTGATCCGCACCAGCTTCGAGTATCTCATCAGCCGGTACGGCGACTCGGCCTATTTCGACGACTTTCCGAGTCTGGACCAGGCAATGGCGGCCGCGAAGGAAGCCGAAGGCCTGGACCCGGAGGAGCTGCGGCTTCTTCAGCGGACATTCGCCCGTCACGAGTGCGGCACCGTCTCCCCGGAGTACGCCGGTTTGCTCATGGAACTCGCCGCCACCCACCGGCTGGGCATCGTATCCAACATCTGGGCGTCCAAGGACACCTGGCTCGACGAATTTCGCGGTTCCGGCATCCTGCACCTGTTCGAGAAGATGGTCTTTTCCTCGGATTTCCGCAGCATCAAGCCGTCGCCCGCGCTCTTCCGGGAGGCGGTGGGGGCCTTTGACGCGCCCCTGGACAGGATTCTTTTCGTCGGGGACAGCCCGGCTTATGACATCGCCGGGGCAAAGGGCGCGGGGCTGGCCGCCGTGCTGACCCTCAACCACGGCCCGATACCCGACCTCGATCCACCCCCTGACAGGATGCTGGACGACCTGTTCGGCCTGATCCGGGAGCCTCTCTAGGCCATTATCTCGAACTCGGACGTTCCGGGAGTGACCTCGCCCCTGAGATAGCCCCACTGCACCAGCCGCGAGTAGGCATGGTTCGCGGCGTCGCCCTCGCGCACCTTCTGCAGGTACTTGTAGTATTCCTGGGCCGCTTCCTTGCGGTTGCCCATCTTTTCCTGGGAATACCCCTTGTAGAATCCGACCATGGGGTTGCCGGGCAGGGCCTTGTCGTAGGCCTGGAAGCCGTCGTAGGCGCGGGAGTATTTCTTGGCGTTGAGGGCGAGCAGGCCGGTCATGGCGCTGGCCTGGGCCTCCTCGGGGTAGACCTGGTGGGCGTGTTCGGCGTAGGCCAGGGCCTCGTCGTATTTCTTTTGGGCGGCCAGGAGCTTGGACATGATCAGCAGCCCGGCGTAATCGTCCGGCACCTGGAGCAGGGCCGTGCGCATGGTGGTTTCGGCCTCGTCGTATTGCTTCTTGCCGCCGAGTTTTTCCGCCTTCTGCATGTCCTTGATGGCCGGGCCGATGGCGCGCAGCTTGGCGGTGTTGTCCATGTACCGCTCGCGGTAAAAGGCGTATTGCTTTGCGCCGAGATATTTGGTGTTGGCCCGCTGGCGGGCAGTGGCCAGCCGCTCTGAGCTCATGGGATGGGTGGAGAACATGACCTCCAGGGCGCTCGGTTCGCGGTCGTGCTGTTCGTTGAGCATCTCCATGAGCCCGATCATGCCGTCCGGGTTGTAGTCCGCGTTGGTCATGTACTGCATACCCAGGGCGTCGGCCTGGCGCTCGTCGTCGCGGGAGTAGGAGGCCAGGAGCAGCCCCACCCCTATGCCGCCGAGGCCGCCGGCCACCGCGCCCCAGGTGTTGCCGTACTTGGCCCCGATGAGCGCGCCGCCCAGCCCCGCAGCCCCGCTGATGAGTATCTGTGAACTCATGCGCGAGGCCGTGTGCCGGGCGTTGACGTGGCCGATCTCGTGGCCGAGCAGGGCGGCCAGCTCGGCCTCGTTGTCCACCTCGAGCATGATGCCGCGCGTGCAGGCGATGGTCCCGCCGGGAAAGGCGTAGGCGTTGACGTAGTTGGCGTTGACCACGTTGTAGTTGAAGGGCATGTGCGGCCGGTGCGAGGTGTCGGACAGGGATTTGCCCACCTTGCCCACGTAGTCGTCGAGGTCCATGCTCCGCACCACGCCGTAGTCCGTGGACAGCTGCTGCGGCGAGGCCTGCCTGTCCATGGCGATTTCCTGCTGCTCGCTGACCAGCATGAGCTGGTTCTCGCCCGTGACCGGGTTCTTTGCGCATCCGGAAAGGGCCGCGCCCGCAACGGTCATCCCGCCCGCCTTGATGAATTCGCGGCGGCTCCATCTTTTGATCGTATCTGCATTGCTCATGGTTTTCTCCGAGGTGTTGACCGACAGTACCGCAAACCGGGCCCGGTGTTCAAGTCGGGCAGGCGGTTGACAGCGGTTCGGGCTTGTCGCATCATCGCCTTAACACGGCAACTTAACTACGTTTTTGTAGGTTTAAAATGGACAAATTTCTCATCGTCAGGACCGGCGGCACGTTCCCGGATTACGCACGGAAGCGCAAGGATTTCGAGCACTGGACCGCTGAGGGCATGGGCCTTGCGGACGGCCAATGGCTGTGCGTGGACGTGCAGGCGGGCGAGCCCCTGCCCGACCCGGCGGGGTTCGCGGGCGCGGCCATGACCGGTTCCCACGACATGGTCACGGACGGCATGCAGTGGATTCACGACACCAAGGCGTGGGTCTGCCGGGCCGTGGACGCGGGCTTGCCGCTGCTCGGCATCTGCTTCGGCCACCAGCTCATGGCCGACGCCCTGGGCGGCGAGGCTGGCTACCACCCTGACGGCGTGGAGATCGGCACGGCGGACATCACCCTGACGGCCGAGGCCGGGGCCGACCCGTTGCTCGTCGGCCTGCCCGCAGTGTTCAAGGGCCACGTCACCCATTCCCAGACCGCGCTCAGGGTCCCGCCCGGCGCGGCCCTGCTGGCCACGGGCACCCACGACCCGCACCAGTGCTTCCGTGTGGGCGAGCATGCCTGGGGCGTCCAGTTCCACCCGGAGTTCGACGCCGACGCCATTCGCCACTACATCGACATGCGCGAGGCGGACCTGCTGCAAGAGGGGTGCGACGTGACCGGCATACGGGCCACGGTCTGCGACACCCCGGAGTCGGCCTCTTTGCTCGTGAGGTTCGTGGAGTATTGCCGGAAACGGTGATCGGTTCCAGGGGCGGCTATGGCGAGGGGCTGGTGTTCCACCGGCCTTCGGCCCACAATTCCCTGAGGGCCTTCTCCAGCAGCGGGACGAGCCGCGCGTTATTCTTGTGCACGTAGTGATAGAGGGGCTGGCAGGAGGCGGGCGGATTCAGTCTGCGGACGTGCTTGTTCCAGTCCCCTTTTTTGCTGAGGACCGCCTCGACGCTGAGGGCGCTCCCCAGGACCATATCCACCCGCTTCTCGACCAGCATGGCCATGAGCTTGTCATAGTCGCTGACCATCTCCGCAGTTCGGCAGTTCAGGAGGTCCTTTGCCCACTGCACGCCGAAGACCGCACAGACCTTCAATTCATTCAGCAGGTTCGGGCTGTATCGCCGTATCGGCGACCTGTCCAGGACATAGGCGCATGCGAGCAGGTCGATGACCTTGACCGGGACGCGCACGAGATCGGGATAGTTTTTCTCGATGCCTTCTATGCGGCCCACCTCGCCGTCCACGCTGCCCTCGTCGGCGGATTGGAGCGACCGCTTGTGCGGCATGGGGACGAATTCCACGGCGAGCCCGGCCCGTTCGTAGGCGGACTGCACCCTTTCTTTGGCAATGGCATGGATGGCCGCTCCGGGCGAGTAACTGATCCGGTATGTCCTTTGCGCCGCGCAGGGCGCAGCCGCGAACAGGACGGCCAGGAACGTGGCAGTGACGAGCCCGCGTCCAAGGAGCCGGAATCGGGGGCCGAATGGCTGCGGTCGATGTGTGGGCGGCGGGTTTTTCGTCATTATTCTTATATGTAGCGCAATCGGAGCAACGGAGTAAGGGTTGTGGGGTTATAATCTGTGTCTTTCCCATGAGTAGGTGGGTCATGGTGGAGAAAAACTGCGCAATTGGGTTGGTTGATCGCGCAAATCCGGTTTTCATTGCCACAAAAGCGAATGTAATATACCCAGTTGGATAAACACTGGGGGCTGTCATGAGAGAAGAAGTGATCAGAAAGGCTGAAGCACATCTGGACGGCATGGTTGTCTTTGATCGGGAGAGTGTGGCGATCAGGGAGAATCCTTCCACGGTGGAAGTCGGGTACAAGGGAACCGCCATCGAGTTGCCGCTGACGCAGTCGGTGACCGAGGACGCGGCCCGCTACCTGATCGGCGCGGCGGTCTATTTCGACGCCCAACGCGCCGGCAGGTATCTGTACAACGGCTCCAGGATCGAGTGAGCGCGGTCATTCTCCAACCCGGCTCAACCAAGCAAAAGCGGCAGGTCGTTCGGCCTGCCGTTATTTTTTTGAGGATCGTTTTGACCGAATGCCCTTCCGGTTCGTATATCCTTTACTGGGATATTCGTTTCAACCTGCAAGGAGGGTGGACATGAAGGCGACGACAACCCGGCGCAAGGTATTGAAAGGACTCGCCGTCCTGGCATTGGTGGGAGCGGCCCCGCTGTTCGGCGCACCGGCCTGGGCCAAGGGCAAAGGCGGCGGCAAGGGCGAGGAAGTGCGCCGAAACGTGGCGGAGGACCCGAAGGAGCGGTCCATGACCGAGGAGGAGCTGCAACAGCGCAAGGAAGAGCGCGAGCAGCGGCAGCTCGACGAGGCCGGAGAGCGCGAACAGCTCAGGGAGCAGGCCGAGGAACAAAAGGAACTCCGCAAGGGCCGGGCAAAGGAAATCGAGGATGGAGTTGGAGACGATGCGCCCGAGAAGATCAAGGAAATGAAAAAGAAGAGAAAGAAGTAGTTCCCGTCCGGCACGGACGGGGTGTTTCGTTGCATGCAACCAGTAACAGCGGGTCGGCATGACTCGCTGTTATTGGTTGGTTGCCTCGTTTTCAAGAAGCATGAACAATCTCAGGCCTCCCAATTCTGATCTGGCCCTGACTGCTTTTTCGTACCAGGTCTTTGCGGTTTTAAGATCCTTTTTTACTCCTGCCCCCTGGTCATATATGAAGCCTGCAATGTAAAAATATTGCGCGTTGCCTGATTCGGCTTGGGCCAGGAGCCACGCGTAGTCTTCATCGAAGTCCCCGCCCATGGTCGAATAAACCATGCATTCCTGCGCCTGAATATTTCCGCCTCTGGCGAGTTCACGTATCATGGAACTTCCCCGGGCTCGTTGTTGGGGATCGTTTTCGATGAAGGAATTCATGTAGAGCAACATTCCGAAACGCGCTGCTATGTCCTTGTCGCCGTGAGAGGCTGCTTTTTCGTACCACTGAATAGCGGCGTTTATGTCTCCTTCAGAATACAGGCGAACAGCATAACGGGCCTGCGCTAGGGGGTGGCCCAACTCAGCGGCGGTTTTTATATGTTCTGCAGCACGATCTTTATCAATTTTGTTCAGCATGCAGCCTAGATCGTAATTGGCTTTGGGGCTCCCAAGGCTTGCTGCCTGTTTTAAGAGTGCGATGACCTTGAGGACATCGTCATCCGCAATAACGTATGAGCAGAACATTGATTTGCAGGCTAAGCGAGCAAGCTGATTTGCTTTATCCGTTCCATCCGAGATGTCATTGCATTCGTCACATAGCTTCAGTTGTTCTGCGTGATAGATCGCTGCGAGCGTTCTGTCCAATTCGGCCATGGATATTGGAGGATTTTCGGGAAGGCCGGTGCAAACACCTGCCGTGAACAGGCCGATCGCAAGGAGAAACAACAGGTATCTTATCATCGTAGCACCTTGAAAATAATTAATGTATATAGACCGATAATATGTTTTTAATGTTCGGCGCAACCCCTCCCTTCAAACAACCTCGCCCCAACACAACGCAAATCGACCGGTCATCCCGAATGGGTGACCGGTCGATTTGCGTTGTGTTGGGGTACCCGCCGCAGGCGGGATATGGGATTCTTAAGGCCCTCGGCCTTGAGCGGGTCCAGGGCAGCGCCCTGGTCTCCCCGAAGGGGGCCGTCGGCAGACCCGCCGGAAGCATCCCCTATAGGAACTGTCCGGTGGCGCTGTCGGGGTTGGCGAGGATTTCCTCGGGCGTGCCGGAGGCGACTATCTGGCCGCCGTGTTCGCCGCCGCCGGGGCCGAGGTCGATGACGTGGTCCGAGGCCTTGATGACGTCGGTGTTGTGCTCGATGACGATGACCGTGGCGTTTTTGTCCACCAGGGCGTGGAGCACGTGGATGAGTTTGCCGACCTCGTGCATGTGCAGGCCGGTGGTGGGCTCGTCCAGGATGTAGAGCGCGCCGGGCAGGCTGCGCTTGCCGAGTTCGCGGGAGATTTTGATGCGTTGGGCCTCGCCGCCGGACAGGGTGGTGGCGGGCTGGCCCAGGCGCAGGTATTCCAGGCCGACCTGGGCGAGCACGTCGAGCTTGCGCATGAGCGCGGGATGGTTGGCGAAGAACTCGCGCGCCTGGCGCACGGTCATGTCCAGCACGTCGGCGATGGTCTTGCCCCTGTATTCGACCTCCAGGGTCTGGGCGTTGTACCGCTTGCCCTTGCAGGTCTCGCAGGTGACGTAGACGTCGGGCAGGAAGTGCATCTCGACCCTGATCTGGCCGTCGCCCTTGCACGCCTCGCAGCGGCCGCCCTTGACGTTGAAGGAGAACCGGCCGGGCTTGTAGCCGCGCTTGCGGGCCTCCTTGGCTCCGGCGAAGATCTTGCGGATTTCGTCGAAAATCTTGGTGTAGGTGGCCGGGTTGGAGCGCGGGGTACGGCCGATGGGCGTCTGGTCGATGGAGATGACCTTCTCTATCTTGTCCAGGCCGTCGATGCCGCCGATCTTGCCGGGATTGTTTGCCTTCTGCCCCATGTGCAGGAGCAGGTGCTTGTACATGGAGTCCATGACCAGGGACGACTTGCCCGATCCGGACACGCCGGTGACGCAGGTCATGACGCCGAGGGGGATGTCCACGTCGAGATTCTTGAGGTTGTTGGTCTGGACGTCGAGGAGTCGGATTCGGCCCGTGTCTTTGCGTCGGGTCGCGGGCGGCTCGATGAACATGTCGCCGCGCAGGTACTTGCCGGTCAGGGTATCCGCCTCGAGCAGGCCGTCCACGTCGCCCTGGTAGACGATCTCGCCGCCGAGCCAGCCCGATGAGGGGCCGATCTCGATGACGTGGTCCGCCTCGCGGATGGTGGGCTCGTCGTGCTCGACCACCAGCACGGTGTTGCCGCGCGACTGGAGCGAGCGCAGGGTGTCCAGGAGCCGCTGGTTGTCGCGGGGGTGCAGCCCGATGGACGGCTCGTCCAGCACGTAGGTCACGCCGACAAGGCCGGAGCCGAGTTGGGAGGCGAGCCGGATGCGCTGGGCCTCGCCGCCGGACAGGGTGGCCATGTTCCGGCCAAGGGAGAGGTATTCCAACCCCACGTTGACCATGAACCCGAGGCGGTGGGTGAGCTCCTTCAGGAGCGGCTCGGAGATGAGGGTGTCGTGCCCGCTGAAATCGAGGTCTTGGAGCCAGTCGAGCGCCCGCTGGATGGACATGGACGCGAACTCGAACATGTTTTTCCCGGCCACGCGCACGGCCAGGGCCTCGGGCTTGAGGCGCGCGCCATCGCAGTCCGGGCAGGGGCGGGACTGCTGGAAGCGGGCGGTCCAGTGATCCCAGACGCCGGACATCTGCTGGCCGTATTCCAGGATGGGCACCACGCCCTGCCAGTTGACCTTGGGATTGCCGTAGAACAGGTCGTCCCAGGCCTCGGGCGAGAAGTCGGACAGCGGGGTGTTCTCGTTGAACCCGTGCAGCTTGCCCAGCGCCCTGAGCTTGGGCCCGTACTGCTCCTGGCGGTAGGCGGATTTCCACGGGATGATGCCGCCGTCGTTCAGGGAGAGGCCCTTGTTGGGCGCGATCAGGTCGGGCTCGAAATATTCAACGGTGCCGATGCCGTTGCAGGTCGGGCAGGCCCCCTGGGGCGAGTTGAAGGAGAAGAGCTGCGGGGTGAGACGCGGCATGGAGATGCGGCAGGCGGGGCAGGTGGACAGGGTGGACATGGCGGTGTCGCCGGGGCTGTCGCCGCCCACCACGGACACGATGAGCCGCTCGTCGCCCTTTTCCAGGGCCAGCTCCACGGAGTCGGCCAGCCGCTTCTTGATGCCATCCTTGAGCACCAGGCGGTCCACCACCAGGTCGATGGTGTGCTTCTTGTTCTTCTCCAGCTCGGGCACCTCGTCCAGGGAGTACAGCTCGCCGCCCACGCGCACGCGCACGAAGCCGTCCTTCTTGAGCTTCTTGAACAGGTCCTTGTGCGTGCCCTTCTGGTGCTCGACGAGCGGGGCCAGGAGCATGAACTTGGTGCCTTCGGGCAGGGCCAGGATGGTGTCCACGATCTGGTCCGTGGTCTGGGCCTCGATGGGCTGGCCGCACTCGGGGCAGTAGAACTTGCCCAGCCGGGCGTAGAACACGCGCAGGAAGTCGTAGACCTCGGTCACCGTGCCCACGGTGGAGCGCGGGTTGCGGGTGGCGGTCTGCTGTTCCAGCGAGATGGCCGGGGACAGCCCCTCCACCTTGTCCACGTCCGGCTTGTCCATCTGGGGCAGGAACTGGCGGGCGTAGGCCGAGAGCGACTCCACGTATCGGCGCTGGCCCTCGGCGTAGACGATGTCGAAGGCCAGGGTGGACTTGCCCGACCCGGACGGGCCGCACACGACCACCAGGCTGTCGCGGGGGATGTCCAGGGTCAGGTCCTTGAGATTGTGGTGCCGGGCACCTTCTATATGGATGGATTTGTGTTCGGTGGCTTTGGTCATTTTGGGAGGGTAACCATTCCTGAAATGAAGGCAAGCGGAAGCAGGGGGAAGATCGTGGCGGGCAGGCGACTTTTTCAGGTTTTTTGCGTCCGCGTACCGTCCGGCACGGCCTCGTCGGTCTTATTGGTGGGCCTGCGGCTTTACACCCATGAAGCCGTCGCGTATGTTTCCGTATGCGGAGTAAAGGCCAAACCCGTTGCAAGGCGGGGGCGGAAAGCCACGGGTCCCTCGCGGACGGCCGGGCTGCCGAACCAACCAGATCGATCAAAGGTCCTCAAGGAGCGCACATGGGCAGCGATGCGGGTGCCGGAAACAAAAGCAACGGACCGGAACAGACGGTCTCCCTGATCAAGGTCTCCCCCTACATGGTCATCCCGTCCAGGGTGGGCGGGTTCTCCCTGTTCCTCAAGCAGGACGGCAAGCTCGTGCTGTACGCGGAAAAGGGCGAGCTGTTCACGGACGAGCACAAGGAGCGGCTGAGCCTCCTGGACGTGGACCACCTGTACGTCAAGACCACGGACTACGTGCAGTACATGGTCTACCTCCAGGACAATCTCCTGGAACTGCTGGACGACGAGTCCATCCCGGTGCGCGAGCGGGCCCGGGCGTGGAACGAGGCCACCGTGGCCCTGGCCAGGGAGAGTTTCAGCCGGTCCCTGCCCAAGCCCATCGACCAGCGGCAGTTCGCGCGTATCCGGGCGCTTATCGGCAACTCCCTCAAGTTCCTGGCCCGTGACGACGCCCTCAAGGAGCTGGCCCGGTTCATCAAGGACGGAGACGAGCTGTTCCGGCACGGCATCGCGGTCATGGTCCTGACCATAACCGTGCTGTGCACCTTCATGAAGGAGGACTCCGACGCCCTGGTGGGCGTGGGGATAGGGGCCATGCTGCACGACATCGGCAAGATGGAGCTGCCGCCCGAATTGTTCAAGAAGCGGTTCGACAACCTGAGCCGTTCGGACAAGGACCTGGTCAAGTCCCACCCCGCCCTGGGCGTGGGGTTGTGTTCGGCCCTGCCTCTGCCGCAGGAGGCGTTGCAGTGCATCCTCTTCCATCATGAACGCACGGACGGCCTGGGCTACCCCTCGGGCTGCACCGGCGACCTGCTGCCCGCCTACGTCAAGGTGCTCATCCTGTGCAACGTCTACGACAACCTGACCCGCAAGGGGAGGGACGGTCGCATCCTGAGCCCGTTCGAGGCGTTGACCCACATCAAGTCCCTACGCGGCTCATTTGATCCGGACATGCTCAAGCGGCTGATCGCCGTGCTGGCCAAGGCGGACCTGACCTAGGGGCCGGAAGCGGCGGGCAACCATATTTGAGGCCCCCGTCCCGGAACATGTCCGGGGCGGGGGCCTTGCAGTCATTGTGCGAAACGGTGTCTGCTCGCATGCGGCCTCTGATCCGTCCGGTTTACCCGGACAGCCGGGAGCCGGCTAGAATTTGAGGAACCGCCTCCGGGTCACGGCCAGCATGCCGATCAGGCCGGTGCCGAACATCAGCACGGAAGGCGGCAGGGGCGTCTTGCTGATCGTCAGATGCCATTCTTCAACTTCACCCTGATACAGGTTGCCGGTAGGCAGGAATGCCAGATCGTATGTCGCATCGGGTGTCGACCACTGAGCGTTCCAGTTGTTCAGCAGGGATTCGCTGCAGGTTACCCTCGCCCTCAGGAAGAGGTCGCCGAACATCGCGTCGGTCATGGTGTATTCATCAGAGTAAAATGTGTACGTATCGCCGCTGGGGGCGTTGGTCCCGTATCCCTCGAGCTCCTGTTTCCAAAAGCCCACCACGTCGCCGGAATCGAACGGGCCACCCTGGCCCCAGTCCGCCCAGGCCTTCAGGAAGTCGGCATAGTGGGTGCCGTAATTCCGTTTGTACATGTTGAACTGGAACTGGATGGTATCCCCGAGGCCCAGTTTGAGGTCGGTGTCCTGGGTCCAGGTCGCGCCGCCGTCAACGCTCCAGAAGACGCCGGTCTGGCTGGTCGCAGTCGCCAGCTCCTGCCATTTCGGCGTTGAGTGCGTGGCAGTGCCGTAGGAACCGGGCAGTACGGCACTGGCAAAGCTCGCAGTTGCCCCCAACATGAACAGCACCAAAGCAAGCGCACAATATTTTATGATCCGTTTCATTTTTACCCCTCCTGTCTCCCGACTTGAAAATTCGGCTGAATGTATTCGCATGGAATCAGCCGTCAATAAACAGGTGGTTGCAACTAGCAGGCCATCACGGCGAATCTAGATATGTCGCGTGTGGAAAAGAGCTCTGTTCGTCCGGTGAATATGGTTCAGATTCTTTCCCGAATAATTTGATTTATCAGTATATACCAGGCTTGTTTGGTTTTTGTGGAAAAAGAGTTTTTCGTGTTGGGACAATGCTCGTAACGGGGTGTCAGCCTCCATCAAGACCAAAGATGGGACAAAATCCGGAAATCCCGGACACTGTCCCGAAGAGTGGGAATATCTATCTGAGAACAAGCCGCTGGGCGGCGGAGAAACACCGCTTCCGGGCGAGGTTGGTCACGATCAGCGCGCCCATGGATGTGGAGGCCACGAGCATGAGCATGACCACGATCTGGTAGCGGATGGCGATGAGCGGGTCCGTGCCGGACAGGATCTGGCCGGTCATCATGCCGGGCAGGGAGACCAGCCCCACGGACATGAGGGAGTTGATGGACGGGATCATGCCCGCCATGATCGCGCCCCTGAGGATGTCCTGTGACGCCTCGCGGTAGTCGGCCCCTGCGGCCAACCGCATCTCCACCTCGGCCCGGCGGCTCTTGAGGTCGGAGAAGAGCCGTTCCAGGCAGATGGCGATGGCGGTCATGGAGTTGCCCACGATCATGCCTGCCAGGGGGATGAAATACTGCGGCGTCCACCACGGCTTGGCGCCGACCACGACGCCGGTGACCAGCACCGACACCAGCGAATAGGTGATGATCATGGAGATGAAGGTCGGGACGACAAAGGGGATGGTCCGCTCCTTGACCCTGCCCCTGATGGTGTGCACGGCGGCGGCCACCATGACCGCGAAGATGAGCAGCACCAGCCAGCCCACGTTCACCGCGAACACGAACTTGAGCACGAAGCCCATGAGGAAGAGCTGGGCAAAGGTGCGCACCGTGCCGATGAGCAGGTCCTTTTCCAGTCCCAGCCGATAGCGGAAGGACGTGATCCCGGCCAGGAGCACGAACACCAGGCAGAGGGCCAGTTGCAGCGGGCCTATTTCGATGATCGGCTGGGTCATGCGCGCACCAGCCTTCCCTGCCGGATGGTCACCGCGTCGGTGACGCCGGGAGGCGTGGTCTCGGAGTGGGAGATCATGACCACGGTCACGCCCCGGCCGGACAGCTCGGCCGTCTTGTCCAGCACCACCTTTGCCGATTTCGGGTCCAGGGAGGACGTGGGCTCGTCCAGAAGCACCACCTCGGGCTCCAGGAGCAGGGAGCGGATCAGGCAGACGCGCTGGGACTGGCCCACGGACAGCTTGTCCGCCGCCGAATCCGGGGTCACCCCGTCGAGCAGGAAGGAGTCCAGCCGTTCGGCCAGGTCGGAGTCGGTCGGCAACGCGAGCGCCCTGTTGGCCTGGAAGGAAAAGGGGAGGAGCAGGTTTTCGCGCACCGTGCCCGGAATCAGGGTGGGCGTCTGCTGGACATAGGCCACCGTCCGCCGGAGTTGCGGCGGGTCCATGGCCGTCACGTCGGTGTCCTTGTACAGGATGACGCCGGAGGTGATCTCTTCCAGTCGGCACAGCAGACGCAGCAGGGTGGACTTGCCCGCCCCGGACGGGCCGCGCACCAGGTGGTAGCCCCCCTGGTCGAAGGTCCAGGTCGCGTCGGCAAAGATGTCGGGGCCGTTCGGGTAGTTGAAGGAGATGCGGTCAATCGAGAGACACATCGGGGTGTGGTTCCTGCTTGTCCAGATGGGCCAGAAATTCTTGCGCCGCCTCGAAATCGGGCTTGAGTTCCAGGGCCTTTACAAGGCTTTCCCGGCAACTGTCCCGGTCTCCGCGTTCAAAGTGGGCGCGGGCGATATTGTAGTACAGGTTCTCGTCGTCGCGGGTCATTTCCAGGGCGCGGGTGTAATATTCGACGGCCTGGTCAAAGAGCCGCGATTTGCGCAGGTTGATGCCGAATTCGTTGAACAGGTGCTTGTGTTCCGGGGTGAAGGCGGCGTCCAGGGCGACCACCTGCTTGAAGATGTCGGCGGCCTTGTCCGTGTCGCCCCGGGCGATGTACGTCAGGCCGAGGCCGAAGTTGGCCCGGACGTTCCGTTCGTCGAATTCAAGGGCCGCCTCGAACCCGAACTGGGCGGAGTAGTATGCGCCCTTGTCCCGCTGCTCCTCGGCGTGCCTGATGGTCGCGTCCAGTTCCTTCATCTTCGGGAAGACCACGGTCTGGTAATACTCGAATTCCGGGGTGTAGTCGGCCAGGAATTCGCTCATCGGGACGGTTTTCTTGTTTCCGGAGGGGACGTTCTTGTTGTTGACGGGCTGGACCTGGATGACAGGTTCGCCGCCATCCTCGGGCGTGATCTCTTCCGCGAACCACAGGGCCCGCTTGACGTCCTTCCGCTTGGTGGTGCCGGTGCCGACCATGGCCACGAGCTCCGTCGAAAACACGCCGTATATCTTTTCCCTTTCTTTCCCGGCGGAAGAAGAGGGCTCCCTTTCGGGGCGCGGCTCATGCCCCCCCGTCTTGGGTGGCGTCTGGGGAGCCAGGGCTATGCTGATGCCGTCGTCGGACCGGCCATTGTCCTTGTTGGTCACTTTCCGCTGCCTTGTTGCTGGCATGTTGTCGAGAAGAACACGATACAATCCCGTGACAACCATGGCAACCGCTCTAACGCCCTTATAATGATGTTTCGCGCAATGGTGACAATCGGGCGCATTTCCGATACAGCCAAGGGCGGCGAACATTCGTCTTGATAATTGCCCTGAAGTCGAACGACAGACCGTTTGAAACGCGCATCCACACTGATTACGGAGAGAGAGAATGAGCACCATCGGAAAGCGAATCCGATCCTACCGCGAAAAGCAGGAACTGAGCGTCGAGGATCTTGCCAACCGCACCGCCCTGACCGAGGACTTTATCCGCGCCATCGAAGAGGAGGACATGTATCCTTCCCTCCAGCCCCTGGTCAAGCTGGCCCGCGCCCTGGGCGTCCGGCTCGGCACCTTCCTGGACGACAACGTGTCCAGCGACCCGCTGGTGGTCCGCCTGGGCGAGCGCAAGGAAGAATTGACGATGCATCCGGACGGCAAGGAGCCGGGCGTGAAATTTCATTCACTGGGCAAGGGCAAGACCGACCGCCACATGGAGCCGTTCTTCATCGAGCTGCTGCCCCAGTCCGCCAAGGACAAGTCCCTGTCCTCCCACGAGGGCGAGGAGTTCATCCTCTGCCAAAGCGGCAGGGTGCGCATCACCTACGGCCAGGAAGAGACCGTGCTCGAGCCCGGCGATTCCATCTATTTCAACTCCATCGTCCCGCACAACGTCGGGTGCAGCGGCGAGGAGAAGGCTGAAATTTACGCCGTTCTCTATTTCCCCGTATAGGTGGTTTCCATGTCTGTACTCAGAGAACTCACTCTCGGCCGGCTCCTGGACGAGACGGTGGAGAAGTATCCCGACAATGAAGCGGTGGTCTATGTGGACCGTGACTTTCGCCTGACCTACAGGGAGTTCGGCGAGCTGGTCGACACCCTGGCCAAGGGCCTCATGGGCCTGGGCGTGAAAAAGGGCGAGAAAGTGGCGGTCTGGGCCAACAACGTGCCCTATTGGGTGGCCCTGCAGTTCGCCACGGCCAAGATCGGGGCCATCCTGCTCACGGTCAACACCCACTACCAGTCCCACGAGCTGAAATACCTGCTCGAACACTCCGAGACCGAGAACCTGTTCATCATCGGCGAATACCGCAATCACGACTATCTCCGGACCACCTACGAGCTGATCCCGGAGCTCAAGGTCCAGGAGCGGGGACATCTCAAGACCAACAAGTTCCCAAGGCTCAAGCGCGTCTTCTACCTCGGCCACGAGAAGCACCGGGGCATGTATTCCGTGCCCGAGCTCCAGGCCATGGCGGCCATGGTCTCCGACAGTCGGTACAAGGCGCGGCAGGCGGAGCTCGACCCCCACGACGTGGTCAACATGCAGTACACCTCCGGCACAACCGGGTTCCCCAAGGGCGTGCAGCTGACCCACTACAACATCGGCAACAACGGCTACTGGATCGGCAAGAACCAGGAGTTCCGGGCCGGAGACAGGCTGGCGCTTACCGTGCCCCTGTTTCACTGCTTCGGCTGCGTCCTCGGCGTGCTCGCCTGCATCAACCACGGCGTGACCATGGTCATCCTGGAGGACTTCGTGCCCGTGGACGTCATGCTGGCCATCGACCAGGAGAAGTGCACGGCCGTGTACGGCGTGCCCACCATGTACATCGCCATGCTCGATCATCCGCTGTTTTCCAAGTTCGACTTCTCCTCCCTGCGCACCGGCATCATGGCCGGTTCGCCCTGCCCGGTGGAGGTCATGAAGCGGGTCATCGACAAGATGAACATGAAGGAGATCACCATCTGCTACGGGCTGACCGAAACCAGCCCGGTCATGTCCCAGACCGTCATCGGCGACTCCATGCGCCAGATGACCGAGACCGTGGGCAAGGCCATGCCGGAGATCGAGATCAAGATCGTCGACCCCGAGAGCGGCGAGGAGTGTCCCCCGCACGTGCAGGGCGAGGTCTGCTGCCGTGGCTACAACGTCATGAAGGGGTACTACAACAACCCCAAGGCCACGGAAGAGGCCATCGACGCCGAGGGCTGGTGCCACTCCGGCGACCTGGGCGACCTGGACGAGGACGGCTACCTGACCATCTCCGGCCGCCTCAAGGATATGATCATCCGGGGCGGCGAGAACGTGTACCCGCGCGAGATCGAGGAGTTCCTGTACACCATGGACGGCATCCTCGACGTGCAGGTGGCGGGCGTGCCCTCGGCCAAGTTCGGCGAGCAGGTGGGGGCCTTCGTCATCCTCAAGGAAGGCGCGGAACTGGAACCCGAGGACGTGACCGACTTCTGCCGGGGCAAGATCTCCAACTACAAGATTCCCCGCTTCGTGACGTTCGTGAAGGAATATCCCATGACCGCCTCGGGCAAGATACAGAAATACAAACTCCGCGACCTGGCCGCCGAACTCTGGCCGGACGCGTAGAAATAGATTGAAGAATCCGGGGGGAACCTCTTGAGAGAGGTTCCCCCGGACCCCCTTCCAGAACTTTTTGGCGCGCCGCCGGGAAGGGAGGAAGGTGAAGACAGATTGAGACGGCGGCGAAAGGTGCCGTTCAATATTGATATTTAAACCGGCTCCCCTCGTTTCCAAACTCCGCGAAGCGGCGATAAAAAGTTTGGGAAAAGGAGGGGAAGGGGGTCCGGGGGAGGGGGAGGAAACAACCCTTTTCAAAGGGGTTTCCTCCCCTTCCCCCGGCCGCCGGAGGCACTCTTTTTTCACAAGGAGGAAGTATGGAACAGTATAAGGAGATCGCGCCCAGGCTGGTGGGGGTGCGTGAAGGCGTCGGCTGGACTCCGAAAGAGATGGCCGATCTGCTTGGTGTGACCGAGGACAAGGTATTGTCCTATGAATCGGGCACGGTGGAGATTCCGGTGGGGTATCTGCTGGACGTTTCCCGGCTGTGCCGCGTGGATCTGACCACGCTCATTTCCGGGCGCGAGCCGCATCTCAAGTCCTATTCGCTGGTGCGCAAGGACGAGGGCTTTTCCGTGGACCGGCGCAAGGACTACGACTACAAGGCGCTCGGCTACAAGTTCGCGGGCCGCGAGATGGAGCCGTTCCTGATCACGGTGCCGCCCAAGTCCGGCGAGGAGATGGTCGAGACCGCCCACCGCGGCCAGGAGTTCATCTACGTGCTCGAAGGCAGGCTGGAGGTCCGTCTCGGCGGCGAACCGATCATCGTCGAGACCGGCGACTCGCTCTATTTCAACTCGGAAACGCCCCACGCCCTGCGCGGCCTGGACGGCAAGGACGTCAAGTTCCTCGATGTGATTCTGTAGGGTTGGTTGGAGAGCATCCGACCCGCCCGGAGAAGATTTTACGATTATTGGTTGCGGAATAATCACGAAAATTCAAGAGAATCACGGAGAATACATTGATGTTTACCAAGGAAGAATACGCCGATTACAAGGACCTGTGCGCCCGGTACAAACCTGAATGCCCGGACAATTTCAACTTCTCTTTCGACGTCCTGGACAAGATGGACCCGGAAAAGGTCGCCCTCATTCACGTGGACGACGCGGGCACGCGGCGCGAGTTCACTGCCCGGTTCTTTCAGGAATCCTCCTGTAGGCTGGCCAACGCTCTGAAGGAAAAGGGCGTCAAAAAGGGCGACCGGATCATGCTGGTGCTCTATCGCCGGTACGAGTACTGGACCGTCATGCTCGCCCTGCATCGCCTCGGCGCGCTGCCCATCCCGTCCCCGTCCCTGCTGACCAAAAAGGACATCGTCGAGCGCGTGAACTACGCGGGCATCTCCGCCGTCATCTGCGAGGACTCCATCTGCGAGCGCGTGGATCAGGCCAAGCCCGACTGTCCGGGCCTGAAGCTGTTCGTGCAGATCGACGGCCAGACCAATGACGGCTGGTTCGACTACGAGGAACTCATGGCCTCCGGCGACGCGGCCTTCCCGCGCACCGGCGACTCCCCGTGCGGCGACGATCCCATGGTCATCTTCTTTTCCTCCGGCACCACGGGGCTGCCCAAGATGGTGCTGCATACCTTTGACTACCCTGCCTCCCACTTCACCACCGGCGCGCTCTGGCACGACCTGGAGGACGGCGACATCCACCTGACCCTGTCCGAGACCGGCTGGGCCAAGTCCGTGTGGGGCAAGTTCTACGGCCAGTGGATGGCCGGGGCCACCGTGTTCGTCTGGGACTTCCGGGGCAAGTTCGAGCCTGCGGAACTGCTTAGGATCATGGCCGACAACAGGATCACCACCTTCTGCGCGCCGCCCACGGTTTACCGGTTCCTGGTGCGCGAAGACCTGACCAAGTACGACCTGTCCGCTCTGCGCCACTGCACCACGGCGGGCGAGCTGCTCAACGACTCGGTGTTCCACGCCTGGCAAAAGGCCTTCAACATGCCGCTCTACGAGGGCTACGGCCAGACCGAGACCACGCTTCAGGTGGCCACCTTCAAGTTCATGAAGCCCAAGCCCGGCTCCATCGGCAAGCCCGTTCCCGGCTGGGACATCGCCCTGCTCGACGAGGAAGGCAACCAGGTGCCCCAGGGCGAGGAAGGCGAAATCTGCATCAAGATCGACAAGCCGGTACTCGGCCTGTTCGACTCCTATATGGACGAGCCCGGGAAAACCGCCTCGGTCAAGTACGACGGCTGGTACCATACCGGGGACAAGGCCTGGGCCGACGAGGACGGGTTCTTCTGGTTCATGGGCCGCACCGACGACCTGATCAAGTCCTCGGGCTACCGCATCGGGCCGTTCGAGGTCGAGTCCGCCCTGGTCGCCCACGACGCGGTCATCGAGGCGGCGGTCACCGGCCTGCCCGACGAGGTGCGCGGCCAGCTGGTCAAGGCCACCGTGGTGCTCGCGCCCGGCTACGAAGGGAACGAGAAACTGACCAAGGAACTGCAGGCGTTCGTCCGCGAACTGACCGCGCCCTACAAGTACCCGCGCGTCATCGAATACGTCACCGACCTGCCCAAGACCATCTCCGGCAAGATCAAACGCAAGGAAATCCGCGAAGCCGACCTGGCGAAGTTGGTCAACTAGATCGCTTCTGAACTCCCGTACAAAAAAAGCCCCGCCAGTAATGGCGGGGCTTTTTCTTCCCGGAGCGATTCGGGTGCCGCCCAGGCACCTCGACAGCGGCTCTTGCGGAAGCCGCCTATTGCTTTTCCCCCTTCTCCTCAGCTTCCGCGGCCTCGGCTGCGGCTGCGCCCTCTTCGGTAATCAGGGAGGCGTAGGCGTCCTTGAAGATGAGTTTGGTTGCCAGTTCGTCGGCCTGCTCGCCCAGTTCCATGAGGTGTTCGAGGAAGTCGAGGATGAGCAGCCGGCGTTCTTCCTCGCCGTTTTCGAACTCGAATTTGCAGTCGCCGGACTCGAAATAGTGGGCCACGCGTTCAAGGTAATCGATGTCGAGCATGGGTGAAATCTCCGTTAATCGTGATGATAGGGCATGTTTTTATGGATGGTCCCGGCCCGGTAGAGCTGTTCGAGGAGCAGCAGACGGGCCAGTTCATGGGGCAGGGTCATGTCGCTCAGGCGGATGGAATGGCGGGCAACGGCCTTGACCTCGTCGGCCAGTCCGAAGGGGCCGCCGATGACGAACACGGGGCGCTGGTTGGGCGCGTCGGTCCATTTTTTGAGATGTTTCGCCAGCTGGCGCGAGGTGAGGCGGTCGCCGAACTCGTCGAGGAGGATGACGATGTCGCCGGGCTTGATCTTGGAGAGGATGGCCTCGCCTTCCTTTTTGACCTTGTCGGGCGGCGGCAGCTTGCCGGGCGCGTCCTTGACCATGGTCTCGTCGAGTTTGAAGAAGCGCGACAGTTTCTTCCGGTAATGGGCGCACCCTTCCCGGGAAAAGGGCTCCTTGAGCTTGCCCACCCAGATGAAACCGATCTTGCTCATCACACGCTCTCGAGTACCGCGCTGACGGTCTGACCGTTGAAGTCGATGCGCACGTAGCCGCCGCCCGCCAGCATGCCGGGATTGATGACCGGGGTATTGCCGATCATGTCGGTGCCGGTGGCCTCGTGGATATGGCCGGTGACGACCAGGGCGGGCTGCACGCGCTCGATGAAGGCGCGCACGCCGGGGCTGCCCACGTGCTGGCCGTTGCCGAGCATGTCGAGCCGGGTGTTGGCGGGCGGTTCGTGGATGGCGCAGACGAGGTGGTCGAAATGGGCGGCCAGCCTGTGGGTCTCGTCCAGCCAGCGGACGATGGTTTCCTCGGACACCTCGCCGGGCGTGCCGAAGGGCGTGGGCGTGGACAGGCCGACGCCCATGAGCCCGAGGCCGGGGGCGAGCCCGCGCACCCGCAGGTGGATGTCCGCGTCCTGTTCGGTCAGAAAGGTCTGCACGGTGTCGGTGTCCATGTTGCCGGGCTGGGCGAATATGCGCGGGTTCACGGCGGCCACTGCCCGGAACACGCGGTCCACGGCCTCGCGGCTGCCGCGGTTGGTGATGTCGCCGGTTATGATGACGCCGTCCGCTTGGGCCAGGCCGGGGATGGCCGTAATCAGGCCGGTTGATTCGTGGACGTCGCCGAAGGCTATGAATTGCATGGTGCGCTCTCTCCGAAAAGTTGGACCGACAGTACCGCCCGGACTTTGCTCCGTCAACGGCGGGCCAACCGGCCGGGGAGAGTTACTTCCTGCAGTCGCCCGGCACGGCCAGCCCGGTCAGTTCGGCCAGCCGGTCGTCCACGCGGCGGTAAAGGCTGCCGAGCGGGTATTTGCCGCTTGCGCCGCGTTTGCCGCACTTGAGGCCTGTGAGGATGAGCATTGCCTCCTCGATGGTCTTGACCGGGAAGATGTGGAACTTGCCAGCGTCCACGGCCTGGATGATCTCGTCCTTGAGCATCAGGTTGACCACGTTGTCCGCTGGCAGGATCACGCCCTGTTTGCCGGTCAGCTTGCGGCGGCGGCAGACCTCGAAGAATCCCTCGATCTTGCGGTTGACCCCGCCCACGGCCATGACCGATCCGCTTTGCGAGACCGCGCCGGTGAAGGCGTAGGACAGGTTGACGGGCGCGCCGGACAGGGCCGAGAGCAGGGAGGCCAGCTCCGCGCCGGACGCGGAGTCGCCCTCGATGCCCGCGTAGGACTGCTCGAAGCAGAGCGACCCGGTGAGCACGATGGGCTTGTCCTGGGCGAACAGGCGCACCAGGTAGGACTTGATGATCATCATGCCCTTGGTGTGGATGGGGCCGCCCAGCTGGGCCTCGCGCTCCAGGTCGAGGATGCCGCCGTGGCCCACGCCCACGGTGCAGGATATCTGGTGCGGAAGGCCGAATTCGTAGTTGCCGAACAGGGTCACGGACAGCCCGTTGCACAACCCGGTGGCCTGGCCGTCGGTGGCCACCTTGATCACCTGGCGGTCGTAGTCGGCCATGAACTCCTCTTCGTACAGGTTGGCCCTGTAGTCCTTGGCGAACACGGCCTCGTTCAGGGTGGCCAGGTCCACTTTTTTCTTCCCGGCCATGCGGGCCAGGGCCGTGGCCTCGATCATGCGCTCGCGGATGAGCGGGATGAACAGGGAGAGGCGCTTCTGGTCTTCGGCCAGCCGGGAGGAGAAGTCCACCAGCCCGGCCATGGCTTCGCGGGTCAGCGGCATGACGTCGGACTCGCGGGCGGTCTGGCCGATGATGGATATGAAATTGCGGATGTTGGCGGCGTTGCGCGTAGCCGCGTGCTGCAAGTGCGCCTTGAGCTTGAAGAACTTGGCGAACCGGTCGTCGTTGTAGAGCAGGATCTCGTAGTTCTCGTCCGTGCCGATGAGCACCACCTTGATGTCCAGCGGGATGGGCTCGGGCTGGATGGTGCGGGCGCGGACCTGTTCCGGGTCCACCGGGTCCTCGATGCGCGACTGGCCGGTGCGCAGGGCGCGGAGCAGCCCCTCCCAGGAGCTGGGGTGGGTGAGCAGGTCCTCCATGTTGACGATGAGGAAACCGCCGTTGGCGTTGTGCAGGGAGCCCGCCTTGATCAGGGTGAAGTCCGTGTACAGCGCACCCATCTCGGCCTCGCGCTCGATGGAGCCGAGCAGGTTGAAGGGCGTGGGGTGGTCTTCGGTCACCACGGGCGCGCCCCTGGTCTTGCCGTGATCCACGAACAGGTTGACCTCGAATCGGGAAAAGAAGTCCTCTCCGGTCTGCATGCCGTCGGGCATGAGTCCGGCCAGGGAGGTGTCGCGCGGCATGAACTGGTCCACGTTCTCCACCACCTCGTCCGCCAGTGCCGTGAAGTATTCCGCCAGCCGTTTTATGTCGCCGAACTTGTCCTTGACCGGGGCGAAACAGTCCTCCATGACCACCTGGGCCATTTCCTTGTGCAGGAGGGACTCGGAGTCGCGCATGTCCATTTCGTTCTGGTTGATCTGGCGCAGGATGGAGCTGACCCCGGCCAGCAGCTCCTCGCCCTTGGCCTTGAGCTTCTTGCGCACGGCGGGCTTGAGCTTGTCGAAGTCCTTGTCCGAGACCACCTCGCCGTCCACGATGGGCGACAGGGTGAGCACGCCGTCGTCGTCCAGGCTCAGGGAGAAGCTTTCCTTCTCCGCCGAGGCGTCCATCCTGGAGAACAGGTCCTCGCGCTTGGCGTTGAATTTCTTGACCATGGCCTCGTGCTTCTGCTGGAAGGAGTCCTTCTCGAAGCGGGCGGGGATTTCCTGGCGGATGTGGGTCATGGCTTTCTGCTGGGCGGTCTTGAACTTGCGGCCCCGGCCTGCGGCCATGGAGACCGCGATGGGCCGGTCGTTGTCTTCGAAGTTGTAGAGATAGACCCAGTCGCAGGGCGGCTTGGCCTTGGCCGCTGCGGGCGTGAGGAACGATTTGACGAAATAGGTGCGGCCCATGTTCGGCTCGCCCGCCACGAAGATGTTGTGCTCGTTGCCCTTGATCTTGAGCGCCAGGGACAGGGCCTGGATGGCGCGGGGCTGGAGCTTGGCGTAGACGTTCTTGGCCGGAACGTCCGCGCTGGTGGCGAAGGGTATGCTTTTCGGGTCGAGGGTGGCCCGCAGCTTGGAGCCGTGGAGTCCTTTGGGCGTGGTCTGGTTCATGAAATTCTCGTGCTGGTTGTTTTCTGCGCGGTGGAGCCCACCATAGGGTGAATCTACGGGTTTTCACCCTGGATGTCACCACGAAAAGGGGCGGCCCGCATGGACCGCCCCGGTGTGCTCGAAGTGGTGGCGGCTACAGCCCAGTTCCCCGGAACAGTGCCTTTTGCAGGCCCAGGCTCCACTGCCCCTTGGGGAAGCCGTGCCGGACCGCGAAGTCGTCCATGGCCTTTTGGGTCATGGGCCCGAAGGAGCCATCGACGGCCCCGGTGTAGTGGCCGAGCTGCGCGAGCCGGGTCTGGATGAGGGTCGTGTCGTCCGGGAACAGGGGGTTGAGGAAGGACAGGCCGCGTCCGACGGGACCCTGTCCTCCCGCTGCGCCGGGAGTTGCGGGAGCCTGGCGGGGCGCCACGGCCTGCGGGGCCGGGGGCGCGGTCGAGGCCTGCGGAGCCGGAGCCTGGTAATTGGCCCGGGATTGTCCGGCTGGCGACCCCTCGGGCTTGGACGAGAAGCTGGCCGCCTGGATGCGCTTCCGGGCCGCTTCCGGGATGCCAGCGCCGGGGGTGTAGAAATAGTTGCAGTAGAACCGCTGGCGCAGGCTGGACGGGTTGAGCTGGGCCACGAACATGTGCACGCGCCACCCGTCGTAGTCGAGGTAGGTCTGCTTGTCCTTGGCGATGTTGTCCAGGGTCCGCCAGGCCTTTTCCCGGGGGCTGACCACGACCTCGAACAGGGCGTCCGCAGGCAGCCGGTTCATGACGAAGGTCATGACCAGGTAGGCGCGCTGGCCCCGGTCCGGGTCGGCTGAGGTGTATGCGTGTTCACGGGCGAAGGTGTACAGGGTCGGCCAGTCGCCGCGCCTGGACTCTGGGAGCCCGTCCTTGAACTCCTCCATGGGGACCATGTACGTCTCCAGGCTCAGGTTCGAGGGCGAGCTCATGATCGCCAGGGCCTGGGTGACGTTGATCCGCTTCCCGTTGACCGCGTACTGCGTGGAGTACTGCATGGACACGAGGCGGTTGTACCCGTCGTAGAGGTGGATGGAGCCGCCCACTTCCGCGTTGTACCTGTTGCCAGGGTTGGAGTTGCTGTAGAACAGGGGGGAGATGCGGCTTCTGGTGAAGGCGTTGTATTCCCCCTCGCTGCCCGCCGCCAGGTAGTCCCGGACGCCCGGAGCGAAGGAGATGAAGGACAGGCCGCGCTGGCCCGTGAGCTCGGCGGCCAGGGTGTAGGAGACGTCCATGGCGTCCGGGGGCCACTTCTTGGCCTCGCGGGCCGATACGGGCGTTGCCGTGGCCAGGATCAGCAGGAGGATGAGGATCAGTCTGAGATGTCGCATGGAGGGCCTCGCTACATGAGGAAGTTGGAGTCGTGGGGTTGGGCCGGTCCGCCTCCGCCCACGTTCTCCCAGCCGGGTGAATTGGGGTTCATGCTGCCGGGTGAATCGCTGGGGGTGCCGTCCGGTCCGGACCCGGTCATGTTCGAGCCGTATGCGCCCTGCGCCGCCTTGGTGTACGGGTCGCGAAATTCCGTTCGTGCTTTCTCCAGGGTGTCCAGGACGTCCTTGGTGATGTCGACGGTGGTCGTGATGCCGTCATAGGCCTCCTTGGCCACCTGAAGGGGAGGCGGGAGGATGGGCGGGAAGGCGAGCTTCTTCTGGAGGTAATCCCCCACCTTTCCCTGGATGTACTTGCCGAGGGTCTCCAACGCCTTTTCTTTCCAGGTCTGCTTGGCCTTGGCGGTCGCCTTGTCCTGGTGGGGCTTCTTTTTGGGCGGGGCACCGTAGAATTCGCCGTACTCAGGATCGATGACCGGCATGCCTTCGATGCCGGGGGTGTAGGGGATGGAAGGGCCGCTTGAGCTGTATGAGCCGCCGCCGGTTCCATCGCTGCCGCCACCGCCGCCACCGCCGCCACCGCCGCCACCGCCGCAGCCGCCGCAGCCGCCTGAGCCGCCGGAGGTTGCGAAAACGCTGGCGGGCATGAGCAGGCAGGCGGCGAAGATGAGGATACAGAGCTTCATGGTGTCTCCTGTCGGAAAACCCCTGTGCCGGGCAGTCCCGATACGGGGGGTGGAATGTTACAGTCCGGAGCCTTTGAACAGGGTCTTTTGTAGGCCCAGGCTCCATTGTCCCTTGGGGAAGCCGTATTTGACCGCGAAGTTGTCCAGCGCTTTCTTGGTGAAGGGGCCGAAGGTGCGGTCGATGGGGCCTCCGTAGTGGCCGAGTTCCTTGAGCCGCGTCTGGATGATGGCCACGTCGTCCGGGAAGACCGGGTTCAGGAAGGCCATGCCGCGCTCGAGCGGGCCCTGGGCGGGCTGCGTCTGGGCCGGTGTAGCCGCCGGGGCCTGGGCCATGCCCGGGGGCGGTGGCGCCAGGGCGGGTGCCTGCTGCGGAGCGGGAGCCGTGGCCGCAGGCGGCGGCGGTGCCAGTGCCGGGGCTAGGGTTGCTGCGGGCGGCGGTGGTGCCAGGGCGGGAGCCGGAGTCGGGGCGGGCGGAGGCGGCGCCAATGCGGGCGCCGGTGCGGCTTGAGGTTGAGGAGCCGGTGCCATGGCCGGTGCGGGTGCGGCCTGAGGGGCCGGGGCAGCCGACTGGACCGGGCCTGTGGCCGGGACCGCCTGCGGGACGGACTGGGCCGGGTCGGGCAGCTCGGAGGTCAGGATCATGGTCGAGCTGTCGTAGGACGCCACTTTTCTGGTGCTGCCGCCGTTTTCGGCGAAACTGCCGGGCGAGTACATGACGTTGACGTAGAACTTCCTGCCCGAGCCGAGTTCCAGCCGTCCGGCGATGACGGCCACCTGCCAGCCGTCAAAATTGAGGCCGGCGGTCTTGGCGATGGAGTTGTCCGTTTGCCTCTCGTTCCGCTTCCTGGAGACCACGGGATAGAACTTGGCGTCCGAGGCCAGCCGGTCCAGGCAGAAGATGAAGCCGTAGTGCTGGGCGCGCTCGGTCCCCTGTCCGGGCCGGACCGCGTTGTCCAGGGCGAAGTTGAACAGGGTGGTCCAATCCTCGTATATGGCTTGTCCCGCTGCCGTGACCTTTTCCGTGGGCACGAAGAACAGGGCCACGCGCGGGGTCTCGGGTTCCACGACCTTCATCCCGGCCCTGGTGACCGTGAACTGGTTGTTGCCCATGGTGTAGTCCAGGTAGACCCTGGTGTGGGAGGCGCGCCGCCAGGCATCCGTGAACTGGATGCGGGTGTACAGCAATCGGCTGTTGTCACCGTTCGAGCCCACGTCGTAGCTCTGCAGGTTGACCACGCCGGGGCCGAAGCCCTGGTAGGTGAAGGTGTCGGCCTGCAGGGCCTGTCTGGCCTGGGGCGAGAGCTGGGCCAGCTGGTTGGCGCCGTTGTTCATGATCTCGTCGGCGGCCACGGCAACGGCGTACATGGCGTCCGGAGGCGCTTCCTCGGTCTTCTGGTTGAGGGCGACGGCGGCTGCCGCCGTGAGGACCAATGCGAACAATGCGAGTATGGCGTATGTTTTCTTCATGTCGGTCCCCTATTTGCCGAAGGCGCTCTTGACCCGGCTGTACGCGCCGGAGGCCGCGTCCTTGACCGTTTCATAGGCGCTGCGCGATTTGTTCCCGATCCAGCTCAACACGGACCAGGCCTTTTGCTGCTTGTTCTTGTCGATGCTGAACGCGTAGGCCTTGCCCACGAAGTGGACGGCCTTGAACCAGCCGTATCCCGGGATGAAGAAGCAGGCCACGGTTCCTCCGTAGTCCAGGACCGTCAGCATACCGATGCATTCGTCGCTTTCCCAGAAGCTCTCGTCGCTCTTGTCCGGGATGGCGGCCGGGTCCCAGGAGAACATCGGATCGCCGCCGAATTGGGTGGACGGCACGTTGGGGGTTTCGTCGTCGAACACGCGGTTGTTCTCGGGTTTGTCGGTTTCTCCGCGTGAGTTGTTGCCGCCGCCTCCATAGCCCAGGGCCGTGGCGGGCAGCAGGAGGCAGAAGCTCAAAAAGGCCACCGCCATGATACCGGGTATCCGTTTGAGGGATGTGGTGTCTGTATGATGCATGTCTCTCTCCCTGTTTTCTCCGGCCTATTGTCCGGTGCCCTTGAAGAGCTCCTTCTGGACGCCGACGTTCCACTGGTCCTTGGGGAAGCCGTGCCGTTTGTTGAAGGCATTCAGCGCCTTCTTGGTCAGCGGGCCGTAGTTCCTGTCGATCTTGCCGGTGTACAACCCCAGCGCCTTGAGGCGGACCTGGATGACTTCCACGTCTTCCGGGAAGATGGGGTTGAGGTAGACGTCGCCGCGCGCCAGGGGGCCTTCCCCGGTGGCGTCGGGTTGGGCCGCGCCCTGCTCCATGGTCTGCTCGACCACTTCGCGTTGCGCGGCGGCGGCCAGGGAAGCCGCGTCCTGCTTGACGTTGGAATACGCGCCCACGACCACCTCGGGCAGATAGCCGCCGGGGTTCTGCTGGTAGGCCACGCCCACGTGGAACTTGTTCCGCGAGGAGCCCGGAGCGAACTTGCCGCCGGCGATGAGGATGCGCCAGCCCGTGTCGTTGATGGAGATGGCCTCGGCCAGCTTGTCGCCCGCGCCGTTGGGGCGGCTGGTCACGGTCATGGTCAGGGAGGAATCCTGGAACAGGCGGTCCTTGCAGAAGGACATGATGTAGTATTCGCTCTTGAACCCGGACTTGGAGCCGCCCTCGCCGTAGGTCATGGGCTCGGCGTTCTCGATGGCGAACAGGTAGTAGTCCGTGTAGGTGACCAGCGAGGATGCCGCTTCCTTGAGTTTGGACTGGGGAACGAAGAACGTTTCCACGCGGGGGAAGTCCGGCGGGATGGGCGTCATGACGGACTTGGTGATGTTCACGCCGTCCTTGTCCATGATGTACTGGGTGGCGAAGTAGACGCCGGTCCGCCGGTTGATGATGTCCTTGAACAGGATGGCCCCTTCGAGCACGACCAGGGCCGATCCCGGTTCGATGACGTTGACCGTGTAGCCGGTCACGGCCACATCCTGGACGTCGAAACCGGCGTAGTCGAAGCTCAGTTCGCCCACGGCGTGCCGGCCGTCGGGGTCGAGGGTGACGTTGGCCACGGAGATGCGGCCGCCGCGCAGCCGTTCGACGAGGGCAGCCGTGACCAGCTCGATGTCGCTGGGGGCCTTGGCCGGGGGCACGGGCACCGCCACGGGGGCCTGCACGTCCATGGGAGGCGGCGGCTCGACCGGGGCGGATTGCAGGTCGGGCATGTTGCACGCGGTCATGAGGAGGCCGCAGAAAATCAATGCTGTGAGCAGGATATGTTTGCGCATGGGTCGGAAACCTCGTTGAGTCTGAGTGCGGAAAGGGCTACTGGTCTGCGCCGGGGGCATAGGTCGCGGACGGGACGTAGCGCGGCATCTGGGCGAGGTTGGGAGCGCCCACGGCCTGGGCCGCTGCGGCGATGGCCTCGTTGGGAGTGGTGGCCGCAGGCGGTTGGACTCCGGCCTCGGCCAGTCTTGATCCGGCGGCGGCGACCGCCCTTTCCACCCTGGCGCGGATGGCTGCCTGCTCCGGGTTGCGCTCGGGATCGCTGCCGTTCCGGGCGCGCTCGAAGGCGTTGGGCCCGTTGCTCGGCGTGAAGCCGCCGATCCGGGTTTCGGCCGGTGCGCCGACGCCTTCAACGGGATCGTTGCCGCCGGTGACCAGCGGGACGCCCTTGACCACGGTCAGCCCGCCGTGATCTCGGGGGTGCGCACGGTCGAGGACCTCAAGGGTCTTGCCCATGCTTTCCAGGTGGCGGGACATGTCCGCGCCGCCGGTCTCGGGGAAGGTTTGGCCGATGGCGGCCATGCCGTTTCGGGAAATGGTGGAGCCGCCGAAGGAGTCGACGTTGGTGGGCTCGGTCGACGGCGAGGCGCTGCCGAAGGACACGGAAAGATCTTTTTGGGTGTCGCCTTCCTCCACGCCTCCCGTGGCCCCGGAGGTCCCTTCGCTGCCGCCGCCGTAGGCGAAGGCCATGGCGGCGGTGAGCAGCAGGCTCAAGATGATCAGGCCTGCGGAGAGCGCGGGCGATTTGCCGATTCGATGCATGAAATACTCCTTGGTATGGGCGCGTCACCGCCCGTCTGTTGCCATGGATTCGCCTTTTGCCGCTTCCGGGTCGGCGAGCTCCATGGTCATTTGTTCGGCGCTGTTGACGGGAACGAACTCGGGCACCATTGCCGCCAGTTCGGGGTGGCTGAAACGGAACAGGCGCAGGCTCGGGCTGGACTGTCCGTCGTCATTGATGTGGGTGAGGTAGACCTCTGTGTAGGGCGAGTTGCCCTTGGCCGCGAAGGCCAGCCAGCGGGAGTTGGGCGACCAGGCGTGCCACGAGTTCATGAGCGGCGTGTTGGCCGCCAGCACGCGGGGTTCGCCGCCCTGCGCGGGCACGATGACCAGCCTGCTGTCCGGCTGGAGGACCAGGCCGGTCCTGCTCTGGGTGAAGACGAGCCATTTGCCGTCGGGAGAGTACCGGGGAAAGAAGTTGCTCAACCCGTTGTTCGAGGCCCCGGTGATGGGCGCGGCGACACCGCCCCGACCTTCATTGAAGTCCACGGCGTAGAGCGAGAACTGGACCGGATATTTTTCGTTGACGTCGAGGATGTTCTGGGTCGGGTCCTCTTTCCGGAGCACGCCGTCCTCGATGGCCTTGACCAGGCTCGGCTGGACCATGGCCCGGGCAAAGGCCACGCGGGCTCCGTCCGGGGAGAAGGCGGGGTTGGTCTGGATGAGGTCGACGTCGCTTGCGCCGGGCAGGGGAGAGACCGTGTTCGACCGGCGGTCGTAATAGGCGATCTGCCCGGTGGCCGGGAAGAACATCTGGGAGAAATAGAGGTCGTCGAGCATGACGAAGGCCGAGGATTCGCCCACCGTGGAGGCCGCGAACCGCCCGTCCGGGGAGAAGCATGTGAACAGCCCCATGGAATACTTGGACGGGCCGGGCGCGTCGTAGGAGTTCCAGGAGATGACGTCCTCGTCCGCCACGCGGGTCTTCTCCTTGACGTCCACCAGGACGTATCCGCCCTTGTCCCCCTTGTAGTCCATGTCCATGCCGTAGGCCTTGCCGTCAAGGGAATAGGCGTGGCAGTTGAAACACAGGGGCTGGTCCTGGAGCACCACGCGCGGCTTGCCGAAGGAAGCCGGGTCGCCCACGGCCATCTGGCTGTCGTAGGGGTTGTCCTTGGCCTTGCGGAAGGGAAGGCGCTTGCGCAGGAAGGCGATCTTCGCGCCCACCGGGTCCGGGGAGATGGAGAAGGAGGTCCGGCCCCTGCTGACCAGTCGGCCGTCCTCGTCGATGCCTGCGATGCGGACCGTGACCGGCTGGTTCCCGGCCTTGTCCCTGATGGCCGCCCACAGCTCTTCGCCGGGGGCCCAGGCGTCCTTGTCCACGATGCCCTGGCACACGGTGCTGCTGCCCGTGGTCATGGTCACCAGCCAGAGCGAGGCCGTGTTGTCCCGCCAGCGGACGATGGGCGAGGCCGCGTCCGCCGGGACCATGGCCCCTGCGGCCGGTTCCAGGACGTCCATGGCAGCCGGGTTTTCACCCGGCTGGAGGGCGTCGAGCCATCCGGAGAGGGTCATCCGGTCCGGCGGCGTCAGCCCGGGCGACCGGAAAATGGTGTAGGCGTCGGCCGGAGCACCGGTCCACAGGAAGAGCGCCAGAATCAGAAGCGGAAGTTGCCACGGGGGAATAGATTTCTTTGTCATTATCTCGCCAATCTTTATATTCTTTAATATAGCCAGACAGCTGGAATATGGCAAGCGGGAGAAGGTTATTTCGATACGTCGTGATTATCTCCCGGAAGAGGAGGGAAAGCGGGAGAAATCCTGCCATGGGCAGCGCCGCATGGCTTTCCGCCCTTTATGTGTTGCGCGGACGTCTTCTGTGTGCTAGCCGTATAACTTCTTGATATTGCTGTCTAAAGAAGGGGATAGTCCGTGCTCACAAGATGTATTGTCTCGGTTTCCAAAAAAAATCCTGCCATTTTGCCGTTGTCCCTGGCCCTGGCCGCCGCCCTTCCGTATGCAGTGGAATTCGCCGACACCGGCAGCCTGCACATCTCCTACCAGATAGCCTTCGGCTTTTTCTGGCTGGTCGTCTCCCCCGTGCTGATCTGGTACGGCTACAGGTCCCTTGAATGGTTTTTGGAGTACCTGAAGGATTTCATCGACCCGGATGCGCACGCGGCCCTGAGCGAAAAGACCTTTTCGGATATATTTTCCAGCAGGCACCTCTATTTTTCCTTTCCCCTCTTATTCGTGTTCACGTTTTTTGCGAAGCTGTACGCCGGGCACGCCGGTCTCGCGCCGGTGCTCCAGTGGGCGGTGGTCGTGCTGTTCGCCCTGTCCGGGTTCATGGCCGGGATCGGATTCTGGGGCATCTGGGTGATGGAGAAGCTGATACGGAGGATGTGCGGCCTCGACCTGAAGCTCGACCCGTTCTGCATCGACGGGTACGGCGGCCTGCTCTATGTGGGCCGCTTTCTGGTCATCGGTTCGGCCCTGTATTTTTCGGGCTCGATGTACATCCCGTTCGCGACCGAAGTCTTTGATATGTTTTCCAAGGAAAACAGCGTGATAATCGCCTACATCAGCGTCTTTGCCTACATCGCGTTCGGGCTCGGCATGTATTTCAGGTCCATTCTCTACGTGCACGACAAGCTGCTTGCGGAAAAGATGCGCATCGACGACGATTCCCAGGAAGTCCTGTACCGGCTGCAGGAAGGGGTCATGAACGGGAACGACACCCCGTCCCTGGAACAGGTTGTCAGGCCGTATGTGTATTACGTGGTGCACCATTCCAGGATCAACGGCATGCGGACATTCCCGTATGACACCAAGTCGCTGATCGAGATAATCGCCACGGTGATGATTCCGGTCCTGATATTCACTTTCGAGCAACTGTTCAGGGGGTAGGTCGCATGGGATATGATTTCGAGGTGGCGGTCATCGGAGGCGGCCCGGCCGGAAGCTCCGCCGCCAGGCGGCTCGCCCGTGCCGGTGTTTCGGTCGTGCTCTTCGAGAAGCAGGCCATGCCCCGCAGGAAGGTCTGCGGCGGGGCCCTGTCCGAGCAGGCCATGAGCTACCTGGACTTCGAGCTGCCGCAGGAAGTGGTGGATTGGGAGTGTTACGGCGCGCGCGTGACCTACGGCGACAAGACGCTGGTGGAGCGCCTCGACGAGCGGATCGCCGTACTCGTCACCCGGTCCAGGTTCGACAAGCTGCTCGTGGATATGGCCCTGGAGGCCGGGGCGCAAGTGGTGTGGGAGGCGGTCGCCTCGCTGGATGAGGGAGAGCGGGGAGTTGCCGTGAAAACGGCTTCCGGCGCATCGTTCACCGTCCGCCGGTGCATCATCTGCGCGGGGGCGAACTCCCGGTTCATCCCGAAGGTCCGGCCCCGCGACGGCGTTTACGGGGAAGGCATCTGCATGGAGGGGGAGGTGGATCGCCTGTCCCCGGACCCGTTCGCCCACCTCGAGGGATTGATCGACATCTATTTCGGCGTGGCCGGCTACGGCTACGGGTGGGTCTTCCATCACGGCACCTATTATTCGGTCGGCGTGGGCGGCTTGCGGGCCAAGTTCCCGAATCCCGCCAAGGCGCTGGAGGAGTTCACGGCCCGGATCGGCCTGGCGGGCAGGCTGCGGGACGTGAAGGGCCACCCCATTCCGCGCGGCGGCCTGGACAGGCGGCTGGGCAAGGGCAGCCTGCTCCTGGCCGGGGACTCCGCCGGGTTCGTGGACCCGTTCTACGGTGAGGGGTTGGCCTATGCCATCCGTTCCGGCCAGCTCGCCGCCGAGGCGATAGTCGGGAATTCCCGCACCGACATGATGCACGAAGACTACCGGCGCACCACCAAGGCGGAGTTCAGCGCCAATCTCGAATATTCCCTGCTGTTTTCCAAGGTCATGTACACCCTGCCCAAGCTGTTCCTGAACACCCTGGTTTCGGATGAGAAGGCCCTGCGGCGGTATCTCTATGTCCCGCTGAACAAGTTGTCGTACAAAGAGTACCTGACGTGGCTCGTGCCGAGGCTGCCCGTGTTCTGGGCCAGGCGGATTTTCGAGCTGATGCTGCCCTGAGGGCGCACCTATCGGATGTAGTTGGGCAGGTTGAGGAAGAGGTTGGTGGTGTACGAGGTCATCTTGTCCATGATCCATGGGAACGAGATGAGCAGGGCCAGAAAGATGGCGATGATCTTGGGAACCATGGTCAGGGTCATTTCCTGAATCTGGGTGGCGGCCTGGAGCACGGAAATGAAGATACCCACGGCCATGCCGATGCCGAGCATGGGCAGGGCTATGGTCAGGGTCATTTCGATTGCCTGACGGGCAAATCCTACAACGAATTCGGGGGTCATCGGATACTATACTCCCTGGGTAAAGACCGTGCGCATGGTCACTGGAACGTGTTGACCAGCGAACCCACCAGCAGGTTCCAGCCGTCGATGAGGATGAACAGGAGAATCTTGAACGGCAGCGAGATCATGACCGGCGGCAGCATCATCATGCCCATGGCCAGCAGGATGGAGGCCACCACCATGTCCAGGATGAGGAACGGGATGTATATCAGAAAGCCGATGGTGAAGCCGGTCTTGAGTTCGGAGATGGTGTAGGCCGCGATCAGCATGATGGTGGAGACTTCTTCCTTGTTCTCCGGGCGCGGTTCCTTGGTTATGGAATAGAAAATGGACAGGTCCTTTTCGCGGGTATGCTTGAACATGAACTCGCGGATGGGCACCTGCGCCCTGTCCAGGGCCTCGGTGAAATTGATGTCCTCCGCCATGTAGGGCTGGATGGCGGTGTCGTTGACCGTCTTGCCCACCGGATACATGATGACCATGGTCATGAAGATGGCCAGCCCGGCCATGATCTGGTTGGGCGGCATCTGCTGGGTGCCCATGGCCTGCCGGATGAAGTGGAAGACGATGATGATCCGGGTGAACGAGGTCATGGTCAGCATGATGGCCGGAGCCATGGACAGGACGGTCAGCAGGAACAGAATCTCCAGCAGGGTGGAGACCTCCGTCGGATCGGCCTGACCGGCGGCCAGCTCCATGGTCAGCTTGGGGATGGTCGGTGCCTGGGCGCACGCCAGGGCTGGGAGCAGGACTCCTGCCAGGACGAGCAGAAGGACGGTCAGGGATCGGCTGCCGCTAGTCCGCATCGGTGGAGCCCCTTTTCAGTATGGCCGCGAAGCCGGCGGACGGCGAGGGGGATGCTTCCTCCTCGCGGGCCTCCTCTTCGGCCAGCAGGGTGACCTGGTGTTCGGTCACGCCCAGCACCATGTCCCGGTCCCGGTAGCGGACCACGGCCACGGACTGGCGGTTGCCCAGCATGAGGCGGCTGACCAGCCTGGGCCCTCCTTTCCCGCTCGACAGCGAACCCGGCATGCCGAACCGCTTGAGCAGCCAGAATGCCAGGAGAATGGCGGCCAGCAGCAGGAACAGGTATCCCGCCGTGGTCAGGATGGCCGTGCCGGAATCCACCGGGGGAAGCTGCACGGGTGCAGCGCCCGTGGTTGCAGCCGTGGTGCTATCCAAGTTGCTTCACCCGCTCGATGGGACTGATGATATCCGTCAGCCGGATACCGAATTTTTCGTTGATGACGACCGCTTCGCCCCGGGCGACCAGCTTGCCGTTGACGTAGATTTCCAGCGGTTCGCCCGCCAGCTTGTTCAGCTCGACCACGGACCCCTGGCCGAGTTGCAGCAGCTCGTTGATCAGGAGCTTGGTGCGGCCGAGTTCGGCGGACACTTCCAGGGGAATGTCCAGGATGAAGTCCAGGTCCCGTTTGCCGCCCGAGCCGCCGGACTTGGCTTCGGCCCCCATGTCGGGCAGGTCGTAGTCGTGCGTCTGGGTGGACAGGAATTCCTGTTCCTTCTCGTGCTTGAGTTCGTCCTGTTCGGTCTCGGCAAGGGCTGCGGCCCATTCGTCGGCCAGGGCTTCGTCGTCCTGGCCCAGGTCCGCGCTGCCGGCCTCGGACGGGTCGCCCACGTCTTCCAGGCCCCCGAGCGGATCGTCCGGGTCCATGCCGCCTTCCGCGTCGCCGGTTTCTATCAGGGCGTCGGCCCATTCCTGTGCAAGTTTATCCTGATCGTCAGCCATGTCGCTTACCTCGCGAAAATAGGTGTTCACCATGCGGACCGTCAAAAACCGGGACGGCCCGAAGCGGATTTTGCAAGAAGCGTGCTACTGGATAACCATTTCCGTGATGTAGACCCTGAGAACCGAGCCGTTGCCCACGATCTGGTTGAGACGATCCGCGATTTCCTGCTTGAGCTCGACCTTGGCCTTCATGGTGGAAAGGGAGTCGTAGGTCTTGCTGGAGAGGAGCAGGAGCAGGGTGTCCTTGACCTTGGCCTCGTGTTTGGTCAGGGCGGCTGCCGCCTCCTCGTCCCGGACCTCCACTTCCACGCCGAGCTTCAGGTAGCGGCGGCCCAATGGATCGGCCAGGTTGACCAGGAACGTGGGCAGCGGGACCAGTTGTCCCTCCAGGTCCTCGAGCGCTTCGCCGCCCGCCCCGTCCTGGGCCGCTTCCTCGCCGGCCGCGTCGTCGGACGAGGCAAAGAACATGGTATACCCGAAGTATCCGCCAACGCCGAGGGCTATGAGCGCCACGGCGATGATGATCCACTTCAGCATTCCGCCTTTCTTTTTCCCTTTTTCCTGTACAAGTTCTTCGTCAGCCATGGCGGCCACCTTTCTTTTTTACGTTGCACACCCTATATCGCCATTCGGCCCATTTTTCCAGACAAAGTTTAGACTCGAGCCCGCGCCCTATTGGTATCCCCCGATGGGGCGCGCGGTCTTGAGCAGGATTTCCACCCGCCTGTTCTTGGGCGAGTCCTCCACGGGACGGCCCAGTTCGTCCACCACCGGGAAGTGGTCTCCGTAGGCGGACAGGGTGAACCGCTTGTTGGGCACCCCCAGCTCCACCAGGTAGGAGAGCACGGCCAGGGCCCGGTCTCCCGAAAGTTCGTACATGTCCTCGACGACCTCGGCACGGGCCGTGTGCCCGGCCACGTTGATGGGGGCCTCGGTCTGGGTCATCATGGGCACCAGCCTGCCGATGAGGAACCGGCCGTTGTCGGACAACCGGCTCCCTCCCGGCTCGAAGAGTATGTCGCTGGTGAAGACCAGGGCCACGCCGTTTTGCCGGGCGAGCACGTCCAGGTTTTCGTAGAGCGTGGACTTGTCCATCTCGTCGGGCAGGGTGTCGTCCGGGAAGAGGAGGTCCTTGATGCGGTCCGCCTTGTCGAGCACCTCCCACGGTTTCTCCATCAGCTCCACCACCATCCGGTCCTTGACGTTGACCCGGCCCGAGCCGCGCTTGTCGAGCAGGCCGAGGTCCGCAGTGGTCAGGGTGACGGTGGTCAGGATGGCGTTGTCCATGGACGCCATGGTCAAAAGCAGCACGAAAAAGGTGAGCAGCAGCGTCATCAGGTCCGAGAACGTGACCAGCCACAGGGCCAGGGGCGGACAGGTTTCCTTTTTCTTCTTCTTGCCCATGGCTACCGCAGCTCCTCGGGCGTGGAAACGTCGAACTCGAAGCCGTCGACGCTGAGTACGTCCCTGCGGATCTCCTGATCAGGCAGGGTCTCGATTATCCGGTCGCCCAGCCCGCTGGACCGCTTGTCCAACACGATGTCCACGCGGCGGTTGCGGCTCCGGTTCTCGGGCGTGTTCTGCGGATAATGGGGCCGGAATTTTCCGAACGCCTCCATCATGAGCATGTCCGGCGGGAGGCCGTTGTCCAGGAGATAGGAATACAGGGCCAGGGTGCGGTGCAGGGAGAGCTTCCAGGACAGGTCGGGATTTTCCTCGTCCTGCCCGGGCAGGTAGTTGCGGCCGAACTCGTCGCGCAGTTCCGAGGTGTGCCCGGCCAGGAGCAGGGGGTAGCGCACCTGCCTGAGCAGAGGCAGGAACCCGTCGATGGTGGCCCTTCCCCGGTCGGACAGGGTGGTGGTGTCGGGCTCGAAAAGCAGGCTGGCGTCGATGGACAGAATCTGGACGAACCGGTTGGAACTGAAATTGATGTCGTCGTCCACGTTCTCCCACTTCAGCGCCTTGAGCGGCTCCAGGTCGCCGGTGTCCATGGGGCCGGGCTCAACGGTCTTCTTGGTGTCCTTTTTGGAGTAGAGCTCGTAGCTCTCCTTGTTGAAGCCGAAGGTGCCGATGATGGAGCCGAGCGCCACCAGCTTGCGCCGCTGGTCGATGGTGGCCATGGACACGAGCAGGATGAAGAATGTCAGCATCAACGTCATGACGTCGGCGAACGTGACCATCCACGGGGGGATCTCTTCGCAGTCGAGTTTTCTCTTTTTGGCCATGACGCGCCCCTTCCGAGGTTACTGGTCGGACATTATCCGGTCCTTGGGCGGCAGATAGCTGTTCAGCTTTTCCTCGATGATGCGAGGGTTCTCGCCCTTGGAGATGGACAGGATGCCCTCCATGATCATTTCGCGCAGCAGGACTTCCTCCTTGCTTCGCGCCTTGAGCTTGCCGGACATGGGGTTGAGGACGAGGTTGGCCAGGATGGCGCCGTACAGGGTGGTGAGCAGGGCCACGGCCATGGCCGGGCCGATGGAGGACGGATCGGACATGGTCTGGAGCATCTGCACCAGGCCGATGACGGTGCCGATCATGCCCATGGCCGGGGCCAGGGTGCCCAGCGCTGCGACCACGTCCGCGCCGGTGGAGTGCCGCTCGGCCAGGTAGGATATCTCGGTCTCCAGGATTTCCTGGATGGTCTGCGGTTCCAGGCCGTCGACCGTGAGCTGCAGCCCCTTGCGCATGTAGTCGTCGTCTATTTCCTTGATCAGCGGCTCCAGGGAGAGGATGCCTTCGCGGCGGGCGCGGTTGGCGTATTCCTTGAAGCGCTCGATGACGTCGGCGGGTGCTTCCAGGCTGGAAAAGAAGGTGTTCTTGATGACGCCGACCACGCCGATGACGTAGTTCATGGGGTAGTTGACCAGCCCCGCGCCGATGGTGCCGCCCACGACGATGAGGAGTGACGGCACGGAAACGAAGATGATCAGGCTGGAGCCGGTCATGATGGCCGACAGCACAAGCCCGAAGGAGAGGACAATCCCGATTACGGTCCCTAGATCCATACCGTTCCCTTTCTCCTGCCTATCTCGGAGGTCGCACCCCGAAAATCCGTGTTCCTATCCGCACCATGGTCGCCCCTTCCTGCACGGCCGGGACAAAGTCCCCGGTCATGCCCATGGACAGGTGCGGCAGGCGTGAACCGAGCTGTTTTTCCAGCTCATCCCTCAGCTGCCTGAGCCGGGAAAAAACAGGCCTGGCCCGTTCCGGCTCGTCGAAAAACGGCGGCATCGTCATCAAACCGACGACCCGCACTCCCGCAAGCCCCATGATCTCGTTGGCCAGTTGGGGCAATGAATCTACTGTGATTCCGGACTTTTGCGTTTCTCCCGCAATGTTCACCTGAATCAGGATGTCCTGAACCACGCCAAGGCTTTCCGCCTTTTTATGCAATGCCTGGGCCAGCTTACGCGAATCCACGCTGTGCACGAGCGCGAAATTCCCGGCCACGAATTTGGCCTTGTTGGACTGCAACCCCCCGATGAAGTGGAAGTTGACGTCCAGGTCGGCCAGTTCCTCCAGTTTGCCCAGCGCCTCCTGGACATAGTTCTCGCCGAAGTCCGCCTGCCCGGTCTCGGCCAGGGCCCGGATGTCGGAGGCAGGGTGCAGCTTGGACACGGCCACCAGGGTCACGTCTTCGGGCTTGCGTCCCGCTTCCCTGGCGGCGTCGGCCAGGGCTTCGCGCACCTCGGCGGCGCGCTGGGCCAATTCCTGTTTGCGATCATTCATAACATATCCGAATACCGGGCCTTATGCTCGTTCTGTCTTATCGGCCCGATCTTTATTTAGTTTAATGAATTAATGATGTTTTTTCCATTCCCCATCCACAGGTACGGGTATACCACGATTACCCGTCCCGTAACCACTCGATTTTTCGGTCAAAGTGCCCGTTCCGGCAAAAGCGCAGTCTTCTCAAAACCTTATGTCTAGATTTAGTCTACAAATGATTGGCCGGGCCAAAATCAAGGCGCACAGCCCAAGCAGGCGCGCCCCCCGCCGAAGGCGGCACAAAAAGTTTGGGAAGGAAGAGGGGATGGGGTCCGGGGAAGGGGAGAGGGACAACCCTTTTCAAAGGGTTTCCTTCTCCCCTTCCCCGGCCGCCGGAGGCATCCAGCCTACGCGGGCCGGACGATGGAGTGGATGGTGCGGGTCAGTTCGGCTTCGCCCTTGGCGGCGTAGGTCTCGTACAGGGACATGATGGTCGCCTGGGAGAAGACGTAGTTGCGGAACTGGTTGAAGGGCTTTTTCCTGAGATCGTTTTCGCTGATCTTGTAGTCGCGGACGGCCACCTTTTCCATGACCGGGATGAGCCACTGGGCCGCGGGCACGGTGAGCACCCAGTCATGGTCGCCGAGGTGGGTGACGAATCCTTCCTGGCGGCGCGGCATGGGCAGGGTCTTGCCGTCGGCGGCGAGCAGGCCGTGCTTGACCGGGTCCACGCCCGCGATGACGGAGGCGGCGGTCAGCCAGCCGACCACCTGGGCCTCGTCCTTTTCGGTGCGCGGGTGGTTGTGGGCGCAGGCCTGGGCCACGCAGACCTCGGCGGGCAGGCCGCGCACGATGGATTCGGCCACGCCCAGCGGGTGGTGTTCGCCGGTGCCGCCGAGCTTCATCTCGCCGCGCGATTCGCCGTGCTCATCCCACTGGAAGACCCAGGGCTTGTGCAGGTCGTGCAGCAGCTGGGCGGCGATGACCACGTCGCGGTCGAGCATGTAGTCGTAGACCTGGCGGTAGCCGTCGTAGAGGGCCAGGGACACGCGCGTGTTGAGATCGGTGTGGGTGGCCAGGCCGCCGGGATAGGAGTGATGGGACTGGTAGCCGCTGCCCGGCGCGGACCGGAAGGGCTGCGGGGCTTTGGCCGCGTTGCCGACGGGCGGCATGAAGTCCGCTTCCGTGACGTCCTTGAGCAGCCCCTTGGCGGTCAGTTCCCTGTATATGGCCTTTTTTTCGCCCTTGCCCATGGATCGGGCCAGGGTGGGGGCGGGGTTGTCGAGGATGGCCTCGACCCTGGTCCGGATGGCGGGGTTGCGGATTTCGGCGGCGGTCAGGCGGATGGAGCGCCAGGCTGCGGATACCGGGGCCGAGGCGTCGGCCATGGCCACGTGGTCCAGTTCCAGACACTCGGCGAGGGTGCGCCGGGCAGGCGCGGAAAAGGCGGGGGCGGGCATGGACGCGACCACGGCGGTGGCCCCCGCGATGGCCCCGAGCTTCAGGAAGTCGCGGCGTTTCAGTCGTTCAGCAGGCATGATTTTCTCCTTGGAAAAGAAATGATTGATACTTTTCCCGGTGGTACGCTATCTGGAGGGACCACGCCTTACGGGGCTGTGACCGAACGTGTCGGATTCATGGACATGTGGTGACATGACGGGCAGGGAGAAAACGGGATTTCACCCATTATCAATATATAGAGGGTTGACGTGCCGCCGGAAAAGTGTGCATAGAGCCCCCTCACACGGCGGGAACGGGTTGCGGAGCGTTCCAAGCCCCAAACACCGCCTATCAACTGACCGGGAAACATCTAGCAGGCTGCTCAAGAGCGCGCGAGTGCCGAAGTGGAAAAGTGCGATCGTGCGTTTTTCAGGAGCCTGATATGAGAGCCGAACATGCCGAAAGATTTAATCATCGTCGAGTCCCCTGCCAAAGTTAAGACCATCTCCAAGTTCCTGGGAAAGGACTATGTGGTCGACGCTTCGGTGGGCCACGTGCGTGACCTGCCCACCCGCGAACTCGGGGTTGACGAAGAGCACAACTTCGCCCCGCATTACGAGGTCATCCAGGGCAAGCAGGACGTCGTGAAGAGGCTCCAGTCCGCCGCCAAGAAGGCCGGGACCGTGTACCTGGCACCTGACCCGGACCGCGAGGGAGAGGCGATTGCCTGGCATGTGGCCGAGCTGCTCAAGAAATACAACGACAACATCCGGCGCATCCAGTTCAACGAGATCACGGCCCGGGCCGTGAAGGAAGCGCTCGAGAACGCGCAGGAACTCAACGAGAACCTGTTCGACTCCCAGCAGGCCCGTCGCATCCTCGACCGGCTGGTGGGCTACAAGATTTCCCCCATCCTGTGGAAGAACGTGAAGCGCGGCATCTCCGCCGGGCGCGTCCAGTCCGTGGCGCTGAAGATCCTGGTGGAACGGGAAAAGGAACGCCGCGCCTTCCGGCCCGACGAGTACTGGCCGTTCAAGGTCCTGCTCGCGGGCGAGAACCCGCCGCCGTTCTGGATGGACCTGCACAAGCTCTCGGGCAAGGCGGTCAAGCCCGGCGTCAATCACGTCTCCACGCAGACCGAGGCCGAATCGCTCGAAAAGGCACTCACCGAGGGCGAGTTCAAGGTGGACTCCGTGCAGGAGAAGCAGCGCAAGCGTTCGCCCCTGCCGCCGTACATCACCTCCACCCTGCAACAGGACGCCAACCGGCGCATGGGCTTTTCGGCCAAGCGGACCATGTCCATCGCCCAGCGGCTCTACGAGGGCGTCGAGCTCGGCGCGCGCGGCACCACGGCGCTGATCACCTACATGCGTACCGACTCCGTGCGTATCGCCAAGGATGCCCAGGACGCGGCCAAGGAACTGATCCTGGATCGGTTCGGCGCGGACTACTACCCGTCCAAGACGCGGAATTTCAAGACCAAGGGCGGCGCCCAGGACGCGCACGAGGCCATCCGGCCCGTTGACGTGGCCATCGCGCCCGAGGACGTCAAGCAGTACCTGCCCGCCGAGCAGTACAAGCTGTACCGGCTCATCTGGCAGCGGTTCGTGGCCTCGCAGATGGCCGTGGCCACCTTCTGGGACACCACGGTCCTGGTCGCCGCGCCCGACACCATCTGGCGCGCCAAGGGCGAGCGCATGCTCTTCGCCGGTTTTCTGGCGGCCATGGACAAGGGCAGCAGCGACGACGACACCGAACTGCCCAAGCTCAAGGAAGGCGACGTCCTGGCGCTCAACGAGCTGAAAAAGGAACAGAAGTTCACCCAGCCGCCGCCGCGATACTCGGAAGCCTCCCTGGTCAAGACCCTGGAGGAACTGGGCATCGGACGGCCGTCCACCTATGCGGCCATCATCTCCACCCTGCTGGATCGCGAGTACGCCATCCAGGAGGAGAAGCGGTTCGTGCCCACGGAACTCGGCTTCACCGTTTCCGACCAGCTCTCCGAGCACTTCAAGGCGCTCATGGACGTCGGCTTCACTGCGGGCATGGAGTCCGACCTGGACGACGTGGCCGAGGGCAAGAAGAACTGGGAGGACCTGCTCAAGTCCTTTGGCGACGATTTTTATCCCACCCTGGAAAAGGCGCGCACCGGCATGGCCCGCACCCAGCAGGTCACGGACATCATGTGCGAGAACTGCGGCAAGCCCATGGCGGTCAAGTTCGGCAAGACCGGTGAATTCCTGGGCTGCACGGGTTTCCCGGCCTGCCGCACCATCAAGAATTTTTCCCGCGACGAGCAGGGAGAGATCCACGTCACCGAGCGCGAGAAGCCCGAGGATACCGGCGTCAACTGCGAAAAGTGCGGTCGCCCCATGGCCATCAAGCAGTCCCGGCGCGGCGAGTTCCTGGGCTGCACCGGCTACCCGGACTGCAAGTCCATCGTCAACTTCACCCGCGACGAGGACGGCAAGATCAAGGTCGTGGAATCCGAGAAACCCGAGGTGGTCGGCACCTGCCCCGATTGCGGCGGCGAGCTGCTGCTCAAGAAGGCCCGCACCGGCTCCCGGTTCATCGCCTGCTCCAACTACCCGGACTGCACCTATGCCGCCCCGTTCTCCACGGGCGTTCCCTGCCCGCGCGAAGGATGCGAAGGCGAGCTGGTGGAAAAGTCCTCGCGCCGGGGCAAGCTGTTCTATTCCTGCTCCACCTATCCCAAGTGCGACTACGCGGTCTGGAACTGGCCAATCAACGAGGCCTGCCCCGAGTGCAAGCATCCGGTCCTGACGCGCAAGACAACCAAGGACAAGGGCGAGCACATCGCCTGTCCTAAAAAGGGGTGCGGCTATACGCGCCCGGTAGACGAGGACGCGTAGGTCGCGGCTTGCGATAGCGGGCCATTTGCACACTTTTCGAGCACCCGGCTGTCCTCGCGTACAGGGAGTACGCTGCGGGAGCCGGCCACTCGAAAAATGCACATCTGACCCACTCTTGCAAGCCTGACGGCGTGGCGGGGTGTGCGCAGGGGCGGATGAGCTGGGGGGTGACCCGCTGTCGGATGCCCTTGGCATCCGAATCGCTCACGGTGTTGGTATTGAAGAGAAAGGGCGCGGCTGGTGGCTGCGCTTTTTTGTTGTGGTCGGCGGGTTTGGCCTTGGCGATGGGCCGGTCTTGCAAGCCTGACGGCGTGGCGGGGTGTGCGAGGGGCGGATGAGCTGGGGGGGGGTGACTCGCTGTTGGGTGCCCTTGGCACCCAAGTCGCTTACGGTAGTGAAATTTATAGAAAAAAGGGCGCAGCTGGTGGCTGCGCCCTTTTTGTGGTCGGTGATTCGGTGTTACTCGGCGGCGGGCTTGACCTTGACGATGGTGGCGCCGGGGCCGTCGGTGGTCAGGGGCAGGGACTGGGCCGCTGCCACGGATTCGGGATCGGACTGGTTGGGGTGGCACTTGGCGCAGAAGGTACCCATGTTGCCGCCGTCTGCGGTGGGCAGGATCAGGTACTTGTAGTTGGCGTTGGACGGGTGCGGGTTGTGGCAGCTCACGCAGGAGAACACGCCGTCCTTGAGCAGTTCACGCGGCACCTTGGTGTAGGTGGGCGTCACCCCGGTGGGGTGGGTGGTGTGCATGTTGACCGGCAGGATGCCCTCTTCCTCGTTGTGGCAGCCCAGGCACAGGGCGTCGATGTTGACGATCTTCATGCCCACGCGGGTGCGCGCCGGGTTGTCGGCATACAGCGGCTTCACGCCCACGGCATAGTCGCCCTTGGCGTAGTGGGTGCTGTGACATTCCATACATTCCATGTCATGGGGCCCGGCGGCAAAGGCGGACGCGGCCAGCATGAGCATGCCCGCCGCGAGGCAGAGCATCAGCAGTCGTTTCATTGTACACTCCCTCCTGAATGTGAAAATGGTTCCCCTACAGCCCGGCCCTGCAATACCCCCGCAGGTCGAACTGTTTCACTCCAATAAGTGTCCCTATATCCCCTTGTAAAAAAAGTCAAAGAGCTCAGGGGAATTGGCACTCAGTCTCTATCGGACGAAAAACCGGAAAGTTGAGGTTTCTTGACCCAGGTCAATGTTTTTCATGGCCGGGCGGCGTAAAAGGGACTCAAGGATGGGCCGGAACCCCTCCGGAACATCCGTGACGACACACTCTCCATGGCCGGACCGCCATCCCCGGCCATAATCGTCATCACACACCTCCTCCTCAAGAAGGCCGTCCGCGTGGGCGGCCTTCCTGGTTGGCGATAGCGGGCCGATTGCGGCGTTGCTGCGCAACGGGCAAATCCTCGCGTATTGGGGATACGCTTCGGCCTAGCCCGTTGCTTGCGCCTTGCACTCGACCCACTCTCGCCAACCGGGAAATGACCGGTCCGATAAACACTCACCCTCGCCAAAGGGGCGTGGGGGTATGCTGAGGCGGTTGTTTTGGATGCGGAAATCAGGATGGGATTGGCTGGATTGTTTTCGGGAAAAAACGTATTTGCACCCCATGGCCCACACCTCTCCGACACCCGAAGCCGTGACCAAGGCCGCCCGCGCCCTGGGCCGTCCCGTGGACGACCGCCAGGCCGGGTTGCTGGCCGTCTACCTGGACCAGCTCATCAAGTGGAACAAGAAGATGAACCTGGTGGGCAAGTCCGACTGGCGCACCGTGTTCGATACCCTGGTCGTGGACTCCCTGTTCCTGGCCGACTTCCTGGCCAATCTGAAGCTTCCCGGCAAGCCGCTGTGCCTGGACTTAGGGGCCGGGGCCGGACTGCCCGGCATCCCCCTGCGCACCCTCTGGCCCGACGGCGAGTACTGGCTGGTGGAGGTGCGCGAAAAACGGGCCCTGTTCATGAAAAGCGCCCTCGGCAGACTCAAGCTGCCCGCCACCAACGTGTTCCACGGCAAGGCCGAGGACGCCCTGGCCCGTCTTGCCGGGGCCGGTCACCACGCCACCGCCGACCTCATCCTCAGCCGGGCCTTCATGCCCTGGCCCAGGCTCCTCGATTTCATCCACCCCATGCTCCGCAACGAGCCGGGACGCGGCGGTGTCGCCGTCATTCTCTCCAACGACCCGCCGCCCGCCGAAGCCGACATCCCCGAAGGGTGGCTGCTCGGCGACGTGGCTGGCTATCCGGCTGCCGGGGCAGAGCGGTATTTCTGGTCGCTGAAGGTACGGTAAGGCTGGCCTCCGGGCGTGTTTTTGCGAAAGATATTTCCTTGTCGGCGGTGGAGTAGTTCAGACCTGTTGTGCTAGGGTTTGCGGGAAACGTATCCGCAAAACGGAGCATGGCATGGCCGAAACCGCATTCCACACCCTGTCGGTGGATGAAGCCCTTGCCGCGCTGGACTCTTCCGCGCAGGGACTCTCCTCGCACGAGGCCGAGCAAAGGCTCGCGCTTCACGGCCCGAACGACCTCGTGGCGGCCAAGCCCCGATCCCGCCTTGCCATCCTCTTGTCGCAGTTCAAGGATCTGCTGGTTGTCGTGCTGATCCTGGCGGGCGTCATTTCCTTCGGCCTCGCCATTGTCGAGGATTCGTGGGAAAATTTTCGCAGCGGCGTGATCATTTTCCTCATCGTCGTCATCGACGCGATTCTCGGGTTCGACCAGGAATACAAGGCCAGCCAGATCGTCCGCAAGCTCCATTCGCTCATCCTTTCTCCGTCGCGCGCCATCCGCGACGGCATGCTCAAGGAGATTCCCCTTCAGTCCCTGGTGCCGGGCGACGTGGTCCGCATCGAGGAGGGGGACAAGATCCAGGCCGACCTGCGCATCATCGAAGCCGGCAACCTGCGCACCAACGAATTCAGCCTGACCGGTGAATCCATGCCTGTGGGCAAGATGACGGACCGCCTGGCGGACGATCTGACTCTGGGGGATCGCCGGAACATGGCGTTCGCCGGAACCACGGTCGCCAGCGGGAGCGGGCTGGGCGTGACGACCCACACGGGCATGAACACCGAGCTGGGGAAGATAGCATCCATGGCCGAGGAGACCATGGAGGTCAGCTCGCCGCTTCAGGATGAACTGAACGTGCTGGCCATGCGGCTGACGGTCGTGGTCGTGGTCATCTGCGGGGGCATCCTGGCGCTGGCCTTGTGGCTGGGGCTGGATTGGCTGGTGGTGGTGACCTATGCCCTGGGAGTGGCCGTGGCCTGCGTCCCCCAGGCCCTTCCGGCTCAGTTGACCGTGGCCCTGGCCACGGCGAGCAAGCATCTGGCCGCGAAGAACGCCGTGGTGAAGAGCCTGCCCACCGTGGAGACCCTCGGCTCCACCAACGTCATCTGCACGGACAAGACCGGAACCGTCACCCGCAACGAGATGACCGTGACCCGGGCATGGGTCAATGGGAGGGACCTGGTCTTCACCGGCGTCGGCTACCGACCTGAAGGCGAGGTGCTGGATACGGGGGAAACCCCTGTGCCGGAGCAGGATATCCGGAAGATGTCGCTGTTCTTTCGGGCCGCCACCCTGGCGTCCGCAGGGACGGTTCACCCGCCGGACGAATTCCACCAAGGCTGGTATGCCGTGGGTGATCCCACCGAGGCAGCGCTGGTCGTCATGTCCATGAAGGCCGGGATATTCGATTCGGGCGAGGGCGAAGAATTTTCGGAACTGCGTTGCTTCCCATTCGACTCGGTCCGAAAGCGCATGAGCTCCATACGGCGCTTCCCCGAAGGGCCTCTCGTGGTGCTGAAAGGCGCCACCGATCAGGTGCTCGATGTCTGCGGCTTCACGTTGAGGGATGGGGAAGTCCGGCCCGTGACGCAGACGGACAAGGAGCGCATCCGCGACCGGAACGTCGCCTTTTCCGTCCAGGCCCTGCGGGTGCTGGCCGTGGCCTATCGCCCGCTGGACAGCGCCCCGGAGCCCCTTTCGCCGGAGGAAGCCGAACGGGACATGATCTTCCTCGGCCTTGTCGGCATGATCGATCCGCCCCGGAGCGGCGTTCGGGAGGCCATGGGCAAGTGTCACGGTGCGGGCATAGACATTTACATGATTACCGGCGACCACGCGGCCACGGCCGAGGCCATTGCGAACGACATCGGGCTGGCGCGGGCCCGGGAACACATGCGTGTCGTGCGGGGGAAGGAAATGGAGGGTTTGTCCGATGAGGAACTCTCGGACATGATGCGTGAGCATTCCGCGTTGGTCTTTTCCCGGATGGACCCGGTGCACAAGCTGCGGGTGGTCCGGCTGCTCGGCGATCTGGGCCGGGTGGTCGCCGTGACCGGCGACGGCATCAACGACGCCCCGGCGCTGAAACGGGCCCACATCGGCGTCGCCATGGGCAGGACCGGCGTGGACGTGGCCAAGGAGACCGCCGAGGTCGTGCTGCTGGACGACAATTTTTCCACCCTTGTTGATGCCGTGGAGGAGGGGCGGGGAATATACAGCAATATCCGCAAGGTGGTGCTTGCCTCCCTGACGGCGAACATCGCCGAGCTTCTGGCCGTGCTTCTGGGGCTGGCCGGAATGGCCATGGGCAATTATGCCATCCCCATCCTGACGATTCAGATTCTCGCCATCGACCTGATGGCGGAAATCCTGCCTTTGACCTTCCTGTGTTTCGACCCGCCCACGCCCGAGGACATGCAGCGGCCGCCCCGGGACCGCGACGAGCACATTCTGAATTTCGCAACCGGCCTGGAAGTCGGCTTTCTGGGCGCGCTCATGGGAGTGTTGGCTGTGGCGAACTTCTTTTTCTACATATATCGCCACGACCTGACGCTCGGGCCGGACGCCATCGGCACGCTGGAGTATGCGCGGGCCAGCGCCATGACCTGGCTGACCATGGCCTATTGCCAATTCGTGAATATCCTGTCCTGCCGATACCGGAACACGACCATCTTCAACCGCAACATCCTGACAAACAGGGTGTTGCTCGCGTCCGTCATTATCTCGGCGGTGTTGACCATTGTTGCGGTCCATGCCCCCGGCATCGACCGTTTTCTGGAGTTCGCCCCCATAGGTGCCCGGGACTGGCTCCACGTTCTGGGCGCGGCTGCCGTCTTCCTCGCCGTTTGGGAGGGCACCAAGTGGCGGCGGCGAATCCTGTCCCGTTCCGGGGGGAAGCACCGTTGATCACGCCCGAAGGCGCGGGCGCATGCGGATAAACGGAATCCGGCCTTTGGGCAGGCTTGCCCAAAGGCCGGTGAATCGGAATTGTGCGTTACGCAGATCCGGGGGCGGGGGTTCCCGGCCCTAGATCACGTCCCAGGTCGCGCCCTGTGGCGTGTCCTTCACTTCCACGTTCATGGCGGCCAGCTCATCGCGGATGGCGTCGGACTTTTCAAAGTCCTTGTCCTTGCGGGCCTGTTGGCGTGCGTCCAGCAGTTCCTGGACCTTGGCCGGGTCGATGCCGGCGCGGGCGGCGCGGTTGTCGCGCAGCTCGGTCAGGAATTCGACGGGCTCGCGTTCGAAGATGCCGAGGACGGCTCCCCATTGGGCCACGTCCTTCTTGAGGCGCTCGAACAGGTCGCGGCCGCCTTCCGACTTGCGCAGGTTCTTGTCCTCGCACACGCGCCCGGCCAGGCGGACGGCGGAGAACACGTGGCCGAGGGCCCCGGCGGTGTTCATGTCGTCTTCCATGGCCTCTATGAAGCTTTTCTCGATCTGGTCGAGCTCGCCGGTCAGCTCCTCGGGGAACGGGGATTTCTTCCATTTGGACTTGGCCAGCTCCACGTCCACCTGATTGAGGGCGGAGTAGATTCGGCGAATGCCCTTTTCGGCCTCTTCCAGGGCGTCGAAGGAGAAGTCCAGCGGGCTCCTGTAGTGCATGGTCAGCAGGAAATAGCGCAGGGTCTCGGGCAGGAACTTGTCCAGGATGTCGCGGATGGTGAAGAAGTTGCCGAGCGATTTGGACATCTTTTCGGAGTTGATCTGCACGAACCCGTTGTGCACCCAGTAGTTGGCGAACGGCTTGCCGGTCGCCGCCTCGCTCTGAGCCACCTCGTTCTCGTGGTGGGGGAAGGCCAGGTCCTGGCCGCCGCCGTGGATGTCCAGCGGCAGGGGGGCGTATTTTTCGCTCATGGCCGAGCACTCCAGGTGCCAGCCGGGGCGACCGAGGCCCCACGGGGATTCCCAGGACGGCTCGCCGGGCTTGGCCGCCTTCCACAGGGCAAAGTCGAGGGGGTCCTGTTTTTCCTCGCCCGGTGCGATGCGCGCGCCGGACTCCAGCTCGTCGATGTTGCGGCCCGACAGCTTGCCGTAGCCGTCGAACGAGCGGACCTTGAAATACACGTCGCCGGACGGGGTGGCGTAGGCGTGGCCTTTCTCGATGAGATGTTCGGTCAGCTTGATCATCTCCGGGATGTGCTCGGTGCACTTGGGCTCGACAGAAGGGCGCTGGATGGCCAGCCGGTCCATGTCCACGTAGAACTCGCCGATGAACTTTTCGGCGATCTCGGCGGCTTCCTTGCCCACCTCGCCCGCGCGCTTGATGATCTTGTCGTCGATGTCCGTGAAGTTGCGGATGAAGGTGACGTCATATCCCTTGTGCTTCAGATAGCGGTAGAGCACGTCAAAGACCACGCTGGAGCGGGCGTGGCCGATGTGGCAGAGGTCGTAGGCCGTGATGCCGCAGACGTACATGTTCACGTCGTTGCCGTTCGCCGGGACGAAGTCCTCTTTTCGCCGTTTCAGGGTGTTGTACAATCTCATTGATTTACTCCGTTTTTACGCTATTGGAATCATTATGTTTTAATTAAATTTGGTCGTCCGAGTCGGTTTCTATCTTCATGTCCAGCAGACGCAGGTTTTCCATCAGGTCGCGGCCCATGAAGAAATAGAGCACGGGCACCGGGTCCTCGGGCGTCGCCGAGACGGTCATGGTGCCGGGGTCGGTCACGAACCGTTTCAGGCCGAGCATGACGTTCTCGGCCTGGGCGTTGTCCTGGGCGCGGGCGTAGTCTGCCAGCCCGCCCAGTTCGGCGGCGATGCGGGCCACGGTCACGTCGGTGGACGAGTCCATCTTCTTGGCCCAGTCCGCGATCAGGTGGTCCATGAGGCTCAGGTTCGTGAAATCCAGGGTCGCCGCCTTGATGCGGACGCCGATGAGCTGCTCCAGCCGCGGGGTGACCATGTCGAGCTGGTCGATCTGGCCGCTCAGCCGGGCGCGGCCCAGGTCGTCGTCGTGCAGGGAGAGTTCCTTTATGGTCAGGGTGGCCGTGTCCGGGGAGTAGGTGTAGTCCAGGGACGCCTCGCCCTTGACCGAGGAGATGCCCATTTTCTGCATGGGCGCGGCCCAGCTGCCGAAATTCGCGTAGGTGACCGGGATGTCCAGACCGGAACAGGTGGCCGTGGCATAGTAGGGCAGCGGGTTGAGTTGGTCGAAGGCGAGGATGAGGAGCTTGGCCGCCGTGAAATGGTGGCCCGAGGGCAGGGTGGCCCGCACGTCGGTCAGGCCCACGGTGTGGTCCAGGATGTTGACCGAGCAGTCCGCATAGTCGAGCCGCAGCCCCTTGGTCTCGGCCACGGCCTTGTTGAGCCCTTTTTCCACCTCGTTTTCGATGAACCAGCCGACTCCGGCGGCGCACACGGCCACGAAGATGACGAAGGAGATGAGAAATTTCCAGATCGGCCGCATGGATCACATCTCCCGCAGGCCGGTGACCGAAGCCACGGCCTTGATGCCTTTTTTCTGGCCGGTGAAGCCGAGGGTTTCCTCGGTGGTGGCCTTGAAATTCACCTGATGCGCTTCCAGCCCCAGGAGTCGGCAGATGTTCTTGGCTATCTGGGCGGCATGGGGCGCGAGCCGGGGGATCTGCGTGACCACCGTCAGGTCCGCGTGTACGACGCGCACCCCGGCCTGTTCGGCCATGGCCAGGGTCTCGCGCAGGAGCACCCCGCTGTCGGCGTTCTTGAACCTGGGGTCCGTGTCCGGGAAATGGCGCCCGATGTCGCCGCCGCCGAAGGTGCCGAGAATGCCGTCGGCAAGGGCGTGCAGGAGCACGTCGCCGTCCGAGTGGGCGATGACGGTCGGGCCGCCGGGGATCGGCACGCCGCCGAGCACCAGGGGCCGGTCGTTGTCCCCGCCGAAGCGGTGCACGTCGTAGCCCCAGCCCACGCACGGGACCGTGGTCCCGGCCTCTTCGAGCCGTTTCAGGTCCTCGGGCACGGTGATCTTGATGTTGGCCGCCTCGCCGGGGATGGTGACCACCTCGGCCAGCCGCTCGACCATGGACGCGTCGTCCGTGACCTCCCAGCCCTCCTTGTCGGCCCGGTCGTGTGCCTCCCTGAGCAGCCCCGTCTCGAACGCCTGGGGCGTCTGCACCGCAGCCAGCTCGGCCCGGTTCAGGGTCTCGGCGACCGTGGTCCCGGCCACCCGCTTGACGGTGTCGGTCACCGGGACGGTCGGGATCACGCTGCGCGCGCCGTCCTGCAGGGCGTCGATGAGGTCGGTGAGGATGCGGGCCGAGGCGAACGGGCGGGCCGAATCGTGGACCAGCACGCCGCCGCAATCGGCGGGCAGGGCGGAAAGGCCGTTGCGGACCGAGTCCTGCCGCCGGTCGCCGCCGGGGGCCACGGCCCACCGGATGCCGAGGTCCTCGGACTTGAAGTATTGGCGGAGCGTCTTTTCCATGGCCGCGACGTCGTCGGGCGGGAATACGAAGACCACTCCCTGCACCGGGGCCACCCGCGAGAACGTCCGGGCGCTGTGCCAGAACAGGGGAGCGGATTTGTATTCGAGATACTGCTTGCGCGTGCCCCCCGCAGCGTCTGCCAGCCGGGAGCCGGACCCGGCGGCGAGGATGATTCCCCAGATATTCTTGAGCGGTCTGTCCATGGAAACCTTCATGAAAATTGGCCGTCCGGGAAAGGGGACGCCTCCCCCGGACGGTATAGTCAAGTCGGAGCCGGTCATAAGCCGGGTCCTGTTCCCCTTGCGGGGCGGTCATCATTCATCTAGGCCGATCGTTGCCGACCGGCTCGAGCAACCTACCCGACAGCTTCGATCGGGCCGATCTCAAGCGCTGTCCTATTCGGTCTTGCTTCGGACGGAGTTCACCTGGCCTGCCACGTCGCCATGACAGCCGGTGGGCTCTTACCCCACCGTTTCACCCTTACCGCCGGGAAACCCCGGAGGCGGTCTGCTTTCTGTTGCACTTGACGGGGATCGCTCCCCCTGGGCGTTACCCAGCGTCCTGCCCTGTGAAGCCCGGACTTTCCTCCCCGATCAAAGATCGCGGCGATGACCTGTCCGACTCCGAACTTGATGTCGTCTGTATCCCAGCTTTATTCCGCAGCCTCGGGCTCCACGTGGGCCTTCCAGTAGATGAGGCGCTGGCAGTTGGGGCAGCTCAGGATCTGCTGGCCCCGCTGCAGGTCGTTGTAGGACTGCGGCGGAATCATGATGTTGCAGCCCGAACACACGCCGTGGGAAACCGGCACGATGACCGGGTTCTCCATGCGCTCGCGGATGAACTCGTAGCGGCCCAGGATCGGCGGCGGGACGGCCTTGCACGCCTTCTTGCGCTTGCGGCCCAGGGAATCCAGCTTCTTGGAAGCCTTTTCCAGCCGTTCGTCCAGGGTGGTCTTGAGCGCGCCGTACTGCTCCTGCACGTCGCTCATCTCCTCGGTCAGGGAGGAGGTGGCGTCGGTCTGGCGGGTCAGTTCTTCCCTGACCGCAGTCTGCTCGTCGTCGCGCATGCGGTTGAGCTTTTCCAGGGAATCCATTTCGCGCATCATGGCGTGGTATTCCTTGGTGTTGCCCACCAGCATCAATTTGTTCTTGGACTTCTTGATCTTGCCCGCGTCTTCCTCGATCTCGTTGGTCAGCTTCTTCTGCTGTTCCTTGAGAATGTCCATCTTCTCATCGATGCGGCTGCGGCGCTCCCGGAATTCATCCATCTGCGCCTCAAGGTCGGCCAGCTCCTGGGGAGCCTGTTCCACCTCTGAACGCAGAGTGAGAATCTCGTCGTCCACTTCCTGGAGCACGATCAACTGTTCAATCTGTTTCTGATACATTGTTACCTCGCTACTATTAACTACGTAAAAATTACGCTTGGTTATTTTTTCCGGGCGTACACCCTGAACGGGTCCACGCCTTCGAAGAACCGGACTTCCACACCGTCCAGCTCGCGGTCCAGCTCCGCGCCGAAGCGGCGCATCATTTCCTCTTCCAGCGAAAAATGCCCGGCGTCGATGACGCAGACCGGGGTCTCCACGGCCGGGTGGTATTTCATGTCCCCGGTGATGAACACGTCCGCTCCGGCTGCCGCCGCCTTGTCGATAAGCGACGATCCGGACCCGCCGCAGTAGGCCACGCGGCTGACCGTTTCCGGTTGCGGGCCGGAGATGAGCAGCGCGTCCCGCTTCACGAGGCCGTCCACCCGGGCCAGGAACTCGTCCCAGCCCATGGGCTGCGGCAGGTCGCCCGCCTCGCCGAACCCGACCTCGCTCCTGGGCGCGGTCAGGGAACGCAGGTAGAACAGCGGGCGTTTGCCCAGGGAAAATTCGATCCTGTCCGCCACCTCGTTCCAGTGCGGCTCGTCGCAGACCAGCCGGACCTCGCCGGTGCGGCTCTGGGACACCGAGTGCACGCCGTCGTGATTGGCCCAGATGTCGGCGGCCTCGCGGGTGATGGATTCCTCGGTGTAGAAGGAGGCCTCCACCGGCGCGCGCCCGGTCTCGACTTCCAGCAGCCGCCCGTTCTCGAGTCCCAACTCCTGCCCCAGCCAGAAGGCCGGGCCGCCGGGCCGCGTGTCCAGCGACGTGTGCGCGCTGTACAGCCACGCGCCCGCGCCCATGACCCGGCGCAGCACGTCCAGGTACATCCCCTCCGCGTCCGGAGCCTTGGGCTCCATGTACAGCGGGTGGTGGGTGATGACCGCCTGCGCGCCCCATTCAAGGCACCGGGCCACAGCCTCGGGAGTCGGTTCCAGGGTCACGGCGACCTTGTCCGCATCTTGGGCCGCGCCCGCGATCTGGACGCCGGAATTGTCCCAGGAACTCTGATTCTCCTCCGGGGCCAACTTTCTGAAAATCGTCAAAATATTCTGTATTTTCATATACTTATGACCACCTACCATAAAGAGGATGCTCCCGTAGGGTTTCCCCCTCGGGAGCATCTCGTTCCTCTTCTATAACCCGGCCTTCGGCCTTTTCGGGAAATTTCAGGATATGTGCGTAGAACTGTTGTCCAGTATCAATTCGATTCAAATAGGCTCTCCCGGCAGGGGGGCGATGGTGGGCCAGCCAGGATTCGAACCTGGGACCGACCGGTTATGAGCCGGTGGCTCTGCCAACTGAGCTACTGGCCCTCTCCGTGAGTTGGACACCTTAGCCGTAAGCGGTCTTGGTGTCAATAGCGGCTTGGGATAGCGGGCCATCTGCGAATTTTCCGAGCACGCGGCTGTCCTCGCGTACAGGGAGTACGCTGCGGGAGCCGCGCACTCGGAAAATCCACATCTGACCCACTCTACCAAGCCTCACGGTGTGCGGTGGGTGGCGCGGGGCCGCTTCGCTTCCGCGCTGGGGGAGCACGAAGAGCGGTGGGAGGCGCGGGGCCGCTTCGCTTCCGCGCTGGGGGAGCACGAAGAGCGGTGGGAGGCGCGGGGCCGCTTCGCTTCCGCGCTGGGGGAGCGCGAAGAGGGGGAGGCGCGGGGTCGCTTCGCTTCCGCGCTGAGGGGGGTTATTCCTGGAGGGCCTTGAGGGTTTTTCGGGTGAACCAGAGGGCTATGGCGGCGGAGGTCCAGACGATGAAGAGGATGGAGAGCCAGAGGGAGAGGGTGCCGTAGCCGAGGTATTTGGTGAACAGGGTGAACAGGAGGTAGGGGGCGGCGACCTGGCGGGAGAGGCCGAGCCAGATGGCGAACTGGGGGCGCTTCATGCCCTGGAGGGTGGAGGTGGGCACGAAGATCAGGACGTAGCCGTACAGGGTGAAGGCGTCGATGCGCAGGTATTCGGCGCCGATGGCGATGACCGCCGGGTCCGGGGTGAACAGGCGCATCAGGGGCTCGGCGAACAGGAAGATGGGCACGGACAGGGGCAGGAGCATGGCCGCGCCGTACAGGAGGTTCTTCCTCATGGCCTCGCGGATGCGGTCGATCCTGTTCGCGCCGAAGTTCTGGGCCGTGATGGTCAGGGCTGCGGTGCCCAGGCCGATGGTGGGCAGGAGCACGATCTGGTCGATGCGGGTGGCGATGCCGTATGCCGCCGACGCCTCGGGGCCGAACCGGGACACGAACCGGAAGATGACGAAGAAGCCCAGCGCGATGGTCATGGAGTTGAGCGCCGCCGGGAAGCCCTGCCGGGCGATGTCCGTGTAGATGGTCGGGCGGGGGATGAGGTTGCGCCCGGCGTCGGTCTTGATCAGGCCGGTGGCCCGCGCCCTGGCCAGGAGGTAGAGCGCGCCAAGGAACTGCAGGATGATCGTGGCCCAGGCCACGCCCTGCAGGCCCATGGCCGGGAGGCCGAATCCGCCGTAAATGAACCATGGGTCCAGGACCACGTTGAGCGTGGCCGTAAAAATGAGCACGTTGCGCATGCTCTTGGTGTCGCCCAGGGATTGGAGCACGGCGTTGAACAGGAACAGGGCTACCGTCACCGCGTTGCAGGCGAAGATGGGGTTCATGTAGCTCAGGCAGGTGTCCAGGTAGGGACCCTCGGCCCCGAGCCAGCCGAAGATGACCGGGGAGTATGTCAGGCCGAACCAGGCCAGGAGCGCGGAGATGACCATGCCGAAGCTGAGCATCTGCACGGCGATGAGCGAGGCCTGGTCGCGGTCACGGGCTCCGAGGGCCGCGCCCATCAGGGCCGTGGAGCCGGTGCCGATGCCTGCGGCCATGGCCGTGATGATGAAATAGACCGGCAGGGACAGGGCCAGCGAGGCCGCAGCCTCGGTGTCGATGCGGGCCGCCCACAAGGTGTCCACCACGTTGAACATGGTGTTGAAGAAGAAGCCGGTCGATGCCGGAACGGCGATCTGGCGGATGACCTCCGGTATGGGCCGCGTGGTGAGATCGGTCTTGTCTGCCATGCCCGAAAGGTAGCAGAAATGAGAGGTCAAGCCGAGGCAATTGTTGACCCCGTGCCCGTTCGTTCCTATGACTCGTCCCATGGGCAAGACACCGGCCAACACTGACGTGCGCTTTTGGCGCGACCCGGACCTGCCGGGCGTGGAGGTGCGCTATTCCTCGTACAACGAGGAGGCGTTCCGAGACCATGCGCATGCCGCCTACTCCATCGGGTTCCTGGAGTCGGGCCGGACCGTCTTCCAGTTGGAAGGCGAGCCGCACGCCGCCGTTGGCGGGCAGATGGTCTTCATCGGGCCGCACATGGTCCACGCCTGCAACCCGGATTCCGATTCGGACATGGCCTACCGCATGTTCTACGTGGACCCGCACTGGCTGTCCTCGGTGGCGACGGAGGTCTTCGGGCATCCCGTGGACGCGGTTTCCTTTCCCCGCCCCGTGGCCGACGACCCGGAGCTGGCGGCGCTCTGGCGCACCCTGCACGAGGCCATCATGGACGGCGCGGACCGGTTGGAAAAGGAGTCGCTGCTGGTACAGGGGCTGGCCGACGTCATCGCCCGGCATGCGGAAATGGGCGGCCCCGGGGAACCGGCGGGAAACGAGGCGGCGGTGCGCAAGGTCAAGGATCACCTGGCCGCCAACCTGACCGGCCGGGTCAGCCTGGACGAGCTGTCCGCAGTGGCCCACCTGTCCCGCTACCACCTGCTCAGGGTCTTCCAGGGGGCCGTCGGCCTGCCGCCCCACGCCTACCAGAACCAGCTGCGGGTGGACCTGGGGAAAAAGCTGCTGGCCGGGGGCATGGCCATAAGTCAGGCCGCAGTGGAGGCCGGGTTCGGCGATCAGAGCCACTTCTCCCGCATCTTCAAGAAGTACACGGGCGCGACCCCCAAGCAGTATCGGGACGCCTCGGCGTAATCCGCAATTTCGTACAATATAAACAAATCCGTGTTCCATAGTGTCTCCTGAAACAGATCAGGAGAAAATCATGGAAGAGAACGTTTCCGCAGCAGGAAATCCTGCCCGGCGATATGCTGAATTCGTGGCCCCCCTCTGCCTTGCCGGGGCGGTGTTCCTTTGGGGCACCTCGTTCATGGCGACCAAATCGGCTCTTGCGGGATTTGCGCCCATGACGGCGATGTGGCTGCGCATGGCCTTGGCCTCGCTGGTCGTGCTGTGCGTCCGCAAGCGGATTCCCGCGCCCCGGTACAAACAGGGAGACTGGAAGGTGCTGGGCTTCCTGTGCCTGATGCAGCCGTGTCTCTATTTCCTGTTCGAAGGGTATGCGGTGAGCCTGACCACCTCGAGCCAGGCCGGGATGCTCTCGGCGCTGGTGCCGCTGCTGGTGGCCGTGGGGGCGTGGGTGGTGCTCAAGGAGCCCATGTCCATAATGGGCATCGTGGGCCTGGTCACTTCCATCGGCGGGGTGGTCTGGCTGTCCCTGGGCGGCGCGCCGGACGAGTCGGCACCGAACCCCGCCCTGGGAAACCTGCTTGAGGTGGCCGCCTTGACCTGCGCGGCCATCTACATGGTGGTCATGAAACGGTTGAGCGTGCGCTATTCCACGTGGTGGCTGACCGGCATGCAGTGCGTGGCCGGGGCAATATTTTTCCTGCCCGGCGTGTTCCTGGGCGGTTCCATGCCCCTGGCGGACATTCCCGTCGCCGCCTGGCTGGGTGTCGGGTATCTGGGCCTGTTCGTCACCCTGGGCGCGTTCGGGCTGTACAACATGGCCATGACGTTCATGCCAGCGGGCAAGGCGGCCATGGCCATCAACCTGGTTTCGCCGGTGGCGCTCATCGCGGGTTGGCTCCTGCTCGGGGAGTCCATGACCCCCATGCAGCTGATCGCCTGCAGCGTGATCGGCTTCGGTGTCTGGCTGGGGAGAAGGGGCTAACCCTGCTTGATCCGCGCCCGGGTCGCGCCGGTGCCGCCGTGAACCATCAATCTCGGTTTCATTGCCAGCCTCGCAAAAAAAAGGGCCCCGCTCGGGACCCTGTATGTGAATTGATGAAACGGACTACTTGAGCCCGAGTTCCTTTTTCAGGAATTCGAAGTCGATGTTGTCGGACACCAGCTCGGCGCCCTGCTTGATCTTGATGGCGTCGCGCAGTTTGTGGCGGGACAGGATGTCGTCCATCTTCTTGGCCACGGTGAAGGTGTCTTCGCGGACCATGATGATGGGCGTTTCCAGGACCTCGGAGCGGGTCAGGATGATGTCGTTGGGGTAGAGGTTGCCGGTCAGGATCAGGCAGGGGCAGTCGCCTTCCAGCGCCACCAGCTGCACGTCGGACCGGTCGCCGCCCACGATGATGGCGGAGTTCTTCTTCTTGCGGAAGTGGGTCATGAAGTTCTCGACCTGCATGGTGCCGATGAGGAAGGTCTCGACCACCCGTTCGGCCTTGCCGTGGGCGGAGATGATCTTGCCGCCCAGCCGGTCGGCCAGGTCGCCCACCTTGATGGCGCCCATGAGCGGGTCGCGCGGGATCACGCCCAGAATCTTGACGCCCTTGGCCTCCAGGGCCGGGCCCAGGAGCTGGTCGATCTCGTCCATGAAATTGGGCGGCACGTCGTTCAGGATGACCCCGACCATCAGGTCGCCCAGAATCTCCTTCATGACCATGAGGTAGTCGTATTTGAGCTCTTTCTGGAAGCGGTCGATGATGATGGTCTTGGTGCCGAGCTTCTTGATCACGGAGATGGCGTCGGTGTCGCAGTACTTGCCCGAGTACATGGAGCCCGAGCCGGCCACCAGGGTCACGTCCTTGCCTTCGGACACGGTCGCGTAGCCTTCGGCGATCTTGTCCAGCAGGCCCGTCATCTTGCCGGTGAAAGCCTTGACCTTGAAATCCTGGGTGACCACCACGGGGGTGACCATTTCAGGATCGGCCTGGACCCCGAGCACGTCCTGCACGAATGCGGCGTCCTCGTCTCCGAGCTTGCCGTCGATCTCCATGGGCATGGCGCCCACCGGCTTCATGTAGCCGACGTTGAAACCGTCCTTCTGCAGGCGTAGTCCCAGGCCCATGACGATCATGTTCTTGCCCGAGTATCCCGTTGTCGATCCGATGTAGAGACCTGCCATGCCGTGTTTCCTCCTGAGTCTGAATGGGGCGCACGCCCATTCTTCATTCCTATAATAGACCGCCTGAAAAGTACAAGCGCCAAATTTTATCCGACAGTCAGCCGGATGTCGGTAACCATTGCTTCCTCGCTGTCCACCAGCACCGGGTCGAGGACCATCTCCCGGATTTCCGGAAAGTCCGTGGCCATCTGCGACATGGACAGCAGGATGTCCTCGATGGCCGCCAGGTTGACCGGCTCCTCGCCGCGCACCCCGCGCAGGAGCGGGAAGCTCTTTATCTCGCGGACGATGTCCTGCACGTCCTGCAGGGTCAGCGGGGCCAGCCGGTAGCTGATGTCGCCCAGCACCTCTGCGGAGGGCCCCGCCAGGGAGAACGAGACCAGCGGGCCGAACTGCGGGTCCTGGGTGAACCGGACCACCACGGCGCGCGCCTTGACCGGGCCCATGGTCTGGACCAGGCAGCCCGTAATGTAGGCGTCGGGCCGTTTGCGCTGGGCGCGGCTGGTGATGTCGAGCCAGGCGTCGCGCACATCGCGCGGGGTCGCCAGGTTCAGGGCCACGCCGTCCACGTCGGAACGACTGGAAATATGGGGGGACACGATCTTGAGCGCCACCGGGTAGCCGAGTTTCTTGGCGGCGCGCACGGCCTGGTCGCTGGTCCGGACCAGCCGGATTTCCGGCACGGGCAGTTCATAGGCCGTGGCGATCTCCATGGCCTCGTTGAAGGGCAGCTCGGAAAGCCCGAGTCTCTTGGCGCGCTTGATGGCCCGCGAGGCCCGGCCCTGGTCGCGGCGGAAACAGACTTCCACCGGATAGGGGCGGTTTTTCCACCTGTGGTGGGCGAGCATGGCGGAGATGGCCCGGATGGCGGGCTCGGGGTAGCCGTAGCAGGGGATGCCCGCATCGAGCAGCATGTCGCGGCCCGGTCCGATGCGGGAGTCGCCCATGAAACTGGCGAACACGGGCTTGTCGCAGTCGGCGGCAATGTCGATGACGGCCTGGGCGGTCTCCTTGATCTGGGCGGACGCCGTGGGCGTGAGCAGGACCAGGATGGCGTTGCTCATCTCGTCCTTGGCCACGGCCTCGAGGGTGACCCGGTAGCGGTCCGCATCGGCGTCGCCGATGATGTCGATGGGGTTGTAGATGGCCGCGAACGGCGGCAGGGCCTTGCTCAGGACTTCCAGGGTCTCCATGGTCGGCCGGGCAAGGTGGAGGTCGGCATCTTCGCAGGCGTCCGCAGCCAGGATGCCGGGACCGCCGGAGTTGGTGACCACCGTCAGGTTGGGCCCGGTGGGCAGGGGCTGCTCGGCAAAGGCGCGGGCCAGGTCGAAAAGGGATTCCAGGGATTCCACCTGGATGATGCCCGCCTGCTTGAAGGCGGCGGTGGAGGCCACCACGCTGCCTGCCATGGAGCCGGTGTGGCTGGACGTGGCCCGTGCGCCGGACGGGGTGGTGCCCGCCTTGATCATGATGACCGGTTTCTTCTCGGTCACGGCCCGGGCCTTGGACAGGAACTTCTGGCCGTCGTCCACTGACTCCAGGTAGCCGATGATGACCTTGGTCTCCGGGTCGTTGCCGAGGGATTCCAAGACGTCCGCTTCGGATACGCCCGCCTTGTTGCCCAGGCTGACGAACTTGGAAAAGCCGATGCCTTCTCCGTCGGCCCAGTCCAGGATGGCGGAGCAGAGAGCGCCGGACTGGGAGAAAAATGCGATGGACCCCCTGGAGGGCTTTGCCTGGGCGATGGTGGCGTTCAGGCCGATGGCCGTGTTGACCAGCCCCAGGGAATTGGGGCCGAGCAGGGTGACGTTCCTGCGCCGGGCAAGGTCCGCCATCTCCATTTCCAGCTCGAAGCCGTCGCGCCCGGTCTCGCGGAAGCCTGCGGTGATGACGCAGATGGCGCTGACGTGGGCGTCGGCCAGCTCTTCCATGGCGGTGAGCACCTGCTCGCGGGGCAGGACGATGATGCCGAGGTCCGGCGGATGGGGCAGCTCCCTGACGGACGGGCTGGCGGCCAGGCCGAGGATTTCTCCCCCTGCGGGATTGACGGGCATTAATTTCCCCCTGTACCCTGCCGAGACCAAATTGGAGAGAATGACGTTGCCCAGCTTGTGACCACTGCGGGAGGCGCCCACGACAGCGATGGATTCCGGGTTGAATAGCGAGCGCAGGTTGACGTCTGATAACATAAAAAAGGGGGGTTGAATGGATTCCGCTGAACTACAGATTTCTATCCACCATCGGTTTGGGCAAGTCAAGTTCCTGGAGACCGCGCTCACCCATTCTTCGTTCGCCAACGAACAGGACGGGTTTGACGACAACGAGCGTTTGGAGTTCCTCGGGGACGCCGTGCTTGAGTTGTGCATCTCGGAAGAGGGATTCCGCCGGTTTCCTTCTGCCGCAGAAGGGCAGCTCACGCGCATCCGTTCCCAGCTGGTCAAGGAGCGGTCCCTGGCCGCCATTGCCCGGTCGCTGAAGCTGGATCGATACATCCGGCTGGGGCGCGGCGAAGAGCTGCAGGGCGGAAGGGAACGGGATGCGCTCCTGGCGGACGCCTTCGAAGCGGTCATGGGGGCCGTGTTCCTGGACGGCGGGTTCGAGGCAGCCAAGGGGTCCATCCTGGCCATCTTCGAGGACCTCTGGCCGCTGGAGACCATGCTGCCCGAGGCCAAGGACTACAAGAGCCGGCTGCAGGAAGTGGCCCAGGAGCGGTTCCGGGACAGGCCGATCTATGTCCTGGCCGGGACGAGCGGGCCGGAGCACGAGAAGATATTCAAGGTGGACGTGACCCTGCCCGAGGGCGAGGTCTTCCGCGGCACCAGCACCAGCGTGAAGCGGGCGGAACAGGAATCCGCCAAGATCGCGCTGGACTACCTCTGCGACGAATAAGACTCAGGAACAACAACCCGAAAACGACCGGAAATCGGGCCCCGTGGAATACTCCACGGGGCCGGCTTCCGATCGTCTTCAGTCGCGGGGCGTGTCTTACGACTAGCCGCCGATGAGCTGCATGGCCATTCTCGGCAGGGAGTTGGCCTGGGCGAGCATGGCGACAGCGGACTGGGTGAGAATCTGGTTGCGGACGAATTCCGTCATTTCCTGCGCCACGTCGACGTCGGAGATGCGGGATTCCGCAGACTGCAGGTTCTCGGCCTGGATTTCCAGGTTGGTGATGGTGTTTTCCAGCCGGTTCTGCATGGAACCGAGGTTGGCGCGGATCTTGTCCTTGGAGATGATGGCCTGGTTGATGGCGTCCATCGCCGCCTGGGCCAGGGCCTGGGTGGAGACCGACTGACCGGCGTGCTGGATTTCCCAGGTGGCGCCGTTGGCGTTCACCGCCGAGGCGTGTCCGAGGCCGAGAGCGGAGGCGCTCGAACCCTGGATGGCAACATAGTAGTAGTCTTCCGACGAGTCGTTGCTGGTGCCGAAGTGGATCTTCAGCGGGCCGGTGGACTGCAGGCCGGTGCCGTCGTGGTCCACGGACGGGTCGCCGGACAGGTTGCCGTTCAAAAGATAAATACCGTTGAAGTCAGTGGCGTTGGCGATACGGGTGATTTCCGAACACATGGCCTGGTACTCGGAGTCGATGATCAGGCGCTGATCGGAGTTGTAGGTACCCGTGGAAGCCTGCATGGCCAGCTCTTTCAGTCGAATGAGCTTTTCGTCGACCACCTGCAGGGCGCCGTCGGCCGTCTGAATCAGCGAGATCGCGTCGGACGCGTTTCGGATGCCCTGATGCAGGGAGCTGATTTCCGAACGCATGAGTTCGCGAATCGCCAGGCCGGCCGCATCGTCGGCAGCCGTGCCGACTCGCAGACCGGATGACAAACGCCGGGTGGAAACGCCGAGCCGTCCATAATGCTCGGACAGATTCCTCTGGGCGTTCATCGCCATGAGGTTGTGGTTAATGACTAAAGACATCAGAACCCTCCTTGTTCGATTCTCAAATCCATTTGCGACATGTACAGCATCATGCATGCCAACTTCATTTTATTAAGTTATATTAAGAATATAAGTATCTAAAGAAACTCTAGAAAGGACATTTTTTCCGCCCCTAAAAGGGCCTGCAAGCGTTATCTGTCAAGGGTTTGTCGTGGATAGAGAAGATTTTGCTTCGAGCAGCAGCCTGAAGAGGGCGGCCTTGCGGTATTTATGAGAGATGAAGAGAGAAGAGTTAAAGGCATTTCGCCTTTGGCGAGTCCTTCGCGGACTGCGGTTGCTTTTTGGCAGCCCCAAAAAGGAACCAAAAAGCGCTGTTACGAACTTGGCCGCCCGAGTTTGGCGGCAAGAATCTGATCCGTGATGGGACGGCTCCCATCCGGGGTGGGCGATACACTGTGCCTCTCCGTGAGATTCAACCGCCAATGGGGTATGTGCTGGCAACGGCTAAGGAGCCGCCGCCCCCTCGCGGTCGGTTTCTAAGCCTCCGGAACAGGGCTGGCATAGGTCTTCGGGTGGAAGGGGAGTGTGTACGAATTTTAGTCCAGTTGGCTTATGGGTTTTCTGTCGGGAAGCATGTTGTATAGAATGAACCATAATTAAATGATGCTCGCAGGAGCGACCATGGCTATGAATAACCAACTGACACCGATTAATTACATTGAGCATATCCTTAAACCAAACAAGGCCTAGAAGCTGACCAAACAGCGAAAGCGGCTTTTTCGGATCGCGTCGTAGCGCAGCGAAGACATGGCGATCCGGGAGCGGGCTGTTCGGATCAGATTCTCAGCCGGTTTGGAGGCGGATAAGCGAAGCAAAGAAGAGCGACTTTTGCTTACTTTTGGTCGCTCCGGCCCAAAAGTAAGTCGCCGTAAAGGCGAAACACACAGCAAGAATGAAGGGCTTTGTATGTCGCGGAGCGCGCGGAAGTCTCCCTGCCTCATGTGGGTCTTTCCTCCTCCTCCCGCGTCCGGCTTTCAGAAAACCTGGAGGTGCCTTTCTTTTCCAAAAAATCAACTGGCCGCCCCGTCAGAGCGGTCTTCCTTGCTTTTTCAGGCTCGCTGCTCGAAGCGCCACAATCCACAGCTGCACAACCGATGCAGCCCCGCCGTCTTTTCAGACAGCGGGGCTGCGAGGTCTTCATTTCCCCCCTGGGGGTCAGTCAGGGGGGTGGTTGGAGAAGGAGTCTATAGTATGGGTTACTTAAGACCTCTTTTTATATGACTTAACGCTTCATGGCGATGACTTCGCCGAGCATCGAGTCCGTGGTTGTGATGACCTTGGTGTTGGCCTGGAAGCCGCGCTGGGTGGTGATCATGCGCACGAATTCCGTTGCCATGTCCACGTTGGACATCTCCAGGGAGTTGCCGTCTATGGTGCCCTTGCCCGAGGAGCCTGCCTGGCCGGTCAGTGCCGGTCCGGATTCCAGGGTCTCGGAGAAGAGGTTGCCGCCTTCACGGCGCAGGCCGTGCTTGTTGGTGAAGGTCGCCAGGGTGACGGCGTACAGCTCCAGCACCTGGCCATTGGAGTAATGGCCGCTGAGCACGCCTTCACGGGAAACGGATACGTTCTGCAGGATGCCTGCGGCATAGCCGTCCTGGGACTGGAACAGGGTGGAGGAACCGCCGGTGTCATAGCTCTGGGTCGCCAGGGCGCTGACCGCCGGGTCCTTGAAGTTGGCAAGGTAGCCGGTGTTGTTGATGGCGTTGCCGACCATGGCCGCATTGGTGGGCAGGGTGCCCAGACCACCGGCCCAGCCGATGCTCACGGCACCGCCGCCGTTGCTGGACAGGTCCTTGTTCCTGATGCCGAAGTCGATCTGGATCGGCGTGGCGTTGGTGGACTCTGCCGTGCTGGCGTTGGATTTGCCCAGGAAGTTGGCGGTGCAGACCGGGTAGCCGCCGGTCGAGAAGTCCGCCAGATCCCAGTTGTTCAGGTCCTTGATGTTGGTGCCGCCGTTACTCTTGAGCGTGTAGGCGGACATGCCGGACAGTTGGCCCGTGGTGAAGGTCAGGGTGCCCATCATGAGCAGGCCCGCCGCAGAGGTGCGGCCTTCGCCGATGCGGGTCGTGTTGCCGTCCTGACCATCCAGGACGCGACGGTCGGCATTGGGCTCGCAGGTGACCATGTATTCCCAGACCGTGTCGCCGCCCGCATTGGACAGGGTGACCTGGTCGAAATAGACGGTCAGGTTGTGCGCCGTGCCGATGTCGTCGTAGACCTTCAGGGTGGTGGAGTACCCGTACAGGGTCGATGCCAGGGGCGTGTCTGCGGACCCGTCCCAGTTGTTGAACATGGCGAAGTATGGATTGGTCGTGCTGGTGGAGCTGTCCTCGGAAGACGGGTCCAGGTTGGTGACGATGGTCACGCTGGTTGTCGGGTTGGGCTCGGACTGGAAATTCTCCATGCGGATGTCCGTGGGCACGCCGATGATGCGGGCCGAGTTCGTTTCGCTTGCGGTTTCCGAACTGGTGGTGGTCACCGAGGTGCCGCTGCGCTCGATCTCCCATCCCTGGAGGATGTATCCGTGCGGGTCGACCAGATAACCGTCCGAGTCGAACCGGAAGTTGCCCGCCCGGGAATAGTATTTGTTGTCTTCCCCTCTGGGCGAGACCACGAAGAATCCGTCGCCGGAAATGGCCAGGTCCGTGGCTTCGGTAGAGGACTCGAAGGCCCCCTGCCCGTAGTCGGAAAAGATGGTGGACACCCGCACACCGCGTCCCACCTGACCGATGCCGTTGACCGTGGCGAAATCGGCGCTCATCAGGTCTTCGAAGTGCATTCGTGCACCCTTGAAGCCCGTGGTGTTGACGTTGGCGAGGTTGTTGCCGATAACCGTCATCCTTTCGGAATGGACGGTCAGGCCCGAGATGCCTGAAAACAACGATGCTCCTAAACTCATTGTAACCTCCTAAACTCTTCTCCAGAGATCTGCGGTTTGACCCGCAGTGAAATTCCTTTAACTCTGCTCTTCCTCGGCGCTTTCTTCGGGGTCCACGACAGCTGCGCTGCCCGGATCCACGATTTCCTTGACATTGAGGAAGTTCAGGTACCGGCCGTCCTTGAGGCGCAGGTACTGGGTGCCGCTGTCGTTGACCACGGCGTCCACGACGCCCGAGATTTCGGTCTGGACCATGACGTAGCCGCCTTCCGTGTCCTCGCCGAGGATGCCGACGCCGTACTGGCCGTCCGGCAACAATTGTCCGGCGTCATTCTTGCCGTCCCATTCGTACTGGTAGGAACCGGCTTCCTTGCTGCCGAGCTCCACGGTGCGGACGATGGCGCCTTCCGAATCGTAAATGTTCATCATGATGCCGGAGACCGTTTCGCCGAATCCGTAGTAGATGGTGGACGCGTTGCCCTCGTTGAGAGCGATCTTGTAGCCCTCGGCCTTGACTTCCTTGCCGATGAAGCTGACGGCGGAGAGCATGTCGGTCTGCTGCATGGAAGTGGCCAGGGTGGCGATCCCGTCGTTGATGCTGGTGAGCTGCTCGAGGCTCGAGAATTCGGCCAGCTGGGATGTCATCTCAGTGTCTTCCATGGGATTGAGGGGGTCCTGGTGGGTAAGCTGGGCCACCAGAATGGTCAGGAACGCGTCCTGGTCCAGCGACGTTTCGTGTTCCGTCGGTGAGTTGGAAGCTGCGAGCCGGGATTCCTGTTGTCCCAGCAGCACGCCTGTGGTGTCTGTGTAACCCATGATAGACCTCGCTTAAGCAATGATGTGTAACCCGTGATCGGCATGTATTGCCTGGTCACGGAGCTGTTGCAGGTCCTGAGCCAGAACGCCGCCTTTTCCCTCGCGCATCTGCTTCATGTGGTTGCGCATGGCGATCATGGCTTCCCGTTCACGAGCCAGGTTGTGCTCGTTTTCACCGAACCAATCCTGGTAGTCCTGGTTCCCGGTCAGGCCGGTCTGGACCTCCAGCTTGTCAACTTTCAGCCCGTGCGATTCTAAAGAACTCTTAAGAATATCAATATTGTCGGCAATGATCTTGGCCGCGTCCGCGTTCTCCGCGCGGATGGTGGCCCCCACTTCCTTGCCGCTGACCTGAAGCACGATGGAGAGCTTGCCCAGGTTCTCGGGAGTGAGCTGCAGGGTGAGCTGCTTGGTTCCGTTGTTCAGGGTCTTGAATATGGCGTTGTCCACCTGTTTCATGACCTTGGGGGCGGAAACTTTTTCCCAGGCCTTGGCCTTGGAATCCATTTCTGCGGCGTTGGTTTTGGTCAGGGCGTTCAGGGTGGAGCTTTCGGTCTGCGCCTGTGCCTGGGTCTGTGCCGTGCCCTGCTCCTTGCCGGTGGATCCGCTGTCGTCGCGCATCTTGCCGAAAAGGTTGTCCCAGTTTTCTTCGGAATCGTCTTCCTGCTTGTCCGTGGCGGTCTTGGGATCGGCCTCGGGCTTGATCTCCACCTTGTTGGCCATGGATTCCGTGGCGGTCTTGCGGGTCGAGGCTTCGGGCATGGCGTCCTTGCGGACCTTGACGGCCTCGGCCAGCTCTTCCTTGGCCTCGGTCTCGATCTGTTCATCGGACACGCGGGGCTTCAGGTCCACGGCCTCGGTGATCTGCCGGGCTGCGGTGGTGGCCTTGGACTCGTCGCCCATGGCCCTGGCAAAGACCTTGCCCACGGCGCGGGCGAGTTCCTGGTCCTTCTTGTCCATGTCGGCCATTTCCTGGCGGATCAGGGTGAAGGCCTCTTTCATGTCCTTGGGCAGGGCGTTGTTGCCCAGCATTTCCTTGATCTTGGCGGTAAATTCCTTGGAAAAGGCCAGGGCGGCGGCGAAGGCTTCGATCTCCGTCTTTTCGAGCAGCAGGGACTTGTCCTGCGGCATGGAGTCGACCTTGGTCTGGAGTTCCTTCATGACCTTTGAGAAGTTGCCCTTCTCAAGCTGCGCGATGAGCTTGTCGGATTCCTTTTCAGTGAAGCCGAACTTGGAGAAGAAGGACTTCAGCTCCACCTTCTGATCGTCGGTCATCTCGGCGGTGCGCGTGGCGGCCATCTTCTGGGCGATGGCGGCGGCCATCTGGCCCCAGGTCATGCCCTTTTCCGACTTGACCTTGTCCTCGAGCCTGGCGATCTCCTCGTCGGACATGCCATATCCCTTGAGATCGTCCTTGAGCTCCTCGAAATCGTCCTCGGTGACGCGGGCTTCGTTGTCCCGGATGTCCTTTTCCTTGTTGTCCTTCACGGGGACCTTGGTCCCGGCGGCGTTGACGGGCTCTTCCCGCGTTTCCGCGTGGGGAACGGCGTCGAGCATTTTTTCGTTGTGGGAGACGGGAGCGAGGGCGAGTTCGTTCTCGACCATGTCGGCGTGTTCATTGAACAGGTCGGCGAACAGCTCCTGCTGGTCGCGCTTCTTGGCGGGCGCAATCTTGACCGCCGCGATCTGTTCTTCGGCTTTTTCAAGGGCAATGCCGGGAATATTCTGCATGGTTTTCTCCTTCGGCACTCTTTCAATCAAAAGCTGTGCCAAAGTGAAAATCCTGCAAATACAAGGGCAAGCATCCGCATGGGGTAGGCAGAATTGACCGTGTCCGGGTGATTGCTCACGGCGGAAACGGAGCGTGGGAGGGGGAATTGTGCCGGGCGAGGAGCGGAACAGGGGAAGGGCGGCCGGGGTGTTCCGGCCACGGGGTAGGCCTACTGCTGGCAGGCCATCAGCCGTTCCATGAGACCGAGGGCGTGGGTCCAGGCCGGTCGGGAGTAATCATGGTTTTGCAGATACATCTGGGCGTAGCCGGTCAACGGTCGGGCAATGGGGGGGCTGTCGGCCCAGAAGGACTCGTCGAGCAGCGCGCCGGACTTGAGCCCGTGTTTGAACTGGCGGCCCATCTCCGGCAGGTGGGCGAGCAGGTCTTCGGAGACCCGGCCCGCTTGAGCGGCCAGATCGGTCCAGGCCGCCCTGGGCCGGGTGTCGTCCCAGAGGCCGAACAGGTGGCCGAAGTATGTCTGCCAGAACCGGGCGGCGAGCCGTTCCGTGTCCGGCGGCTTCCGGTCGAGCCGTTTCAGGTGATAGAGGCCGAGTCCGGACTTTCCGGTCCCGAACAGGGCCAGGCCGGGCAGGTCGAGGCCCGCGAGCCTGTCGGGGGTGTTGTCCTGCATCATCCGGTGGGCCAGGGCGGCCACGCGGCCCGGCTTGAACGGGTCGTGGCAGTGGAGCCGGTCGCGGGTGCAGGTCCAGCATCCCTTGGCGCAGTCCATGTCCGCCCGCAGCACGAAGTGGCCGGGATTGAGCGGGCCGGTCTCCCACGGGTTGACGTTGCCCATGGACAGGTTGAGGCATTTCAGCCCGGTCCAGGCGGCCAGGTGCATGGGGCCGGTGTCGGGGGTGATGAACAGCCCCATGGTCTGGCCCACGGCCCCGAATTCGTCCAGGCCGAGGGTGCCGCACAGGTTGAGGACCGGTCCCTTGGCCAGCCGGGCGACTTCCGCGCCCAGGTCCTTTTCCGCCGGGCCGCCGAAGAGCACCGGGCGCAGGTTGCGGCCGTGCAGCTCGTCGGACAGGGATGCCCAGAATCGGGCGTCCGGCCGTTTGGCCTCGTCGCTGGCCCCGAGGAAGAGGCCGATCTTGTTGGAGTCGGGCAGGGTGCGCGGGTGGGCGAACACGGTCGCCTTCATGTCCGGGAAGGGGGCGGCGTCCAGCCCGTTGAGCTCGGCCCAGTGAAATCGGTTGTACAGGTTGTTCCTGACCAGGGAGGTCCGGTAGAGCTGCCAGTCTCCGTGCACGAACCGGGTGCCGTTTTCGGCCTGCACCGGCCCGACCCTGTGTTCGGCCTTGACCTCGCCCGCGAGCAGGGCCGCCTTTTCCTGGATGGACAGGTTGATGACCAGCTCGTAGCCGTGCTGCTTGAGATGGCGTGCGCCGTCATAGGGGAAATAGGTCGCTTCCGGCGATATCTTCATCAGCGGCAGGTAGAAGGACTTCTCCGCGGCCACGAACAGCGGGTGGCCGGGATAGCGCCGGGCCAGCCAGAGCATGAGCGGGTACGTCAGGATGAGGTCCCCCATCCGCTGCATCTGTAATATGAGTATGGGCTTTTTGCTCATCTTACTCGAAGGTCCGGCGCATGGTCTCCATGAGCGAAGTCATGCGGTGGTCGTAGGTGTGCTCGGCCAGGACGCGGTTGCGGGCGGCTTCTGCGATGCGGCGTCGTTCTTCCGGGGCGTTCAGGTAGCGGTCCACCAGGGCCGGGATCTGGTCCGGGTGGGTGTAGCAGACGATCTCGGTCTCCGGCTCGAACAGCTCCTCCATCTGGCGGCGGTGGTCGGTGAGCAGGAACGCGCCCGCGCACGGCACGTCGAACACGCGTTGGTTGACCGCGCCCTTCATCTGCTGGCTGGTGCAGTTGAAGTTGATGTCCGACAGGGGATAGAAGTCCGGCAGGTCGCTGTAATAGGAGAGCTCCGGGTGGTAGCGCCAGCCCGTGCGGTCCTTGAGCAGTTCCATCCAGCCGGGGTCGCCCACGATGAGCGGGTTGAAATCCAGGATGCGCAGCACGCAGTCCAGCCGGTAGAGCATGGTCGCCTGCCAGGTGATGAAGGTGTCGAAGGCCAACTGCCGTCCGCGCGGCTGCAGGGCATCGTATTCGCTTGCCAGCTCGGGGAACTCCCGCCGCAGAAAGGCACCGGCCATGGGCTCGCCCGAGTCGCCGAAGGCCTTGGCCACCAGCATGCCCGCCTGGAGCAGACGCTGGGAAGGCCCGGCGGCCTCGATGCGCTTGATGGTCTTGGTGAGCATGGAGTTGCCCACGAAGGAGATGGGTGCGCGCCATGTTTCCACCGGCTGGCTCCGCTGGGGCGTGAACCGGGTCGGGTCGGCCCCCAGGGGCAGGTAGAAGACGTTGGCAAAGCCCATGTCCTTGAGGGAGGTCACGGTGTCCGAGTCCCAGGTGAACAGGGCGGTGGGCGCGTCGAAGAGGTTGGCGTACGCGCCCAGGATGAGATGCGGGTTGTCCACGAACCAGGAGGCCAGCGGCACCTTGTGCTGTTTGAGCAGGGAGGCCAGCACGCCCTCGTGGTCCACGCCAAGGTGGTTGACCGTGAGCACGAAATCCGGCTTGAACCCGGTCAGGGCGGTGGTCATGCGGTTCACGAAGTCGTCGAGGGTCATCTCCTTGGTTTCCAGGTTCATGACCTGATGGGGCACGTCGAGGCGAGCGCAGGCGGCCTCCAGTTCGCCGATGAGGAAATACTGGCTGGTCAGCAGCAGGATGCGCGGGGGCGTCCCCTGGAGGGATGGAGTGGCCTGGGATTTCTGCATTGCTCCCAACCTATCGGCAGGGAAAGGGTTTGTCTACAGGGTGTCCGGCATCAGCACCGGCCCTTGGCCAGATACAGGTTCTTGTCGGCCCGCATGGTGATGGACCCCAGGTCGTCGCCCTTTTCGTATTCGGCAAGGCCGTAGGAGAACGACACGGTCGGTTCATCGGGAGACTGGCACACGGCCTCAAGCATGCGTTTGGCCAGGGTCAGGGCATCGTCAAGCTCGCCGTCCATGAGGATGATGAATTCATCCCCGCCCCAGCGCGCCAGCAGGTCGGAGGGCCTGATGGTGTCGGCGATGGTGTCGGCCACCCTCTTCAGCACGGCGTCGCCCTGGATATGGCCGTGGGTGTCGTTGATTTCCTTGAACTTGTCGAGGTCGATGATGATGGTCGAGAAGGCGATGCCGTACCGGTCCGCCTTGTACGCGGCCTGGTCGAAGCGTTCTTCCAGGGCGCGCCGGTTGGCGGTGCCGGTGAGCGGATCGGTCTGGGCCATGTCCTCCAGCCGGGTCTGGAAGTGGTTGATCACGGCCACGCAGAGCAGGATGACCAGGGCGGACACGCCGCCGCCCACGGCCAGGGTGCGGATCAGGTTGCGCTTGGCGGATTTCAGGGCCACGGCCTCGTCCTGGTCCACGATGAGGAACCATTCCAGTTCAGGGATGTAGCGCGCGGACAGCAGGTGGTGCTGGCCGTCCCAGTCGTACTCGTGGGAGGTGACCTTGTCCCGCTCGCTCAGGATGGCCTCGGCCACGTCGCGGAGGCCTCCGGCCTTGGCTATGGAGAACCGCTTGATGCGCGATTTGTCCGGGTGCACCTGGACCAGCCCGTCCTGATCCACCAGGTAGATGGTCCGCGAATACTGCTTCTGGACTTTTTCGATCCGGGCCGCGACCTGGTCGACGTTGACCCCGGAGCCGGTCACGCCGAGAAGGCGGCCGTTTGCATCTTCCACGCGGCAGTTGACGAAGATGGACAGGGTGTCGTTGTCGCCCTCGCTCAGGTCCACGTTGAGGTCGTACTCCTTGCCCATGCGGGTGAAGGCGAAGAACCAGACGTCGCGCGGGTCCCTGGCCCCGATGGTCTTCAGGATGCCGTCCTGGTTGTAATACCTGTCGGAGTTAACGGACACGAAGAACGTGGTCAGGAAGTCGTATTTGTCTCTGATCCCGGCAAGGTAGCGCTTGATCATTCGGGTGTCGTTTTCCCCGGCGTGCACCCAGTCCTTGAGGAAGGCGTCGTTGGCCATGGACGTGGACACCATGATGGGGCGAATCAGAGCCCCCTGGATTTCGGAATAGATGTTCTTGCCCGTCAGGGGCAGGGAGGAGTGGAGCAGTTCTTCCCGGATGGTCCGGCGAGTGACTTCGTAGTTGATCAGGCTGGTGAACAGGAAGGTCGCGGCCAGGATCAGGGAGAGGGCGAGGATGAGTTTGGACTTGAGGGTCATGGGGCGACTCTATCGTAACCGGCTTGCCTGTTCAACGACTTACAGCTCGTCCGAATCGAGGATGATGGTCACGGGGCCCCAGTTGGTGAAGTCCAGGTGCATCTCGGCCCCGAATCTGCCGGTGGCCAGCTGTCCGGGGGCGCGCTTTCCGGCCTCCTCCACGAAGTGGTCGAACAGGGACTCGGCCACGTAGGGGTGGCAGGCGTCCGTGAAGGAAGGGCGGCGGCCCTTCTTGCAATCCGCGTAGAGCGTGAACTGGGAGATGAGCATCAGGTCGCCCTTGATGTCCATGAGCGACAGGTTGAGCTTGCCGTCGTCGTCCGGGAACACGCGCAGGTTGAAAATCTTGTCCAGCATCTTGCGCCACTTGGGCGAGTCCGCAAAGTCCGTGTCGTCGGTCTTGCCGAACCCGGCCAGGACCAGCAACCCGGTGGATATCTCACCCACGACCTTGTTGTTCACGGAAACCTTGGCGTCCGAGACGCGCTGGATGACGACGCGCATGGATCAGCTCCGCCAAATCTCGGTGACGGTCGGAGCCTGGCCGGTACGCTGTTCCTCCTGCGGCTGTTCCTGTCTGCAGCTGCGGGAGAGCGCCGAGAACAGGAAGAGGCAGACAAAGGCGATGAAGGCGATGCCGCCCAGGATGCGTTTGGGGTTGGTGCGCGAGTCCTTGGGGATGAGCATGCTCGTCATGATCTTCCCATAGGACATGCCGTTGATTTCGCCGCGTTTCTCTTCTTTTTTCTCAGCCATCTATTCTTCCCAGTAGGTGGCCTTGGACGAGTCCTTCTCGGACACGGACACTTCGGCCAGGCGTACGTTTTCGGGCATGTCGTCCGCCAGTTCCTGGTAGATGAACCGGGCCAGGTTCTCGGACGACGGGTTGATGTCGGTGAACGGCGGGACGTCGTTTAGATGTTTATGGTCCAGCTTTTCCAGCACCGCCTTGGTGCGCCGCTTGATCTCCTTGAAGTCCACCAGGTACTCGACCCTGTTGTCGAGCCTGTCGCCCTCGACCACCACCTCCACTCCGAAGTTGTGGCCGTGCATGTTCTCGCACTTGCCGCCGTAGTTGCGCAGCTGGTGCGAGGATGAAAAGTCCTGCGTGATGGTCAGCTTCCACTTTCCTGCCATGATACCTTCTCCCGGCTGCGGTCCGGTTTCCATCCGGGCAGCCCGACGACAGCCTATTCCTGTTCGTTCTTGTATTCGTGCGGGCGCTTGCCGTTGCCCTGAAATGCCTCGACCGGGTACTTGCGCTCGTTCAGGTCGCATTTTTCGTGGGCAGCCGCAACCAGATCGATGTCCATCTCGTCGGCGATGCGCGTCAGGTAGATGAGCACGTCGGCCAGTTCCTCGGCCACGGCCCGCTTCTTGTCGCCCGTGAGCTTCCAGCTCTCCTCGGTCGTGAGCCACATGAACAGCTCGTTGAGTTCGCCCACCTCGCCGGTCAGGGCCATGACCAGGTTCTTGGGCGACTGGTGTTTCTGCCAGTGGCGCTCTTCCACGAACCGGCGGTGGCGCTCGTCGAGTTCCTTGAGTGAGTCCATCCTGTGATCCTTTTCCATCATGGTCGATGGGCGTTCCGAGTATAAGTCCGTCCTGTTTCCGCACCCGTTCTCCCGCGAGGCGTCACTCCTGCTCGGCCCGGAAGCGCACGGCGTCGCCGTTCTGCCAGGCCTCCACGTCCTTCCAGAAGTCGCGGCCCGGGTAGACCTTCCAGCCGTTTCCGAGCTTGAGGTTGATGACCGATTCGCGGGTGATGATGCCCAGGTTGACGGTGGTGTTGCCGGGATAGCGCTGCAGGATCGCCTTGAGGGCGTTGAGGTGGTTGTCCTCGGCCCGTTTCTCGCCGATCCACAGGGACACGGGCTGGTCCGATCCCTGGACCGCGTCGGCCAGGAACAGGACCTTGTCGGCCAGGATCTTGGCGGACTTGGGCGCGTCCTCGGGGCCGGGCTGGTCGTCGCGCTGGTCGATCTTCCCCTGGATCATGAGCGGGCGGTCCGCGTCGAGCAGCTCGCGCGCCTCGGCGTAGACGTTGGGCAGCATGGTGACCTCGCCGGACGTTGTCAGGTCTTCGGCGGTGCAGAAGGCCATGGGGTCGCCCTTGCGGGTGATGAACTGCTTGTAGTCCGGGATGATCACGGCCACGCGCACCTCGGTGCCGTTGGGCATGGACTTGCAGTCGTCCAGGGTGGAGGTCCTGAGCCGCTGCATGTCCTGGCGGTAGGCGAGGAGCGGGTGGCCGGACAGGAAGAAGCCGAGGACCTCTTTCTCCAGGGCCAGCTTCTCGCGGTCCTCGAACTCCTCGCACAGGGAGCAGGTGGGCTGGGTGGACGCGTCGGGCTGTCCGCCGCCGCCGAGCATGTCCAGCATGTTGAGCATGCCGGAATCCTTTTCCTTGGCCTTTTTCTGGCCCAGGGCCACGGCCTTTTCCAGGTCTTGGAGCAGGGCCGCGCGGGAGCAGTTGAAGCAGTCCAGCGCGCCCGCCTTGATCAGGGATTCGAGCACGCGCTTGGTCACGCGCCGGAGATTGACGCGCTCGCAGAAGTCGAAAATGTTGGTGAACGGGCCGTTTTCCTTGCGCTCCGCCACGATCTCGTTGATGGCCTCTTCGCCCACGTTCTTGATGGCGGCCATGGCGAACAGGATGTCCCCGTCCTTCACCGAGAAGCGCGCCATGCCCGCGTTGATGTCCGGCTGCTTGACCGTGATCTCCATGTCCCGGCAGGCGTTGATGTACATGATGATCTTTTCGGTGTTGTTCATTTCCGAGCTCATGAGCGCGGCCATGAACTCCACCGGGAAGTGGGCCTTGAGGTAGGCGGTGTGGTAGGAGATGAGCGCGTATGCGGCGGAGTGGGACTTGTTGAAGCCGTATGCCGCGAACTTTTCCATGGTGTCGAAGATTTCGTTGGCGACCTTGTCCGGGATATCGTTTTCCCGCGACCCCTCCAGGAAGCGGGACCGTTGCTTGGCCATCTCCTCGGCGATCTTCTTTCCCATGGCGCGGCGCAGCAGATCGCCCTCGCCCAGCGAGTAGTTGCCGATGACCATGGCCGTGGCCATGACCTGTTCCTGGTAGACCATGACGCCGTAGGTGGGCTTGAGGGTCTCCTCCAGGGACGGGTGCGGGTAGGTGACCTCGATGTCCCCGTGCTTGCGCATGATGAACTCGTCCACCATGGACACGCCGTGGGAACCGATCATGCCCAGCGGGCCGGGCCGGTACAGGGCGAGCATGGCCACGATGTCCTCGAAGCAGTCCGGGCGGAGCATGCGCAGGTATTTGCGCATGCCCGAGGACTCCACCTGGAAGATGCCGTCGGTGTCGCCCTTGGCGAAGATGGCGAAGGTGTCCGGGTCGTCGAGGTGCAGGGTGTCCAGGTCGGGCGCTTCCTTGCCCTGTTCGCGGATGATGTCCAAACAGTCCTCGATGACCGTCATGGTGCGAAGACCCAGGAAGTCGAACTTGATCAGGCCGACCTTCTCGACCTTCTTCATGTCGAACTGGGTCACGATTTCACCCTTCTTCCCCTTGTAGAGAGGAAGGTACTCGGTCATGGGCTTGTCGGAGATGACCACGCCCGCCGCGTGGGTGGAGGCGTGTCGGCACAATCCCTCCAACCGGGTGGAAATGTCGATGAGCTTGGCCACCTTGGGGTCGGTGGCCACCATGTCGTCCAGCTCGGTCACGGCCTTGACCGCGTTGGGCACGGTGATCTTGGCCTTTTCCACGCCCAGCAGCTTGGCCATGACGCCGGGGTCTTCCGGGATGAGCTTGGCGATGCGGTCGGTCTCGCCGAAGGTCATGCCCAGGGCCCGGCCCACGTCCTTGATGACCGCCTTGGTCTTCATGGTGCCGAAGGTGGTGATCTGGGCCACGCGGTCGCTGCCGTACTTGTCGGCGCAGTACTTGACCACCTCCAACCGGCGGCGTTCGCAGAAGTCCACGTCGATATCAGGCATGGACACGCGCTCCACGTTGAGGAAGCGCTCGAACAGCAGGTCGTAGGGGAGCGGGTCGAGGTTGGTGATCTTGAGCGACCAGGCCACGATGGAACCGGCTGCCGAGCCACGGCCCGGGCCCACCGGGATGCGGTTGTCCTTGGCCCAGTTGATGAAGTCCTGGACGATGAGGAAGTAGGCAGGGAAGCCCATTTCCCTGATCACGCCCAGCTCGTAGTCGAGCCGGTCCCAATAGACCTTCTCGTCCACCGTGTAGGTGATCTTCTCCAAACGCCGCTTCAGCCCGGCGCGGCAGAGGCGTTCGAACTCCTCGTTCAGGTCGGACACGCCCTCGGACAGTTCGTATTCAGGGAAATAGTAGTTGCCCAGCTCGATCTCGAGGTTGCACTGCTCGGCGATCTTCTGGGTGTTGGCGATGGCCTCGGGCACGTGGGCGAAGGCCTGTTCCATCTCCTCGGGCGTCTTGAAGTACAGCTCCTGCGTCTCCATGCGGAACCGCTTTTCCGCGTCAACCGTGGTCTGGGTCTGGATGCAGAGCAGGGTGTCGTGGGCCTCGTAGTCCTCGGCGGTCAGGTAGTGGCAGTCGTTGGTGGCCACCAGGGGCAGCCCGGTCTTTTCGGCGCACTTGATGAGCAGTTCGTTGAGCCGCGTCTGCTTGCCGATGCCGTTGTCCTGAAGCTCCAGGTAGAACCGGCCCGGAAAGATGGATTCGTAGGTCCGGGCCATTTCGCAGCCTGCTTCCAGTCCCTCGTTCATGAGCTTGCGCGGCACCTCGCCGGCCAGGCAGGCGGACAGGGCGATGAGCCCCTCGGAGTATTTCTTGAGCAGGTTCTTGCAGACGCGCGGCTTGTAGTAGAAGCCGTCCAGGTAGCCGGAGGAAACGAGCTTGATCAGGTTCTTGTAGCCGCGCTGGTTCTTGGCCAGCAGCACCAGGTGGTAGCCGCCGCCGTGGTCCTTCTTGTGGTGGGCGTTCTCTTCGTCCACGTCGCCGGGGGCCACATAGACCTCGCAGCCGATGATGGGCTTGATGCCCATTTCCAGGGCCGCCATGTAGAAGGTCACGGCACCGTACATGGACCCGTGGTCCGTGATGGCCACGGCGGGCATGCCCAGGTCCTTGGCCCGGGAGAGCAGGTCCTTGATGCGGATCGCCCCGTCCAGCAGGCTGTATTCGGTATGGACGTGAAGATGAACGAATTCGGCCACTTAAATGATTCCTCCGTGTTGGTCGCAAATGATACCAGAGTGCGCGGCGGACTGCCACAACCAATTCCCGGGGTGGGCCGCCATTGACATTCTCCCGTGAAAACGGTCCATTGCCACCATGGAATCATTGGGAGACATCACGGCCTACCTGTGGCAGCGGCTGCCGCTCATCCTGCTCTTCGTGTGCGGGTATTTCGTGTACCAGCTGCTGGGGGCCG